>CAKPCG010000009.1 GCA_934141475.1 uncultured Clostridia bacterium
TACAAACATTCCAATATCAAATAAATTCAATGACAACAACAAATGGACAATCACCATTTTTAAGTGTATGTTTCTACCTTGGAGAAACAAAAGAATATAAAGAAGAGCTTGCAATGATAATAGAAGAATTTTTAAAACAAAGAATTCAAGGAATGAAAAATGAAAAAGGAGTTTATATAACACCAGCATTTCCAAAACTATTATATGTACTAGAAGAAGACAATACAAAAAGAGATGGCAAATATTGGTATTTAACAGAACTTGCAGCAAAATGTACTGCAAAAAGAATGGTTCCAGATTATATATCAGAAAAGAAAATGCTAGAATTTAAAATAGATAAAAATGGACAAGGAAATTGTTTCCCTTGTATGGGTTGTAGATCATTCTTAACACCATATGTAGATCCAAAAACAAATAAACCAAAATATTATGGAAGATTCAACCAAGGTGTTGTAACACTTAACTTAGTAGATGTTGCATTATCATCAGAAAAAAATATGGATACATTTTGGAAAATAATAGATAAAAGACTAGAGCTATGCCATAGAGCATTAATGTTAAGACATGAAAGATTAAGTAAAGCAACAAGTGATGTAGCACCTATTTTATGGCAACATGGAGCTTTAGCAAGACTTCCAAAAGGAGCAAGTATACATGAATTACTTCATGGAGGATATTCAACAATATCACTTGGATATGCAGGACTTTACGAATGTGTAAAATATATGACAGGTCACAGCCATACAGATGGTGGAGCAGGAGAAAAATTTGCAGTGGAAGTAATGCAAAAATTAAATGATAAATGTAATGAATGGAAAGAAAAAGAAGATATAGATTATAGTGTATATGGAACACCGATAGAAGCTACAACATACAAATTTGCAAAATGTTTAAAAAATAGATTTGGGGTTATAGAAGGAATAACAGACAGAAATTACATAACAAATTCATACCATGTTCCAGTATTTGAAGATATAGATGCTTTTTCAAAATTAAAATTAGAAAGTAAATTCCAAAAGTTAAGCCCTGGAGGAGCAATTTCATACATAGAAACACCAAATTTACAAAATAACATAGAAGCTGTTTTACAAGTAATAGAATTTATATATAATAATATAATGTATGCAGAATTAAATACAAAATCAGATTATTGCCAAAACTGTGGCTATACAGGAGAAATCTTAATAGATGATAACCTAGAATGGTATTGCCCTAATTGTGGAAATAGAGACCATGACACATTAAATGTTGCAAGACGTACTTGCGGATATATTGGAAGCAATTTCTGGAATAAAGGTAGAACAGAAGAAATAAAAGAAAGGGTTTTACACCTAGATAATAAAGATGATGAATAAATAAAAAGGAAGAGGGATTTTAATGAGATATAACAAGATAAGAAAAATGGACATTTCAAATGGACCAGGAGTTAGAGTATCTATATTTATGCAGGGATGTAGCTTTAACTGTAAAAACTGTTTTAATCCAGAAACACATGATTTTAACGCAGGAAAAGAATTTACAGATGACACAATAAAAAGAGTATTAGAATTATGTGATAATGAAAATGTTGAAGGCTTATCTATTTTAGGAGGAGAACCTATGCACCCTAAAAATATTGAGGGAACAACAAAACTTGTTAAAGCTTTTAAAGAAAAGTATCCTGAAAAAAATATTTGGGCATGGTCTGGATATAGTTTTGATAAAGATTTAAAAGGCAAAGATGCAATGAAATATATAGATGTACTTGTAGATGGTCAATTTATGGAAGACAAAAAAAATCCTACTTTAGAATGGAAAGGTTCAAGTAATCAAAGAGTAATTGATGTTAAGGAAAGTAGAAAATGCAATAAAGTTATAACTTTATAAAATATAAATTAGCTAGGAATTAAAAAGTATTTTATATTCCTAGCTTTTTAATATTAAAAAAATCTTAATAAATTATCTCTTTTTTCTTAATTAGATGTTTGATATAATAAAGTCACATCAAAGGAACACCCCTTTAAAAAAGTTCCTTTGATGAAGAGAGGAGAAACAATAATGTATAATATATTAATAGTAGATGACGACAAAGAAATAGTTAAGGCAATAGAAATCTACTTAGAAAGAAAAAAATACGTAATATTTAAAGCATATGATGGCAATGAAGCACTAGAGCAGATAAGAAAAAATGACATAAATTTAATAATATTAGATATAATGATGCCAAATAAAGATGGAATTGAGACTTTAACAGAAATAAGAAAAGAAAAAAACATTCCAGTTATATTATTATCTGCTAAGTCAGAAGACATAGATAAAATACATGGTCTAAATATTGGAGCAGATGATTACATAACAAAGCCATTTAATCCACAAGAATTAATAGCAAGAGTCAATGCTTTAATTAGAAGATATACAAACTTTGAGGATGAAGAAAAAAGTGGAAAAAATATTATAAAAAATGGTGGATTAGTAATTGATGATGATTTGAAAAAAGTAACTATAGACGGAAAAGAGATAAAACTTACACCTACAGAATACAATATTTTAATGTTTTTAGCAAAAAATAAAGGAAAAGTATTTTCTATAGAAGAAATTTACCAAAATGTATGGAAAGATGAATATTTTATATCTGATAATGTAATTGCTGTACACATAAGACATATAAGAGAAAAAATAGAAATAAATCCTAAAGAACCAAGATATTTAAAAGTTATTTGGGGAGTAGGATATAAGGTGGAATCTTTATGAAAAATAATATAATATTTAAAATAATATGTTTTATAAGTATACCTATTCTTATAATAGCGGTTGTACTATCGATGTTTGCAGTTTATGTAAAAAATGGAACAGCTTACGATGAGGATAAATATTATGCTTCAAGGTCATTTTGTACTTATTACATGGAAGATATGTCTGATATATGTGAAGATTTAATATACAAAAACGAAAACTATTTTAATATAAATGATGGAGATAAAACAATTTATGTTACAAGTAAACAAGATTATAATAGTAACGTAAAAGATCTAAAATATATTGCAATATATAAAAATAAAGCAATAACAAATATTAATACAACTAAAGAATTAAATACGATAGATTCAATAAAAGAATATATTGAAAACCTTCAAGGATATAAAAAAGTAAATTTAGTAGATGGATTTATTGAATCAGACAGTGAAGTAATTACGAAAAATGGAACTAATTATTTAGATTATTTTATAAAAAAATATTATTCAAAGGAAAAAGATGAAACTATATATTATACAACTAAATATACTGATTTTGAAATATATACAGCATATGAAGAAGGTTTTAGTAAAAAATCAAAAGAGGTTGCAATTACGGAAATGATAAAAGAATTTCCACCTATTGATAAATGTTGCTATGTTATAATTCCATTAGGTTCTGTAATAACAATGTTAATGCTTATATATTTAACTGTTTCTATAGGAGAAAGAGAAAACTTAAATTATTTTGACAAAATTCCATTAGAAATAGTTGGATTTATATCAATTACTATTGCAACTATACCATTTATTATATTATCTGAATATTATTACAGTACAGACAATGACTACATTGGAGGAATTAGTATAATAACAACAATTGCACTGATTATATATGTAATAGCTTGTATATTTATGATTACAGTTATAAGAAGACTTAAAGCAAAAAAATTCTGGAAAACGACATTAACAGGTAAATTTTTTTATTGGTTTAAAGATGTATTTTTAAAAAATTTATCATATTCATTAGGAGTTACGGCAAAAGTAATAATTTTAGCTATATTAATTGGATTAAGTATTATAATTATTAAGAGTATTTTTTTCGGATTTTTAAGAATTGTAGCACTAAGCTTTTTATATGGATATATAGTATATCGTGTAATTAGATTTTTAAAAGAATGTAAAAAAATAGAAAAAAGATTAGAAGAAATAAAAGAAGGAAAAAATCAAGAAATGCTTGATACAAGTGAATTTTCTCATGAATTTCAAAATGTTGCAAAATCAATAAATAATATATCAGAGGGAATAGAAACAGCTGTGCAAGAAAGAATTAAAAGTGAAAGGCTAAAGGCAGAACTTATAACAAATGTATCTCATGATATAAAAACACCTTTAACATCTATAATAAATTATGTAGATTTACTTAAAAATGAAAAGATAGAAAATAAAAAAGCAAAAGAATATATAGAAATTTTAGATAGTAAATCTCAAAGGTTAAAGAGATTAACAGAAGACTTAATAGAAGCATCTAAAATTCAAACAGGAAATGTAACCTTAAATAAGGAACGAATAAATATTGTTGAGCTTATAAAACAAGCATTAGGAGAATTTGAAGACAAATTTAATCAAAAAAAATTAATACCAATAATTGATTGTGGTCAAAAAGAAGTATATATATATGCAGATAGTAGATATATGTACAGAATTATAGAAAATTTATTTAGTAATGTTTCTAAATATGCCATGGAAAATTCTAGAGTTTATATAGACATTAATGTAAAAAATGATGAAGCAATAATAGAGGTAAAAAACATTTCAAAGGAAAAATTAAATATATCAGCAGATGAACTTATGCAAAGATTTGTTAGAGGAGAAAGTTCAAGAACTACAGAGGGAAGTGGGCTTGGAATCTCAATTGCACAAAACTTAACAAATTTGCAAGGCGGAAATTTTGATTTGATTTTGGATGGAGATTTGTTTAAAATAAAAATGAAATTTAAAATATTTTAATAAAAAGAGTATATCATGAAAAAAATGATATACTTTTTTTATTAAAACTGAAACTTTTTTTAGAAAAAATGCGACTATAAAGTATATAGGAGGAAAGTACTAATGGAAGAAATAAACGAAGAAAGTTGCTTTGAAGAAATATATGAAAAAACATATTCTAGGGTTTTAAAATTTATTATTATAAAATGCAACAATTTAGATGATGTAAATGATATTTTACAAGATACATATTTAGAATTATTAAAAATATTAAAGAAAAATAAAAAAATCAATGTAAATAATATTGAAAATTATATATTAGGAATAGCAAATAATATAATAAAAAGGCATTATTCAAAAAGTCTTTATAAGTTATTTAAACAGAGAAAAGAAGATGATGAGGAAGAAATAAATTTTGTGAAAGATGAATTAGATTTAGAAGCGGATTTTATAAATAAGGAAAATGTAAAAAATGTATGGGATTTTGTAAAGAAAAAAGATTTACAAACAGCCAAAGCTTTTTATTTATATTTTTCTATGGGTCTAAAAATATCAGAAATATCTAAGGAAATAAATATAAGTGAATCAAACGTTAAAAATAAGATTTATAGAACATTAAAGCAAATAAAACAAGAAATAGGAAAGGAGGGAAAATAAAATGATTAATAATACATTTAAAAACTATATGCAAAGTGAATTTAACAAAAATGTTAATTATAAAAAAATAATTATTAAAGAAAGGAAAGTGGTTAAAATGAAAGATTTTAGAAAAAAAATTATTAACATTGCAGCATGTATTGCTATAATAGTTATTATTGGTACTGTATCACCAAAAATTTATGCTAAAATACAATGGGACATAAAATTTAAAGAATATCAAAATAGAAACTACATAGAAGAAACAGGAGAAATAAAAGAAAGCAGTGAACCACGGTTATAGTGAACAAGTAACTACAAACTATATTACACAAGATGGAATTAGTGCAAAAATAAATTCAATAATGATTACAGATGATAAATTTTGTGCTACTGTAGATTTTAAATTTGATGATAGTATAAATTTAGATTCTGAGAGATTCTCATTTGGTTATGCTGTATATGACGAAGACAAAAATGTTTATGCAGTATATACAAGAATGCACCTAGGATCAAACGAAAAATATGACTTATATACACCATTTTTATATAAAGAAATAGGAGTTAAATACAACAAAAATGATATTTATGCTATACAAATTACAGATAATTGTGGCATTCAAAATGTAAGTGCTAAAGATAGAAATATAACCTCTCAAATTGAAATAGGTACATCTAAAGAATTTCCTAGAAGCAAAAAAATTTTTATAAGATTATTTGATTTAGGATATTCAATGACACAAGTATCAGAAGAAAATATGATAAATGCAGAAGACTTTAGTTTATCAAATTCAGAATGGCTTTTTGAATTAAATGTACCAGAAAAATTTTATAATAGAGAAACAACAAATTTAAAATTAAAAAGCGAAATACCAGGCTTGAAAATTGAAAAGATGACTGTTACTGAAACGGGGCTTGTTGTAAAAGGAACAATAGATGGATTTAGTAAATTTGTAACAGATGGATTTAATTTAACAGGTGATGAATGGACAAATGCAAGAAACGAATTATTTAATATAACAGATGAAGATGGAAATATTTATTATGAAAACACATTAGGAACAGTTCAAAGCATGGATGGATTTAAAATGGAGTTTCCTATTACTAAAAGTATGATTAATAAAAAATTTTTTGCAAATGTAAGTATAAATGGAGTTAAATATAGTAGTGAAATTGTAGTAGATAGTGATAATTATGTGAACAACAACATTAAAAATATACAATAAAATGTTAGAATTAAAGAAACACAATGTAAAAGCCAATAAAAGTTGCAAAAATGTATATGTTATGATAGTATAAGTATGAAAAAAATTTTTACCCAAAATAGAAGGTGATAAAAATGAGAAGAGCAATAAAAAGAGGACTAATAGTAGCACTAGGAGTAATTATACAAATACTACTATCATTATCTGTATTAATATTTTTTGGACAAAAAATTGCAGTTATTGAGACATTTTATTCAATACTAAGTGTTCTACTTGTACTTGGAATAGTAAAAGAAAGTAAAAGCTTAAGTAAAGATTTACCTTGGATTATAATTATAATGCTTTTTCCTATAGTTGGAGCTTTGCTTTATATTGTAATAGGTGGAAATCTTAAAAAAAGTAAAGTTTTAAAAGCAATAAAACAAAGCGAAGAAAATGGAGGCAAATATTTTGTTCAAAATAAAGACATAAAAAAAGAAATAGAAGAACAAAATAATGGAAAATTAAATTATTTAATGAATTATTTAAACTTTCCTGTAACTAAGAATAATGAAGTAAAATATTATTCTTTTGGCGAAAATGCTTTTCCTGATATGATTTCAGAATTAAAAAATGCAAAAAAATTTATATTTTTAGAGTATTTTATAATAAAAACGGGTAAAATGTGGGATGAAATTTTGAAAATATTAGAAGAAAAGGCAGAACAAGGACTTGACGTAAGATTGATTTATGATGATATGGGATGTATTGCTTTTTTACCAACTAATTATCCTAAAAAAATGGAAGAAAAAGGAATAAAATGTGTAGCGTTTAACAAATTAAATCCATTTTTAGGAGTAATAATGAACAATAGAGACCACAGGAAAATGATGATTATAGATGGAAAAACTGTATTTTCTGGTGGTATGAATTTAGCAGACGAGTATATAAATTTAGAACATCCATATGGTATATGGAAAGACAATGGAATTAAAATAAAAGGTGATGCAGTATGGAATTTTACAGTAATGTTTTTAAATATGTGGAACGCATATAAGAAAGAGGATAGCAATTACAATATTTTTAAATATGATTTTTCAAAAGAAAATCTTAATAATAAAGGATATGTTGTACCATATTTTGAGACTCCATTAGATAGTGAAATTGTAGGAGAAAATGTATATTTAAATATTATAAATCAGGCAACAAAATATTTATACATATTTACGCCATATTTAATAATAGATACAGATATGATAAATTCGCTTATTCTTTCAGCAAAAAGAGGAGTTGATGTTAGAATTGTTGTTCCAGGAATACCTGATAAAAAAATCGTGTATAGCTTAACTACATCTTATTTTGAAACATTAATAAAAAATGGAGTAAAAATTTATAAATATACACCAGGCTTTGTACATAGTAAAGTTTTTATATCTGATGATAATATTGCAACTGTAGGAACAATAAATTTGGATTATAGAAGTTTATATTTACATTTTGAATGTGGAGTTTTTATGCAAGATGTGGAGGTAATAAATGAAGTGAAAAAAGATTTAGTAGAAACTATAGAAAAATCGCATTTAGTTAGTAAAAAAGATGCAACACCTAAGTTTTTTAAAGGTGTATGGCAGGCTGTACTTAGACTGTTTGCTCCACTTATGTAAAATTAAAAGATGACAAAAAATGTATTTGTTAAATAAAAAATTAAGGTACAATTAATAAATTTTATAAAATATAAAGAAAAAGAGATTTGAGCCAAAGTTTTAACTCAAATCTCTTTTTTGGTGGGACTTTTTTATAGCCCCTTTAATTTTAATTACTAAAAAGGTTATACTTTAAATTTCCTTACCTTTAAGCCAGGGGTCAAAGCTTCCAATGAAAATGGCATCACTCATGATTAATCCTCTTTAAAATACAAGATTTAACTTTTTCGTACTGCTCGTCGATGTTTAAGCCGGTGCAGTCTACAAGTTCAATAGGGTTTTCCAAATTGTATTTAGAAAGTTCATTATAAGTTTTAGTATACAAAGTATTGTATTCAAATGCCATTTTGTCATATTCACTAATATGGCTGCGCTTATTGATTCTAGATTCCAGTTCTTCTCTTGAGTTGTTTGTAATAAATACAACAAAATAAGAGAATTTCTTAATATGGTTTAAATACTGTTTGTAGGCATTGATTCGTTTATCCATAGGAACATCAAACAACATATAATCACAAATTACCTTAGAGCGGTCGAAGCACACAATTCCTTCATCAAGCAATCTTGTAATAACAGATGTTTTTCCAACGCCGTCAGTTCCTTCAATAAATGCACCTGTAAATATTATGTCTTTGATATTTTCATCTAAATATTTAGGATTTGATGTTACATCAAACAAACCTTTAACATCTAATTTGTTAGGGGTTTTGATAAGTATTAAGTTACTATTTTTGTAGATGTCTATTGCAAAACTTAAGCTATGGTCGGAATTGTCATAAAAATGTGTGCATTTATCATGTGACATAAAAATTCCGTAAAGATTGCAGTTTTCCCTGAACTTTGAAAATGCTGCTTGTCTTGTTGAAATATAACGAGTTTTAAATGTAAGGCTAGAGAGCCAGTTATATAAAGTCGGAAGCAACTCACATCCGTCATAGGGAAATGTTTCTATTAGAGTGTTATTTTCTTTGCAGATATCCATTGCTCTTTTAATAGCAAACCAGTATTCTGATTTGATATCATAGTTAGAGTTTTCGTTTCTGTAAAAGATAGCAATTCTTTTTCCAGCATATGCTGCATCAATTAATTCTACAATAGTTCCTACCGAAAAGTTAAGGTCAAACACGCAGCAAAAGATATCCGAATCTAAGATTGCACGTGTTTCTTCTGATACTACGACTTCGCAGTCTGTAGAAGTATAATCCCCTTCGGATGCCTGCTCACAGTAAAATGGCCCATTATAAATAATAGGGAAATTTTCGAGCTTGGTTGATTTAGAAGCAAATGTTAATTTTTTAGGGTCTCCTAATAAGGTGGAGCGCCAGTCATCAGTTAACCGTTTTGCCAAATCAGCTCTTTTAGGAGCAAGAACAAATTTTCCTGCAAAATATACTTTAATCATAATTAATCCTCCTGTTGTTTTTGATAAATTTTATTCCATGTAATAAAGCTTCCAAGAGCCATACATGTCCAAATAACATTGAGTAACATAAGATATAAAGCTTGGTTTGGTAAAAGCCAATACTCTATGACATACAAAATATCATTAATAAGCCATAAAATCCAAGTATCGGTTTTTTTAGTTACCATGTAAAATGTTGCAACATAGCTTGTAGTAGTTGTTATAGAATCTAAAAGAGGGAGTGGATCATTAGTATTTTTTAATGCTAAATACGTAAGAATTGTTAAGATTACAATAATGAAAATGTAAATAAATCTTTCATTAGTTGTACACTTTCCAATTGGCCGATCTTTTTTATCCCTGTTCCAGAGTATCCATCCAACGATTCCAACAGCAAAATAAAAAATGCTGTTTGTAACATCACCATATAAATGGTTGTTAAAACTGAATATTCCTAAAAATACATACTGCAAACAGTAGAAAATCCAATTGCTCCGTTTGTTTTGCCATACTAGAACTCCTTGAATTAGTCCAAATATGGTAGTTATTATTTCTGCCATGAATTTTAATCTCCTTTTTAGTTTAAAAAATATTTATGTTATTTTGCTATAAAATATATTATGATTTTGATATGAACCTCCTTAAATTGTATTTATATATTTTTAGCAAATTATTTTCTTTTGTAGGCGTAAAATAAATAACACAATTTATTTTTATTGAAAGATTTTACGAAAGAAAGTATATCACAAGTAAAAACATTATGTCAAGCAGAAAATGAAACGATATATGTGAAATTTTGCAAATCTATTCAAAAATAAATTTGTTTATGTTATACTAAAAAAGTCTTAGAAAGTTTAAATAATTTAAGCAATTCTTTCAAGGAAGGAATGATATTTAAAATGAAAAAAGCATTATTAAAAAATAGCGTAAAGGAAATAAAAAATAGCTATAAAAGATTTATATCAATTTTATTAATGGCATTTTTAGGAGTGGGATTTTTTGCAGGATTAAGAGCTACATCACCAGACATGGTAAGAACAATAGATAATTACTACAAAGAACAAAATGTTTATGATATACAAATTCTTTCTACACTTGGCTTAACTAATCAAGATGTAGAAGAAATATCTAAAATAGAAGATGTAGAAAAAGTAAGTCCGAGTTATGAAATAGATGGAAAAATAGATATTGAGGAAAAAGAAATTATAACAAAATTTATTACAATAGGAGAATTAAATAAGCCTGTATTATTATCTGGGAATATGCCACAAAACCAAGATGAATGCCTTGTTGAAGAATCATTTTTAAAAACAAATGGTCAAAAAATAGGAGATACAATAAGTGTAGATATAGAAGATACAACAAATGATGATGGGGAAAAAATTAAATATTTAAAAACAAATGAACTAAAAATTGTAGGAACTATAAAAAGTCCGCTTTATATAGCAAGAGACAGAGGAACTAGTAAACTAGGTTCAGGAAAAATAAATTATTATATTTATATACCTAAAAGTAATATAAATGCAAATGAAATATATACAAGCATTTATATACAAGCAAAAAATGATAAAAATTACGAAACTTCATCAAATGAATATGAAGATTATATAGAAAATGTTAAATCAAATATAGAAAACATAAAAGAAAAACAAGAAAAACAAAGACATGACGAATTAGTAAATAAGGCAGAAGAAAAATTAAATGAGGCACAAACTGAATATAATTCTCAAAAAGAAGAAGGACAAACAAAAATTGATGATGCTACAAAGCAAATAGAAGATGGAAAAAGTAAAATAGAAGAGCTAGATAACAAAATAAATCAGAACAAAAACAAAGCAGATGAAGAATTTAAAAGTGCAGAAGACAAAATTACCCAAGCAAAAAAAGAAATTGAAAATAATGAAAAAACATTAAATGCTAAGAAACAAGAACTATCGAACCAAACTAAAACTTTAAATAAACAAAAAGAGGACTTAAATGAAAATTTAAATCAAATAGAAAGTGGGTTGCAAACTTTAAATGATAATTATACAAAAATACAAAATGCTATGAATATGGAAGAAATTACAGAAGAGCAAAAAAATCAATATGAAGCTCAAAAAGCACAAATAGAAAATGAAATAAAAACATTAAATGAAAACAAAGTTAAAGTTCAAAATGGAATAAAACAAATAGACGAAGGAATAGAAAATGGAAATAAAGAAATTCAAAATGCAAAATATAAAATAGAACAAGCTAAAAAAGAACTTAATAGTCAAGAAAAAACATTAAATACCCAAAAGAAAGAAACTTATAATAAAATAGAACAAGCAAAAAACGAAATAGCTAAAAATAAACAAGATTTACAAAATTCAGAAGAAGAACTAAATAAAAATAAACAAGAATTTGAAAGCAAAATAGCAGATGCTCAAAAAGAACTAGATGATGCAAAAGAAAAGATAGCTGAAATAGAAAATCCCAAATGGTATATACTAGACAGAAATTCAAATTCTGGATATGTAAGTTTTATTCAAGATACAAAAAGTATTGACAATATAAGCAAAGTTTTTCCTGTGGTATTTTTTATAGTTGCAACATTAATTTCATTAACATCAATGACAAGAATGGTTGAAGAACAAAGAGGACAAATAGGAACATTAAAAGCATTAGGGTATAACAAATTACAAATAATGATGAAATATATAATATATGCAGGAATTGCAGTAGTTTTAGGATCTATTTTAGGAATGAGTGTGGGATTTGTTATATTACCAAAAATAATTTGGATGATGTATGGCATGATGTATCAAATGACAGATGAAATTTTAATAAACTTTAATTTGAAATATGGATTAATTGGTTTAGTATTAATAAGTATATGTATAATTGGCGCTACAATTTATACTGCATTAAAAGAGCTTACAAACACGCCATCAGTACTTATGAGACCCAAAGCACCTAGAGGAGGAAATAGAGTACTACTTGAAAAAATTCCATTTATATGGAAAAGGCTAGATTTTAGCCATAAAGTTACAGTAAGAAATATATTTAGATATAAAAAAAGATTTTTTATGACAATAACAGGGATACTTGGTTGTACAGCTTTAATTTTAACAGGATTTGGTGTAAAAGACTCTGTAAAACAGATAATACCAAATCAATTTGAAAATGTATTTAATTATGATATGCAAATTAGTATAAGAGAAAACATAAGTAGTGAAGAAAGAGAAAAGTTAAAAGAAAATCTATTACAAAATTCTAAAATAAAAAATATAGTATCAATATATATGACATCAGAAACAGCTGTAAATGGAGAAAAAAGTGAAGATGTTCAGATTATTGTTCCAGAAAACCAAGATGAATTAAATGGTTTAATAAATATTAAAGACATAAAAAATAAAAAACAAACAATAAAATTAACAGAAAATGAAATATGCTTAACAGATAAAGCATCTCAGCTTTTAGGTGTTAAGCAAGGAGATAATTTAACATTAAAAGATTCAGATGGAAATGAAGTAAATGTTAAAATATCAAACGTAGTTGAAAATTATGTATCACATTATGTTTATATGACAAAAGAAACATATCAAAAAATATATAATAAAGACTATGCTTCAAATGTTATATTTACTAAAAATATAGAACTAAATGATGAAGAACAAGACAATTTTTCTAAAGAAATTATGGGGATGAAAGAAGTCTCTGGAGTAGTTAACATGGCAACTAGTATAAAATCAATTGATGATATGATGAGTTTGTTAAATTACGTTGTAATTGTTTTAATTGTTTCAGCAGGGTTACTTGCATTTGTTGTATTATATAATTTGGCTAATGTAAATATAAGTGAAAGAATAAGAGAGCTTTCAACTATTAAAGTGCTTGGATTTTATGATAAAGAAGTATATGAATATGTTGCAAGAGAAACTGTTATTTTAACAATTATAGGAATTGCCTTGGGATTAGTTCGGAGGATATTTTTTAAATTATTATTTAATGGGAACATGTGAAATTAATATGCTTAGATTTAGTAAAACAATAAAACATATAAGTTATGTATATGCTAGTATAATTACTATAATATTCACCATAATTGTAAATATTGCAACATATTTCGCTCTTAAAAAAATTGATATGATAGAAAGTTTAAAAAGCGTAGAGTAATTTTTAGCAGTTTTTAAGTAAAGTTTGGAGGTGAAATTTTGAGATATTTAATAATTGATGAAAGAATGAGAAGAATTGAAAAAGAAAAATTAAAATCTTTAGGATATGAATTGATTGAAAAAAATAAGAATGAAAATTTATATTCCGAAATTTCATCACATGTAGATATTTTTGCATGTAAAATAAAAGATAAAATTATAGTTGAAAATGGACTATATAAAACTCTAAAATCAAAATTAAAAAATGCAGATTTTATTATAAATGGAACATCAAATGTATATGGAGGTTATCCAGATGATATAAAATATAATGTATGTATTGTAGGAAATAAAGCAATTCATAATTTTAAATATACAGATATTAAATTAAAAAAAGAGATTAAGGAAAATAATTTAGAATTAATAGATGTAAAACAAGGATATAGTAAGTGTTCGATTGCGGTGATTAATGATAATTCTATTATTTTAAGTGATAAGGGGTTAAATAAAACATTAGAAAACAAGGGTTTAGATATATTATTTTTAGACTATACACCAGATATAAAACTACTTACTGAAAATAATAAATATAGTAAGAAAAATGGATTTATAGGAGGAGCAATTTCTAAAATACAAAATAATATTATTGTTTTTGGTGATTTAAGTAAAATTGATATTAACAATAAAATAAAAAATTTTATTTTAAGTAAAAATCTTAAAATAGTTGATTTTAAGGGATTAGATGTTATAGATTATGGTGGGATTATAGAAATTTAAATAAATATACTTTTTATATCAAATGAAACATCTTCAAAGGAAGTTAATGTAAATGAAAGACCAAAAACTGGTGATACAACAGACATATTTATGCTTTTAAGTATGATGGTTTCATCAGGAGCAATTATCTTAAAAACACTGTTTAGTAAAAAGAAAAAAAGCATTGACAATAAAAATTAATAAGAATATAATATAAAAAGAAGGTTGAACAAATATTCAACTGTTACAAAAGAAATTTGAAAGGAGGAAGAATGTCAAAAAATGAATTTGTATGTGATTGCAATATAATTCACAAAGAAGTTGTTGAAAATACCTTAAAACAAATGGCTGATGAAGATCTTTTAAATAAATTAGCGGAATTTTTTAAAATATTAGGAGATGTAACGAGAACAAAAATATTATATGCACTAGATAAAAATGAGATGTGTGTATGCGATATTGCAAATGTATTAAACATGAGTAAATCATCAATATCTCATCAATTAGGAACATTAAGACGTTCTGGAATAGTAAAATGCAGAAAAATAGGAAAAGAGGTTTTTTACGCGTTAGATGATGAGCATGTAAAAGAAGTGTTTGAAGTAGGAATTAAACACATAGATCATAAAAGATAAAAATAGGAGGAAAAAATATGAAATATAATTTTAAAATAAAAGGATTAGATTGCGCAAATTGTGCAGCAGAATTAGAAAGAGCAATACAAAAGGTAGAAGGAATAGAAAGTGCGACAATTAGTTTTATGACAGAAAAATTAATAATTGAATGTGACGAAGCTAAAAAAGGGGAGGTTATGAAAAAAGTTCAAAAAGTAATAAAAAAAGAGGAACCTGATTGCACAATAAAAGAAGTATAAAAAGAAAAAATTAGTAATAGATAAATTTTTAAAGTTTATCTATTACTAATATGTGTCTTTAAGGGGAGGAGTGAGAAATATGAAAAAAAGAGCAATAAAAATAATAATAGCACTAATTATATATATTATAGCAATAGCTGGAAAATTTAATAATGAATTAGTAAAAGATATATTATTTATAGTAAGTTATTTAATAGTTGGATTTAGTATATTAAAAAAAGCAATAAGAAACATATTTAGAGGGAAAGTATTTGACGAAAACTTTTTGATGGCTGTTGCAACTATTGGAGCTTTTGGAATTGGAGAATTTCCAGAAGCAGTTGCAGTAATGTTATTTTATCAAATTGGAGAATTATTCCAAAGCTATGCAGTTGATAAATCAAGAAAATCAATATCAAGTTTAATGGATATAAGACCTGATTTTGCAAATGTTTTAAGAGATTCAAAAGAAGAAAAAGTAGATCCAGATGAGGTAAAAGTAGGAGAAATAATTGTTGTAAAACCAGGTGAAAAAATACCTTTAGATGGAATAATTGTAGAGGGGCAAACAATGCTTGATACAAAAGCATTAACAGGAGAATCTGTACCAGTTAAAGCCAAAGAAAATGACGAAGTTTTAAGTGGTTCTATAAATGAAAGTGGAAAAATACTAATAAAAGTAACAAAAGAATACGGAGAATCAACTGTAAGTAAAATTTTAGATTTAGTAGAAAATGCAAGTAGCAAAAAATCAAAATCAGAAAACTTTATTACAAAATTTGCAAAATACTATACCCCAACTGTTGTAATAATAGCTGTAATTCTTGCAATTGTTCCACCACTTATTATAAAGGATGCAAATTTTACAGATTGGTTATATAGAGCATTATCTTTTCTTGTAGTATCATGTCCATGTGCGTTAGTTATATCTATACCACTAAGCTTTTTTGGTGGAATCGGTGGAGCATCTAAAGTGGGAATATTAATAAAAGGTAGTAACTATTTAGAGCAACTTGCATCAACTGAAATAGCAGTATTTGATAAAACAGGAACATTAACTAAAGGAGTATTTGAAGTTCAAAAAATAGAAACTAAAAATATAGAAAAAGAAGAATTGCTAAAAATAGCAGCATATGCTGAATGTTATTCAAATCACCCTATAGCAAAATCAATAAAAGAAGCATACAAAAATGAAATAGATACAAGTAAAATTAAAAACCTTAAAGAGATATCAGGTCATGGAATAAGTGTTATAGTAGATGAAATGAATGTACTAATTGGAAATGAAAAATTAATGGAAGAAAATAAAATTCAATATACAAAAAGTGAAGATGTAGGAACTATATTATATATTGCTGTAAATGGTGAATATAAGGGTCTTATTATAATATCTGACGAGATAAAAGAAGATTCATTTAAAATGGTACAAAATTTAAAAAAATTAGGTGTGAGAAAAACTGTAATGCTTACAGGAGACAAGAAAACAGTTGGAGAAAGTGTTTCTGAAAAACTTGGAATAGACGAAGTTTATACAGAATTATTGCCAGATGGAAAAGTGGAAAAAGTAGAAAAATTAATGCAAGAAAAAACAGAAAATGGAAAACTTGTATTTGTTGGAGATGGAATAAATGATAGTCCAGTACTTGCTATGTCTGATATTGGTATAGCAATGGGAGCCTTAGGTTCTGATGCAGCAATAGAAGCTGCTGATGTTGTAATAATGACAGATGAGCCATCAAAAATAGCGAATGCTATAAAAATATCTAGAAAAACAATGAAAATCGTTAGAGAAAATATAATTTTTGCAATATTTGTAAAGGTGTTAGTATTAATTCTAACAGCATTTGGATGTGCGTCAATGTGGCAAGCAGTATTTGCAGATGTTGGAGTTTCTATAATTGCGATAATTAATGCACTTAGAATGCTAAATGTGAAAAATATATAAATTTAGAAAATATTATAGAATGAGAAAAAATTATAAATTACAAAAAGATATAAAGAAATTATAAAACGTAAAAAAAATACAAAATATAAAACAAAAAAGAACTTAAATTAAAAAATAATTTGAGTTCTTTTTTTATAAAAAAATAAAAAATACATAAAATAAGAAAAATTAAAAACGCACCACATTATGACAAAATTTTCCAATTAAAAGTGCTAAACTAATGTAAAAAGATGGACAACCATCAAAAATCTAAAGAAAAAAAGGAGGATATATGGAAGTTAAGTATTATAGCCAAGACAAACTTCTGATATTTAAAATTACAGAAGAAATTGATGAATGCAAAGTAAAAGATATAAGAAGGAGAGCAGATTATGAAATTGAAAGATTTATGCCTAAAAGAGTTGTATTTGATTTTGATCGTGTTACTTTCATGGATAGTAGCGGGATCGGAATGGTAATTGGAAGATACAAACAAACTGCAATGCTTGGAGGAAAAATGGAACTAGCAAATTTAACAGAAAGTGTAAGAAAAATATTTGCTATGAGTGGTGTCTTAAGGCTTATACCAGAAGTTAAAATATGCGAAGAAAATGCAGGCGAAAATAAGGAGGAAAAAATAGTATGAAAACAGAAAATGAAATGAGATTGGAATTTATTAGTAAATCCAATAACGAAGCATTTGCAAGAATTGCAGTTGCAGCATTTGTATCTAGCCTTGACCCTACAATAGAAGAAATATCAGATATAAAAACTGCTGTGTCTGAAGCAGTTACTAATTCTACAGTACATGGGTATGAAAACAAATTAGGATTAATTAGTATAAGATGTAAAATTATAAACAGAGAAGTAATAATTGAAATATCAGATAACGGAAAAGGAATAGAAAATATTGAAATGGCAAAACAGCCTTTATATACAAGCAAGCCAAATTTAGAAAGATCAGGTATGGGATTTACAATAATGGAAAGCTTTATGGATGAACTAAAAGTAGAATCTGTTTTGGGATTAGGAACAAAAGTTACTATGAAAAAGACTATAAAAGAACAAGAAAAAGAAGAATCAGTAACTTTAGAAGAAGCTTTAAGGGGGTAAAGCCAGTGCTAAATGAGGTTACCAAAGAGATAAAAGAGGCACAAAATGGAAATAAAGATGCAATGGCAAGATTGGTTGAAAATAATCAAGGATTAATATGGAGCATTGTAAAAAGATTTACAGGAAGAGGTTATGAAATTGAGGATTTATATCAAATTGGAGCAATGGGATTTATAAAAGCAATAAGAAATTTTGATATAAATTTTGATGTAAAATTATCTACATATGCAGTTCCCTATATTTTGGGAGAAATAAAGAGGTTTTTAAGAGACGATGGTCCTATAAAAATAAGTAGAAGTTTAAAGGATTTGTATCGAAAAATAATTCAATTACAAAAAGAATGGCAAGAAAATAGAGGGCGAGAGCCAACAATTCGGAGAAATATCAGAAGTTTTAAAAGTTCAAAAAGAAGAAATAACATTAGCCTTAGATAGCTCTTTACCGGTAAATTCAATAGAAGAAAATGTATATTCAAACAACTCAGATGAAAATTCATTAAATATATTAGATACTTTAAAAAGCGATAAAGACGAAGAAAATATAATAACAAATAAAATTGCATTAAATAAAATTATAGAAGAATTAGATATAAGAGAAAAAGAAATAATATTACTTAGATATTATAAAGATAAAACACAAAATGATGTTGCGAAAATCCTAGGTATATCGCAAGTTCAAGTTTCGAGAATTGAGAAAAAGGTATTAGACAAAATGAAAAGAAAATTAACTATAGCCTAATAAAAAGCTAGTTTTTTAAGCACTTTAAAATGTGCAAAAAAGAACTAGCTTATTTAGTTCATATTTTTGCTTTTTTAGAATAGTATTTAATAAAAGAAAAGGAGCAAACATAATGAAAAAAATACTAAAGTATAATTTAATTATTATGTGTATAATAGTAATTATACCAATTTTGTGTACTAAAAAAAGAACAATAATAAAAAATGAGGAAGATATATCAAAAGAAAATGAAACTCAAAATGAAATTGCAAAATATGACTATTCAAAATATAAAAACATAAAATTATATCACAAAAATAGTGGAGAAATAGAAGAGCTTCCGCTAGATGAATACTTATATGGTGTTGTATCCGCAGAAATGCCAGCAAGTTATGAAATAGAAGCTTTAAAAGCACAAGCAGTAGTTGCAAGAACATATACTATCTACCAAATAGCAAATAGTAAGCGGAAAACATGATGGGGCTGATATGTGTGATGACTATAAATGCTGCCAAGCTTGGATTTCTAAGATTGATAGAATGGACAAGTGGAGTGAAGATGAAAAAGATTCAAATTGGAGTAAAATTACAAATGCAGTGGATTCAACTCAAGGACAAATAATAACTTATGAAGGTAAGCCAATAGATGCTTTTTTTCATTCAAATAGTGGAGGAATCACAGAAACAGCAAATAATGTATGGGGAGGAAATGATTTACCATATTTAAAAAGTGTAGAAACAGCAGGAGAAGAAGGATATAGTCAATATAGTTCTGAGGTAGATATAACAAAAGAAGACCTTGTAAACAAATTGAAAACAAAACATCAGGAAATAGAAATAAATTTTAATGATTTAGAATGTATAAAAATATTGGAATATACAAAAAGCAACAGAGTAAAAACTATAAAGTTTGGAAATGTAAAAATTGCAGGAACTGAGGCAAGAACATTGTTGGGATTAAAGTCAACTAATTTTTCTGTAGAAGTACTAGATGATTTGGTAAAGTTTAAAGTATTAGGCTATGGACATGGAGTAGGAATGAGCCAAACAGGAGCTGATAGTATGGCAAAAGGAGGAAGTAGTTTCGAGGAAATTATAAAGCATTTTTATAGTGGTGTAGAAATAAGCTTTGTTAATGATTTATGACGAAAATCTTTATTTTTTTTCTATTGCTTTTTTTTCAAAACTATAATATAATATAAAAGTCTAAAAAAGGACAAAAAGCTTGAAATTATTGGGTAAAATAAGAATGCAAGCTTAAACAAAAAGAAGGGAGGCATATGCCAGAAAAAACTGACATAAAGCAAAATATGAGCAATAAAGATAATAAAGAAAAAACAAACAAAAAAAATAGAAAACATGGCAAAAATGAAAAGGTTAAATCAGACAAAAAGAAATTTTCACAAAAACACCCTAAATTAACAGTATTTTTAAGAATTTTAGTATTGTTAATAATAATTGTAACAGTTGTAGGTGCAGGAATATTAGTTGGAATGATTTATGGAGGTTGGGGAGATGATTTTGAAATTACAAAAGAAGAATTAGTAATTGGTTCATCAAACTCAATAATACTAGATAAAGATGGCAACAAATTAGCAGAGCTAAGTGGAGATGAAAACAGAAAAATAATAAAATTAGACCAAATGCCTAAAAACCTAAAAAATGCTTATGTAGCAATAGAAGATGAAAGATTTTATAAACATAGCGGAGTAGACATAAAAAGAACAGGTGCTGCTGTAGTTCAATATATAATTCATAGAGGTAAATCATCATTTGGAGGAAGTACTATTACACAGCAATTAGTAAAAAACATAACAAAAGATGATGAAAGATCAGGAGCAGAGGGAATCTTAAGAAAGGTTAAAGAATGGGCAAAAGCATACCAAATAGAAAGAATGCTATCTAAAGACCAAATATTAGAATTGTATTTAAATATAATATTTGTTGGAGGAAGTAATAACTTAGGTGTAGAAGTTGGAGCTGAATATTACTTTAACAAGTCTGCATCAGATTTAGATTTAGCAGAATGTGCATTTTTAGCAGGAATAAACAATTCACCAAATTCATACAATCCATATGGAGAAAAAGACAATTCTGAAAAAATAAAAACAAGAACAAAAACAGTTTTAAACAAAATGAAAGAACTAGGAATGATAGAACAAGCTGAATATGATGAAGCTGTTACTAAGGTAGAAAACGGATTACCATTCCAAAAAGCAACATCAATGGGTTCTGTATATTCATATCATACAGATGCTGCAATATCTCAAGTAATTGAAGACATTGCACAAGAAAAAGGAATTTCAAAAAGTTTAGCTTCAACATATGTATATAGTAGTGGGCTTACAATTTATTCAACACAAGATACTGCTTTACAAGCAAAAATGGATGAAGTTATGGTAAATAACAGTAAGCAATACACAAGAAATTCGAAAACAGTTCAAGGAGCAACTTCACAATCTGCAATGGTTATAATAGATAATTCAACAGGGTATGTAGTAGGAGTTGAAGGAGGACTTGGAGAAAAAAATGAATCAAGAGGATTAAATAGAGCAACACAAAGCCCAAGACAAACAGGTTCATCAATAAAACCATTAACATCTCTAGTTCCAGGAATAAATGAGGGAACAATTACACCTGCAACTATTTATGATGATAATTCAACAGATTTTGGAATACCTGGTTGGACACCAAAAGACTACAATGCTTTTAAAGGTTTAATAACAGTAAGAAGTGCAATAACAACTTCTCAAAATATACCATTTATAAAAGTTGTAGATGAACTTACAACTGCAAAATCAGCAGAATATCTTGAAAAAATGGGAGTTTCAACTTTAGAACAAACAGATAAACAAAGTTTGGCTGCAATGTCAATAGGAGGATTTACAAAAGGAATAACACCTCTTGAAATGGCAGGAGCATATGCGACAATAGCTAATAATGGAACATATAGAAGACCTCTATTTTATACAAAAGTTACAGATACAGATGGAAATGTAGTATTAGAAGGTAAACAAACAAGTGAAGAAGTAATTTCACCACAAGCTGCATATGTTGTTAAAAATTTATTAACATCTGTTGTAGAAGATAGTAATGGTACTGCAAAATATTGTAAAATATCTGGAATCGATGTTGCTGCAAAAACAGGAACAACAAATAAGAATTTTGATAAATGGCTATGTGGTTTTACAAATTATTATACAGCAGCTACTTGGTATGGATTTGATCAAAATGAAGAAGTTACAGGTTCAACAAATGTTGCTGGAAGAATATGGGATGCTGTAATGACAAAAGTACATGAGGGAATGGCATCTTCAAAATTTGAAAAACCAGAAGGAGTAGTTACAGAAACTATTTGTAGAGCATCTGGAAAAAAGGCTACAAGTAAATGTACAGATACATATCAAGAAGTATTTGTAGAAGGAAAAGTTCCAGGAGAATGTGATGGACATTCAAATTCTGTACAAATATGTAGTGAAACAGGATTAAGAGCAAATGAATACTGCCCAGATAAAGTAACAAAATATTTTTCATATACAGTAGAAAAAGAAAGTTTAGGGTTATGGAAAACAACATCAAGTTCTTCAACAAATCCACCTGCAACTTATTGTACGGTTCATAGTGCTTCAAATACTGGTAATTCAAGTAAAAACGAAGATAAAGGACCTACAATTACTTTAAATGGAGAAGCACATATTACACTGAATGTTGGAGAAACATACAAAGAAGAAGGAGCAATAGCAAAAGACGATAAAGATGGAGACATATCATCTAAAATTTCAATATCGGGAACAGTAAATACATCAAAAGCAGGAAAATATACAATAACATATTCAGTAAAAAATTCTAGTGGAAAAACAGCAACTAAAACAAGAACAATTACAGTAAAAGCAAAAGAACAAGAAAAAACACCAGAAAAAAATAATACAACAAAAGAAAATACAATTCCTGAAAACACTATTCCAGAAAATACAACACATGAAAACACTACAAATGGAGGGAATACAGTAGAACCACCATCAAAAAATGAAAATGTAGCTTAAAAAATAAGGATACAGCTTTTTAGGCTGTATCCTAATAAAATAAAAGGAAGGAAATTGCAATATGGATATTTATTTTTATAACACTCTAACCAAAAACAAGGAAGAATTTAAGCCATTAAATGAAGAAGAAGTTAGAATGTATTCATGTGGACCTACAGTGTACAAAGATGCCACAATAGGTAACATGAGAACATATATAATGAATGACATAATAAGAAGAACATTAAAATATAATGGATATAAAATAAAACATGTTATGAACATAACGGATGTAGGACATTTAGTATCAGATGCAGATGAAGGAGAAGACAAAATGCTAAAATCTGCAAGAGAAATGCAAAAATCTCCATACGAAATTGCTAAATATTATACTAAATTATTTTTAGAAGACATGAAAAAATTAAATATAGAAACTCCAGAAGTTATATGTAAAGCAACAGATCACATTGAAGATATGATAAAATATGTACAAAAATTACTTGATAATGGCTATGCTTATGAAACATCAACAGCAATTTATTTTGATGTTTCTAAATTAGATGAATATGGAATTTTATCTGGAATAAAACTAGAAGACCAAAAAGCTGGAGCAAGAGTGGATATAGATGAGGAAAAAAGAAATCCATACGATTTTGCATTATGGATCAAAGCAAAACCAAATCATATAATGAAATGGAAAAGCCCTTGGGGATTGTCATATCCAGGATGGCATATAGAATGTTCAGCTATGGGGCAAAAATATTTAGGTGAAGAATTTGATATTCATACAGGAGGAATTGATTTAATTCCAACTCACCATGAAAATGAGATTGCACAAAGCAAAGGAGCATGCGGAAAAATACCTGCAAGATACTGGATACATGGAGAATATATTTTAATAAATGGCGGAAAAATGTCAAAAAGCTTAAATAACGCATATTTAGTAAAAGATATAATAGAAAGAGGATATGATCCACTTTCTTATAGATTATTTACATTTTCAAGCAGTTATAGAACTAAATTAAACTTTACTTGGGAAGCAATAGATGCAAATCAAAAAGCTTTAGATAAATTAAGAGTAGGATATCAAAAACATCTTGAAGGAAAAGACGATATTTTAGATGAACAAATAGAAAAATATGAAGAAGCTTTTCATAAAGCAATAAATGATGATTTAAACATGCCACTTGCTATGAGTGTAGTTTGGGATGTAATAAAAAATACTAATAAATCAAAAAAACTAGCTGAACTTTTAGACAAATTTGATACTGTTTTAGCATTAAGTTTAAATAAAAAAGTAGAAAATAATGAAAAAATACCTGAAAATATTAAAAATCTTGCAGAAGAAAGAAAACAAGCAAGAGAAAATAAAAACTGGGCAGAATCAGACCGTATTAGAGACGAAATACTATCTTTAGGTTATATTATAAAAGATAGTAAAGAAGGCTATGAAATTATAAAAAAATAAGTATATTATAAAAATTTTTTTAAAGATAAAATGCTTTTAATTTTAATAATTTTATAATAAATAAACTAGAAAGGAAAAATAAATGGAGAAAAAAAGAATAGTAACAGGAGATAGACCAACAGGAAGACTTCATATTGGACATTATTTTGGCTCTTTAATAAATAGAGTAAATTTACAAGAAGAATATGAAACATATATACTAGTTGCAGATGTGCAAGCTTTAACAGATAATTTTAACAACCCTGAAAAAGTAAGAAAAAATGTAAGAGAACTTGTTATAGATTATTTATCTTGCGGAATTGATCCTAAAAAATCAACAATATATATACAATCGATGATACCAGAAACTGCTGAACTTACTGTATTTTATTCAAACCTAGTTACAATATCGAGACTTCAAAGAAATCCTACAGTTAAAACAGAAATTGCTCAAAAAAAAGATTTATTTGGAGAAAGCGTAACATATGGATTTTTAGGCTATCCTGTAAGCCAAGCAGCTGATATTACAGTATTAAATGGAGAAATCGTACCAGCAGGAGAAGATCAAGAACCATTAATAGAACAATGTAGAGAAATTGTAAGAAAATTTAATTCTATATATGGAGAGGTTTTAAAAGAACCAACAATATATTTATCACAAAATAAAAGAATTAAAGGCTTAGATGGAAATGAAAAAATGGGTAAATCTTTAGGAAATGCCATATATATTTCAGATTCAGAAGAAGAAATAACAAAAAAAATAATGGGAGCTGTTACAGATCCAAGTAGAATAAAAAAGGATGACAAAGGAAACCCAGATATATGCATGGTTTCGTATTATCATAAATTATTTAGTTCAGAGGAAGAATGTAAAACTGTTTGTGAAGAATGTAGAGAAGGAAAAAGAGGATGTGTCGCATGTAAAAAACAATTGGCTAAAAATGCTGCAGAATTTTTAAAACCAATGAGAGAAAAAAGAAAATATTTAGAAGAACATCCTGAAATTGTTGATGAAGTAATAAAAACAGGAACTGAAAAAGCAGAAAAAGAAGCAAAAGAAACAATGAAGAAAATAAAAAAAGCAATGAAATTAGATTATTTTGAAGAATAGAGATTGGAGATGAAAAAATGTTAGATTATAAGCAAACTATTGCAGAAGAAATTTCAGAGGCAACATCTATACCAGAAAAAGAAATTGTATCTTATATAGAAATTCCAAAAGACACTGAAAATGGAGATTATGCTTTTCCTTGTTTTAAACTTGCAAAAACATTAAAAAAATCACCTACAATAATTGCAACAGAAATAAATGAAAAAATAGTTTTAAATGAGAATGTAATCGAAAAGGTTGAAATAGCAGGGGGATATTTAAATTTCTTCGTAAATAAAGATACAAAAATATTAGAAGTGTTAAAAGAATTAGAAAAAAATGAAGAATATGGAAAGTCAAATTATGGAAAAAGCAAAAACATAATTGTAGAATTTTCTTCTCCAAATATTGCAAAACCGTTTCATATAGGACATTTAAGAACTACAGGAATTGGACAAGCTCTTTACAATATATACAAATATTTAGGATATAATGTTACAGGAATAAACCATCTTGGAGACTATGGAACACAGTTTGGAAAAATGATAGAAGGATATAAAAGATGGGGAAATGAATATGAATTTAAAGAAAATCCTATAGATGATATGCTTGATTTATATGTTAGAATAAATAATTTATGTAAAGAAGATGAAAATGTCTTAAATGAATGTAGAGAAAACTTTAGAAAATTAGAAAATAAAGATGAATATTGTTTAAAAATATGGAACGAGTTTAAAGAACTAAGTTTAAATGAATTTCAAAGAATATATAACATGCTTGGAACAAAATTTGATTCATGGAATGGAGAATCATTTTATACAGACAAAATGCCAGAAGTAATAGACATACTTCAAAAATCTGGACATTTAATAGAATCTAATGGAGCTAAAATTGTAGATTTAGAAGACCAAGGAATAAATACACCTTGCATGGTTGTAAAATCAAATGGCTCAACAACATATGATACAAGAGATTTAGCAGCTGTTTTATATAGAGCAAGAACATATGATTTTGATAAATGTTTATATGTCGTTGCATATGAGCAAGATTTACATTTTAAGCAAATTTTTGGAACAGCAAAATATTTAGGTTTAGATGAAAAATATTTAAAAGGACTTGAACATGTATCTTATGGTATGGTTAGACTAAAATCTGGAAAAATGTCCACAAGAGAAGGAACAGTTATTAAATTAGAAGATCTTTTAAATGAGGCTATAGCAAGAGTTAAGAAAATAATAGAAGAAAAAGATCCAGAACTTGAAAATAAAGATGAAGTTGCAAGAAAAGTAGGAATAGGAGCAGTTGTATTTAATAATTTATCAACATCAAGAATAAAAGATCAAGTATTTGATTGGAATGAAGTACTATCTTTCCAAGGAGAAACAGGACCATATATACAATATACATATGTAAGAATAAAAAGTGTATTAGAAAAAGCAAAAAATATTTCAAAAGTTGATAATATAGATTTAAAATATTTAAAAGATGAACAATCAATAAAATTAATAAATATTATTTATAATTTTGAAGAAACATTAAAACAGGTTGCTCAAAAAAATGAACCATCAATTTTAGCAAGATATTTAATTGAATTAGCAAAGGCTTATAGCTCTTTTTACAATGAAAATAAAATAATATGTGAAGATGAAAAAATGCAAAATGCAAGAGTATATTTAACTTATTGTGTGGGAAAAGTATTAAATATAGGTGCACATTTACTAGGTATGGAAATGCCAGATAAAATGTAATAAATTTGAAAGGAAGTCTTATTATGGAAAAAAGAAAAGTTGTTTTAGTAGGAACAGGATTTGTTGGAATGAGTTTTGCATACTCATTATTTAATCAAGGTGGAGTAAATGAATTAGTATTAATAGATGTACTAAAAGAAAAAGCTCAAGGTGAAGCATTAGATTTAGCTCATGGAATAGCATATGCTCCAGCAAAAATGGAAGTAAAATATGGTGAATATGATGAATGCAAAGATGCAAATATTGTAGTAATAACAGCAGGAATTGCACAAAAACCAGGACAAACAAGACTTGAACTCGTAGATACAAATACAAAAATAATGAAATCTGTTGTAGAAAATGTTATGCAATCTGGATTTAAAGGAGTATTTGTGGTTGCAAGTAACCCAGTAGATATAATGTCATATGTAGTACAAAAAGTTTCAGGACTACCAACAGGAAAAGTAATAGGCTCTGGAACTATGCTAGATACAGCAAGACTTAGATATTTACTTGGAGAAAAATTAAAAGTAAGCCCTAAAAATACACACGCCTATGTTATGGGTGAACATGGAGATTCTTCATTTGTTCCTTGGGAACATTGTTATGTAGGATGCAAAAAATTAACAGATATAGCAAAAGCAAGACACAAATCTATGGCTAATTTAGAAAAAATAAGAGATGATGTAAAAAATGCAGCATATGAAATTATAGAAAAGAAAAAAGCAACTTATTATGGTATAGGAGTTGCACTAACAAGACTTGTAAAAGCAATATTAAATGATGAACAATCAATACTTACAGTATCAACATACCTAAATGGAGAGTATAACGAAAAAGATATATATGTTGGAGTACCTGCAATAATAACTTCTAAAGGAGTAAGAGAAATATTAGAACTTCCATTAAATGAAAATGATCAAGAAAAATTATCAAATAGTTGCAAAATATTAAGAGATACAATTTCAGAACTAAACATATAATGTAATATAATTGTAATTAAAAAGAAATATAAAAGACATAAAAATATATTGAAAAAAAAATAAAGAAATGATATTATAAACTTGATTTAATAAACAAAAGATGGGAGGAATATACATGTTTATATTTGATTTAACTAATCCATTAACATTATTACTAGTAGTACTTGCAACAGCATTGCTTGTATTTTTGGGACAAGAAGTTAAGAAAAGTTCTATTGCTATAATACCATTAATATGTTTTTTAGCATTATTAATAACTCATGTTGTACAAGTATGCACATTACAAGCTGATTATGCGTATCTTTCAACTACATTATATAAATGTTTAGCATTAGATTTCTTGTTTATATTGGTTACATTTTTTTCGTATTTATGGATAGATGACTTAGAAGCTAAAAAGAATAATATAAAGAGTATAGATAATAGTTTAGATTGGTTTTGGAAAGAAATATAATTATGTTAAAAAAGATTATATGACCTTGAAATTTGAATGTTTTAAATTGGTTAATATTTAACTTTTTTATACTGAGTCCTGTAACATACAGGGCTTTTTTTTGATTTTAAGTATATTAATAGACTTATAGATTCAAAAATTGCTAGTCAGCCATAAAAGTAAAATAATAATGTTTTAAAATTATGAGTTGCATTTTAAAACATAAATATAAATAAAAATTTACAAAATATCACTTGAATACAATAAAACTTTGTGATATAGTATTAAAAACTAGATTGAGGAGTGGATAAAATTGGAGAAAAAAATCAAGTATTTCAAAACATATGAAATAGAAGATTTAAAAGATATGCTAGAAAAAACTGCTGAAAAAAATGGTAATAAAACAGCATTTGAATTAAAAGATAATAATGGAAAAATTATAAAAAAAACATATATAGATTTTAAAAAAGATGTAGAAAAATTAAGCACAAAATTAATAGAAATGGGATTAAAAAATCAAAAAATAGCTGTTATGGGAAAAAATAGTTACGGATGGGCAATCTCGTATTTGGCATCTACAATAATTGGAATTGTGGTTCCAATAGATAAAGAAGCATCAAAAGATAATATAAAAGAATTCTTAAATGTATCAGGAGCTAAAGCAATAATTGCAGATAACAAATATTTAAATGAAATATATGAATTTAAAAGAGAATTGAAAAATGAAACTTTATTAATAGATATGCAAAACACATCAAAATATATAAATTTATCAGATTTAATAACAGATGGAAAAAAATTAATAGAAAATGGAGATAACAGTTATAGCAACTTAAAAATCAATTCAAATGAAATGAAGATATTACTGTTTACATCAGGAACAACAGGAAGTTCAAAAGCTGTTATGTTATCACATAAAAATATATGTTCAAATATAATTTCAATTGCAAGTATAGTAAAGGTAGAAAATTCAACAAAAGTTTTATCAATATTACCATTACATCACACATATGAATGTACAATAGGCTATTTACTTGTAGTATATGGTGGAGGAACAATTTGCTACTGCGAAGGTTTAAGGTATATTACAAAAAATATTCAAGAGTACAAGCCAACATTTATATTATGTGTACCATTGCTTTTAGAAAATGTATATAAAAAAGTATTAAAAACTTTAAAAACAAGTTTACCAGAAAAATATACAAAAGATGAAAGTAAAATAATAGATAATTTACCATTTTACTTAAAAGCAATAGTAAAGAAAAAAGTAAAAAAGTCACTAGGAGGAAAAATAAAAACATTTATAGTAGGTGCTGCAGCAATTAAACCTGATATTGTAGAGGCCTTTTTTAAACTTGGAATAAAAGTTTTACAGGGCTATGGGCTTACAGAATGTTCTCCACTTGTAGCTGGAAATAATGATTTTTATTATAAAGCACCATCATGTGGAATGCCAATACCAAATGTAGAGTATAAAATAGACAATCCAAATGATGAAGGTGTTGGAGAAATAATAGTAAAAGGCCCTAATGTGATGCTTGGGTATTATGAGAATGAAGAAGCAACAAAAAAAGTATTGAAAGATGGTTGGTTCCATACAGGAGATTTGGGTTATATAGATGACGAAAAATTTTTATATATTTCTGGAAGAAGTAAAAATATGATACTTACCAAAAATGGAGAAAATATATATCCAGAAGAAATAGAAAATATATTAAACAATGATGATTTAATAGAAGAATCGCTTGTAATTGGTACATCAAACGGAAAAGATGATGTTCAGGTAAAGGCAAAGATTTTTCCAAATATTGATGCTATAAAAGAATATTTAGGAAATAAATTTCCAACAAAAGAAGATATAAGAAAAACATTAAATGAGGCAGTAAAAAAAGCAAATGAGAAGTTACCTAACTTTAAACATATAAAATCTTTTAAAATTATGGATGAAGATTTTGAAAGAACAACAACAAATAAAGTAAAAAGATTTGGAAAAAATGTAGAAGATGATGAAAATAAATAATTTTACAATAAGGTTTTGCAAAGTAAATAATTGTTAAACAGGATTTTATTGTGAGATAGGAATGTTGTTTAGTTAAAAGAAAAATAAGAGTTAATATATATTTAAAATTTAATGTTTTAATTTTTCAGATATTTCTCTATGTTATGCTATCTATTAGTGTAAAACATATTGACAACAAAAAACAAATAGTATAAAATTGAAACATAAAAATAAAAAAGAAGGTAGAAAAAATGCAAATGATAAAAAACGCTAAAACCTTTGCGGGAGTATACACATACCGGTAATTTAATAACTAAAAAAGCAAGCAAAATAGCCTATAAACAAATATAGGTTTATTTTGCTTGTTTTTATTGCATTAATACCGAAGAAAAAAGAAGGAGGAGTAAAAAATGAATTTAAAACAAAAATTCAGGAAAAACCAAGGTATTACACTTATAGCCTTAGTAGTAACAATAATTGTTTTATTAATACTTGCAGGAATAAGTATAGCAATGTTAACAGGTCAAAATGGAATACTAAATAGGGCCACAGAGGCAAAAGATTCAACAGGAATGGCTCAAGTAGACGAAGAGGTGAAATTATCAGTAGCAGAGGCGTTATCTAATGGGCTAGGAACAATGACAGAGGAAAACTTAAGAAAAGCATTAGATGAAAACGTAGGAGCAGGAAACTATGAACTAACAGGAGATACAACAAATGGATGGACAATAAAGGCAAGAGATAAAACATATAACATAAGTGGAAATGGAAGTATATCAGGAGGAGATAATACAGGTGGAAATACTGGAACTAACCCTGGAGGAGGAACAACTGGAGGAAATACAGGTGATAAAACAGAAGAAGTAGATGAAACATTATATATAGATGATAGTTACGTAGATTATAATGTATCATATACAGATATATATACAGGAACTGAATACTCAAATCTAACAGGATGGAGAGTGCTAAATAAAGTAGACAATGGAGATGGAACATCAAATTTAGATATAATAAGTACAGGAATACCAGCAGGATTGTATTATCATTATAATTATATAAAAGATACAACATATAGTCCATGGGCAGGAACAGCAGAAGATATAACAAATTATATATCAAGATATTATACATCAGGAAGCAATACAAATTATAATATGTATGTAGCAAGTGGATTAAGATATGAATTTGAGAAAATAAAATTCAAAAAACAAACTGAAAGCGAAACATTTGATAATGACGAATATAATACAGGATATTATACAGAAATAAGCAAAAATGGAACAGCACAAACAGGAGATATATATGGAACAACATTTAAAGCGAGAAATAATGTAGAAGTAAGATCAGTAATACATTCGGATATAACAGGAGTTGAAAATTCATCAGATATATCAGTTTCAGATCCAGCAGATAAAAAAGGATTATTTATATTACAAAACTACACACCAGATAAGCATACATCAAGCCACTACTGGTTGGCCTCTCCTTATCCAAGCAGCAACGACAGCGTGTACAATGTGTACTTCGGCGGCAGCGTTGGCAACCGCCGCAGCCTCTACCGTGGGGTGCGTCCGGTAGTTTCTATGACTAATGTCAAGATGCAAAGAAAGGCTGGAAATAGCCATGTTTGGGAAATAGTAGAATAAAGGCAAAGAAACAGAACAAATACATTATATTTGAAAATAAAAGTTCACTTCGCAAAAATAAAAATATTTACTTTTTGCGAAGTGAATGTTATAATATATTCGAGGTGAACAATTATTATGAAATTAATTGAAAGAGAATACTTAAAAGAACTAATAGATATTATTGGTACACCAGACATAAAAGTCATAACTGGTGTTAGACGTAGTGGAAAATCCAAACTATTAGAAATGTTTAAAGAATATATTACAGAAAATATCAAAGATGCCAATATAATAAATATTAATTTTAACTTAATAAAATTTGATAAATTAAGAGATTATATATCTCTAAATAATTATATAGAAGAACATTATATAGATGGAAAGAAAAACTTTGTATTAATTGACGAAGTTCAAATGTGTAAAGAATTTGAAAGAACAATAAATAGTTTACATGCAGAAGAAAAATACGACATATATATAACAGGTTCAAATGCTTTTTTATTAAGCAGTGATTTAGCTACTTTATTTACAGGTAGAACATATGAAATACAGGTATATCCATTTTCTTTCAAAGAATTTATGAAATACTTTGAATATGAGAATATACAAGATGCATTTGATAAATTTGTTTTTGAAGGCGGAATGTCTGGATCATATATATATAATGAAAATCAAAAAAAGTACAACTATATAAATGATGTATATAATGCTTTAATTATTAGGGATATTATGCAAAAATATAATATACAAAATATTAGCTTGATGGATAGTTTAACTGAATTTATGATGGATAACATTTCAAATTTAACATCTTGCAGAAGAATTGCTAACAAATTAAATGAGAATAATGTAAATACAAATGATAAATCCATTGGAAATTATATAAATTATTTATGTGACGCATTTGCTTTTTATAAAATAAGAAGATATGATATTCAAGGAAAAAGATATTTATCTTCAATAGATAAATATTATCTAGTTGACCAAACTTTTAAATATGCAAAACTAGGAACTAAAAATATCAACTATGGTCGAGTATATGAAAATATAATTGCAATAGAACTGTTACGAAGAGGCTATGAAGTATATGTTGGAGAATTATATAATTCTGAAGTAGATTTTGTTGCAATGAAACGCAATGAAAAATTATATATTCAAGTTTCAGATAATATAAGCGAAGATAAAACATTAGAAAGAGAAGTTAGACCATTATTAAAAATTAAAGATGCGTATCCTAAAATATTAATTGCAAGAACTAGACATGATGATTATCAATATGAGGGAGTACAGATATATGATATAGCCAATTGGCTAGCAAAATAGTTTTATATAAGGTAGAAAATAAAACAACTAAAAGAGAAATTGAATAATGAAAGTATTATTTGAGAATTAGTTGAAAAATGATGAGAAATATAAAAAGAAAGACAGCATAGAAAAAGTTGTGAATTTTATTGTAGAAAGTTTAAAAGCTAAATAAACATTCATTTCGCAAAAATAAAAATATTTACTTTTTGCGAAGTGAATATTATAATATATTTTAGATAAATCACTTGTAATTTGTGAATTGCTATTATATAATTTTCTCATAAAAAAGGTCCTCTTTCGTTATTTTTTTTAGGTATAGTGTAATTTTAACAAAAAGGGCCTTTTTTCGCATTTATTTTTATTTCTTGTATTTTTGCAAACTTCGTCATATGCAGATATTATATTATTAATATCATATATTTTATTATATAAATTATTTTTTCTTTTCATTTTTTATCCTTTCGTAAATGTACATTTACAATGAACTAATTTTATATAATATTATAAATAACTAGATATAAAAATAAATGGTAAAAAAGTTAAGAAAATATGGTGAAAAGTAGTTAGAATTAAAAAATATTAGTAATAATATTAGTGATACAATCATAGCAAATTTAAAGTATTTTAGGTTATTATTAGTTTTATTTTAAATGAATTATAAGCTGTGATTTGTTACGATTAGCACGAATACTAAAATTAAATTATTAAAAAGTATTGATTTTTGTATCCTTTTATATTATAATTTCAACTATATTTGCTTCCATAGCTCAGTTGGTAGAGTGCAGCCTTGGTAAGGCTGAGGTCACGGGTTCAATTCCCGTTGGAAGCTCCACAAAAATAAAAAAAGAAGGTAAAAAAATGAAAATAGGAATTGTAGGACTACCAAATGTAGGAAAAAGTACATTATTTAATAGTATAACAAAAGCGGGGGCAGAATCAGCAAACTATCCATTTTGTACAATAGAGCCAAATGTAGGAATAGTTGCAGTACCTGATGAAAGACTTAATGTTCTTTCTAAAATGTACAATACAAAAAAAACAACACCTGCAACTGTCGAATTTGTAGATATAGCAGGACTTGTAAAAGGTGCCAGCAAAGGAGAGGGGCTGGGAAATAAATTTTTATCACATATAAGAGAAACAGATGCAATAGTAGAAGTTGTAAGATGTTTTGAAGATTCTAATATAGTCCATGTAGATGGAAGTGTTAATCCTGTAAGAGATATAGAAACAATAAATTTAGAATTAATTTTTGCAGATATAGAAACAGTGGAAAAAAGACTAGAAAAGGCAAAAAAAATGTTAAAAGCAGACAAAAAATACCAAGCAGAAATAGAATTACTTGAAAGAATAAAATTAGGACTAGAAAATGGTATGTCAGCAAGACAACTAGGATATAACGAAGATGAAGCAAAACTTGTAAAAGAGATGTTTTTATTAACAACAAAACCTATAATTTATATAGCAAATGTATCAGAAGAGCAGTTATCAGACGCACAAAATGATTCATATGTAAAACAAGTTAAACAATATGCAGAAAAAGAAAATGCAGAAGTTATACCATTATGTGTAAAAATAGAAGATGAATTATCAACTTTAGAAGATGAAGACAAAAAAGAAATGCTAGAAGCACTTGGATTAAACGAGTCTGGTCTAGACACATTAATAAAAAAGAGTTATAGCTTATTAGGCCTTATGTCGTTTTTAACAGCTGGAGAACCAGAAGTTAGAGCATGGACAATAAAAAAGGGAACTAAGGCACCACAAGCAGCAGGAAAAATACATTCAGATATTGAAAGAGGGTTTATAAAAGCAGAAGTAATATCATATGACGATTTAATAAAAGAAGGTTCAATGGTTCAAGCAAGAGAAAAAGGACTAATAAGACAAGAAGGAAAAGAATATATTATGCAAGAAGGAGACATAGTATTATTCAAGTTTAATGTGTAATAAAAGTGAAAGAAAAATGTAATAAAACTGTAATGCAAAAAAGGTAAAAAAAATTTGACAGAAAAAGAAAAATGGTGTAAAATAGAAAAAGAGTTAGTAAACGAATGATAATTTATATTATTATTTTCTATCAATATATTTTAAGTAAGGAGAGATTTAAAAAATGAAAAATAATAAGGTTTTAAAAAGATTGGTTTTTGCAGTATTAACTTTAGCTTTAATTATAGTAATTAATAATAATGTATTTGCTGCCGATGATGATGTTTTTACAACACTTAATTCAACTTCAAGCTCAACAAATTCATCTGATGATAATACATCTTTAAATAATGCTACAACAGATAATTCAAGTGCTGTATCAAATTCAAATTCTTTAAGTAGTAATAGTTCAGTAAATAGTAGTTTATCAACATCAAATTCTAGTACTACTACAAATACAAGCAACAGTTCTACAACAAGAAATATATCATCAAATACAAGCTCAAATACAAGCAGAAATACTTCAAATACAAATTCATTAGCTAAAACAGGATTATCAGATACTGGAAGTATAGCTACATTAATAATCGTTGTATGTGGAATTTCAGCAATTTATTCTTTAAAAAAAGTTAATGAATACAAAAAATTATAATAATATAAATTTTAAATAAAAATAGCAATAAAAATTTAGATTTCTATTGCTATTTTTATTTTTATTTGTTATTATAAAAAAGAAAAGAAAGGATGGGAAACAAATGAAAAATAAAATAATGACATTATTATTAATACTAGTTTTATTAATACTAATAATAGGAATAATTGTATTTTGTGCTACTATTTACAATAATTTAATGGATGAACCACAAGAAAATGTAGCATATGAAGGAACAGGAAATGTACTTGCAGAAGGAATAAATGCAGGAAAAACAAAAGATTATAATAATTATGGGCAAGGCATTTCAAATATAGTAGATCAAAATGTTACAGAAAATGTTAATTCAAATTCTGAAAGTGGTGAAATTAATAATTTTTTTTATAGTCAACTAGCTGGAAATCAAAAGATAATATATGATAAATTAAAGGAAAGTAAGCAATATTTAAAGCAGGGAAATTATACTATCAAATTTGGAAACGTATTTTCAGATTTACTATCAAGCGAAAACGGTTCAGAAGTTTTAGGACAGGATTACCAAACAGCAGTAGAAGCGTTTTTACATGATAATCCAGATTTATTTTATTTGGATGTAAATAAAATGTATTTAAATATTGAAACAACAACCAAATTTTTAAGAACAACATATAATGTATATATATCTGCAGGAAAAGACTCAAACTATTTTTCAAAAGATTTTGCATCAGAAGAACAAGTGGATGAAGCAATAGTACAAACAGAAATGGTAAAAAATGAAGTACTTTCAGAATTAAAAGGAGACGACTACAAAAAAATAAGAACAATACATGATTATATAATAGACAATACAGAATATGATTCAACTTATGAAGAAGAAGGAATATATGGAATATATGGAGCTTTAGTAAAAAAGAAAAGTGTATGTGAAGGTTATGCAAAAAGTGTGAAATATTTAGCAAATGCGGCAGGAATAAGTTGTGAAATAATGCAAGGAACAGCTACAAATACTTCTGGACAAACAGAAAGCCATGCATGGAATTGCGTAAAACTTGATGGAGTTTGGTATTTAATAGATCCTACTTGGGATGATCCAATAATAGTAGGTGGAGGATATAAAACGGAAGCACTTAGATATAAATACTTTTTAAAAGGTTCAAAATCATTTGATAATGATCATGTAACATCATATCAATTTTCAGAAAATGGAAAAGCATTCCAATATCCATCAATAAGTCAAAGGGATTATAGATAAAACTTTAGATGGGAGGAATAAATTGAATAAAATACCTGTTGAAAAAAACAAAGAATATATTGTAAAAATAACAGATAATGGTTTTGAAGGAGAGGGAATTGCAAAAATTAACGATTTTACAATATTTATACCAGGAGCATTAAAGAATGAAGAAATTAAAATATTAATAGTTAAAGTTAAGACTTCATACGCATTTGGTAAAATAATAGAGATTATAAAAAAATCAAATTGTAGAGAAGAACCAGATTGCACAACATACAAAAGATGTGGAGGATGCAATTTAAGACATGTAAATTATGAAGAAACTTTAAACATGAAACAAAATGCTGTACAATCACTAGTTAATAAAACTTTAAGTAAAGATATTTTAGTAAAACCGACAGTAGCAATGGGAAATCCTTTTAGTTATAGAAATAAACTTCAGTTTCCAGTGGGAATAAATAAAAACGGAGAACCAATTATAGGAGTTTATGCAAATAGAACTCATGAAATTATACCAATACAGGAATGCGAGATTCAAGACAAAAAATCAGTAGAAATAGCAAAATATATATTAGAGATTGTAAAAAAATTTAATATAAGTGTTTATAACGAGAAAAATAGAAAAGGTTTATTAAGACATATAGTTATAAAAAATGCTAAAATTACAAATGAATATATGGTGATTTTAGTTATAAATGGAAATAAAATAGATTGTGAAAACAAAATAATTCAAAATTTAAAAGAAAGATATGAATGTATTACTTCTATTGTTTTAAATATAAATAAAAAAGACACAAATGTAATATTAGGTGAGAAAAATATTACAATATATGGAAAAGATTATATAATGGATAAATTAGGAGATTACTATTTTAAAATATCTCCTATGTCATTTTATCAAGTAAATCCTGTTCAGGCAGAAGCAATGTATAATTATGCAATAGAGTCAGCAAATATATCTAAAGATGATACTGTATTTGATTTATATTGCGGAATAGGAACAATATCTATATTTATGGCAAATTATGCAAAAGAAGTTTATGGTGTAGAAATTGTTAATCAAGCAATAGAAATGGCAATGGAAAACGCTAAAATTAATAATATAAAAAACACACATTTTATTGCAGGAGACACGGAAAAGGTATTAACTGATTTAATAGAAAATAAAAAAATTGTTCCTGATATAATTATGGTGGATCCTCCAAGAAAAGGATTAGATAGTACAACTATTAAAAATATTATTAAAGTAAAACCTAAGAAAGTTATATATATAAGCTGTAACCCTGCAAGTTTGGTTAGGGATTTAAAAGAACTTGAGGAAGAATATGATATAAATAGTATTCAGCCTTTTGATTTGTTTGGGTTTACATCACATGTGGAGTGTGTGGTAGTGCTATATCTAAAAGAAAACATAAAAGCATGCTAAAAATAGAGGAACTAGAAAGTTATGTAAGTATTGAAATACAAGTTCCAGATAGATTTAGAGAAAAAAATAGTAATGTTCTTGAAAGATAAATAAAAAATAACAAGGAGGAAAAATGAACAATAATACGTTTGCAATTATAGAAATTGGAAGTAATAATACAAAAACTCATATATACAAAAACCAAGAAACTGTTTATGAAAGTACTACAACAATTGAATTTAAAAAGAACTATAACAAAGAAAATAAAATTAATGAAGAAGATTTAAACAGATTATTTAAAGTAATAAGAAATACTTTAAATTATACAAAAAATGTAAAAATATATGGATGTAGTATATTTAGAAATATATCTAATAAAGAATTAAATGAAATTAATAAAAAAATATATAACCAATTTAATCTTGAAATTAATGTTGTATCACAAGAAGATGAAGCAAATTATACAGCTTTAGGGTGTTATAACAATATCGATTATAATGGCAATATTTGTATTTTTATAGGTGGAGGAGGCTCTATTGAACTTGTATTTGTAAATAATAAAAAAATTATTGAAAAAAAATATTATAATTTTGGAGTGGTAGATGTTACAAATAAATTTAAATCTTTAAAAAATGACATTCCGAGTTGTTCTTTTGATGATGTTTATAATTATGTAGATAAATTAATTGATAACATAAATATAAAATCTGAGTTGCTGATATTAGCTGGTGGAGATCATTTATATTGGTATAATAATGCAAAATATGATTTAATTGAAAATACATTATATAAAAATGAGAAACAAGAATATATGCTAACAACAAAGATGAGTGATTTATATGATAAGGATGCTCTAGAAACGTCTTTAGAAAAAATCAGACAAAATAGTGATAATCCCAAATGGTTTGATTGTTCAAGAGCAATGAAAGTAATAACAAATTTAGTGTCACATAAGGTAGAAGCAAAATATATTATACCTACAAGGATAAATATGGAAGATGGGTTAAAAATGCAGTTTGCATAGGTTACATAATTGACATTTAACAAGCATTATGTTAAAATTATACAGTACAAACATGGCATTATGCATCTAAAAATATTTTGATGCATAAACCTCAAAAAAATTATAAGGAGGTTTTTGGTTATGGTAAACTAATAAAATTTTAACGATGTAATATTCTTTTTATATGGAGGAAAAACATGAATCTAATATATAAGTTAACAGACGAAGATATTGGAGAAAAACTAGTAGAAATGAAAAATCCTAGGTTAAGACTAGGTGCTAGAGGTATTGTTATAAGAAACGATGGCAAAATAGCTGTATTTTACAAGAGTAATAAAAATGAGTATAAACTTCCTGGTGGCGGGCTTGAAGAAAATGAAAAGCCAGAAGAAGCTTTTATAAGAGAAGCAATGGAAGAAACAGGATGTGAGGTAGAAATTATTGATACATTAGGTACAATAGAAGAATACAAGTCATTAGAAAATTTTAAACAAATTTCTTATGTATTTGTTGGAAGGGTTTTAAACGATACTAAGAAGTTAAATGTGACACAAAAAGAAAAAGACGAGGGAGCAAAGCTATTGTGGAGAGAACCTTTAGAAGCTTTAGAATTAATAAAAAACTGCATAAATGATTTAAAAGGTTCTGCTTATGAAAATGTATACTTCACAAAATTTATTGTATTAAGAGACAGAAAAATACTCGAATATTACTTAAACAAATAACATGGTTTGTGTATAAAAAGAAAGGAATCATTATGGAAGTTGAAAAAGGTTTACTTTTGCATTGGTGGCATTACTATGGAAAGGGGATATACACACTTGCAGAACTTGATGAGTTTGAAAAAATTATCGATAAATATGGAATCGATAAAGTTGTGGAAGCTGCAGTAGCCTCATATATGACAGATGATGGTTCACCTACAGTAATGTTAGAATGTATACGGAGGAATTATGTAGATGAGTTGTTTGCTACTCTTCCTGATATCGAAAAAATGAATGATAAAGAGAAAAAAATGTATAATGATATAAGAGATGAGTTTATTAGTATCATTCTGAAAACATATTCCTAAAATCAAATAATAACCAAAATATGAAAAGGTGCAAGAATAAAACTTGCACCTTTTTTGAAAATTATAAATATTAAGCAAAAGCTTTATTTCTATGAAATTATATGGTAAAATCAATAAAAAAATAAATTGGATAAAAGTTTGAAAAATAATTATAAAAAATAATATTTTAATCAAATTTTGAGTCTTAAAGGAAAGGGATGCTGGTAAAAATGAAAAAAACAGGAAACGTATTATGGGGAGTTGTTTTAATAATTATAGGCTTAATTATAGGTGGAAATGCTCTAGGAATTACAAATATCAATATATTTTTTGATGGTTGGTGGACATTTTTTATTATAATACCTTGTTTTATTGGACTAATTAAAGATGAAGGAAAATTAGGTAGCGTAATTGGTTTAATAATAGGTTTTGCCCTATTTTTGAGTTGTAGAGATATTTTGGACTTTAATTTGGTATGGAAGTTAGCTTTTCCTACAATTTTAGTACTATTGGGAATATCAATGATATTTAAAGATACAATAGGAGACAAAATTGGTGATGAAATAAAGAAAATAAATAAAAAACAAAATGACGTAAATGAATGTTGTGCAACATTTTCTGGTCAAAATATAAAATATGAAAATGAAAAATTTACAGGAGCAAATTTAACAGCTGTATTTGGTGGCGTAAAATATGATTTAACAAATGCTATTATAGATTCAGATGTAGTAATAAATGCAAGTAGCACTTTTGGAGGAATAGAAATAAAAGTTCCATCAAATGTAAAAGTAAAAATAAAATCAACATCTATTTTTGGTGGAGTGGAAAATAAAACTAATACCCAAACAAATGGTGAAAGCCATACTGTGTATATAAATGGTACTGCTTTATTTGGAGGTGTTGAAGTAAAATGACAACAGCTCAAAAAATAATAAAGTATGTAGCAAATGCTTTTGCTATATTTCTAATTGTAACAATTATATCTGCAATTATAAATGGCGTTTTTGGAATTTTCGGTTTTGTTGACAATGTAAATTCAAAAAATAATCAAATATTAGATGAAATTATTACTATATCAGACAATCCGGAAGAAATAACTACATTAAAGTTAGATGTAATTGGTACTAACTTAGAAATTAAAGATGGCGAAAAATTTGAAGTGAAAACAAATAATTCAAATATAAAATATTCTAATCAAAGTGGCAATGTTAAAATAGAAGAAAAAGGAACAAAAACATGGAATTATAGTAAAAACTCCAATAGTATACTTAGTATTTATATACCAAGAGATATGAAACAAATATCAGAAATAAAAATGAATATGGGTGCAGGAATGGTAACCATAGAAAACTTAAATGCAGAAAATTTATCTTTTGATTTAGGTGCAGGAAATGTAAATATAGATAATTTAATAGTAAACAACAAGGCGAAAATAAATGGCGGAGCTGGAAATATAGATATAAATTATGGAAAAATAGCCAATTTAAATTGTGACTTGGGAGTTGGAAAAACAAGTATAAAAGCTGATATTACAGGAAATAGTAAGATAGATACAGGAATTGGAGAATTAAATTTATATTTAACTTTAGCTAAAGAAAATTATAGTTTGGATGTAAGCAAGGGAATAGGAGAGATAAAAATTGGCGGAAGTAGTGTTTCGGATAATACTACTATAGGAAATGGAAAAAATAATATAAAAATTGATGGCGGAATTGGAAAAATAGATATACAATTTACATAAAATATGATATAATGGAGCTGTTATAGTCAAAAGTTTTACTTTTAATAAAAGTAGGAGGAAAAAATATGGTTTCATTAACAGACATCCGGAATGCAAAATTAGGAGATTTATTTTGTGCTACCATAAAAAAAGAACTTACCTGGGAAGAGGCTGATAAAATTCCTTTGTCAATTGAAGGAATGCCCAAAGGAATAAGAGCAAGCGAGGTTTTAAAAAGAGCTGTTGAAATGACACTTGAAGATGAACTTGGGGAAGTGACAGAAGAAGCGGTAACCAATGTCACTGAACAGATAAAACATTCAGTTTTATCGGAATTGACCACTGAGCAGGGAACAATTTTGTTCAAAAAAGGTGATGAATACTTCGATATGGCACAAATGAAACCTCTAATTAACAGTTACAAAGTAAACAATTTAAAACCACTTTCTAACTATTCTACAAATCCAAATGATATTGAAATAGTTGATGGAGAGGAAGGATTAGAATTTAATATGGAGGAAGAAGTTTTTGAAAAGTATTTAGAAGAAATAGGTATGTAATTACCAAAAAATGAAAGTTTAAACAAAAAGAATAATCTTTTGGAGCAGGGAGAGAAACCTGCTCTTTTCTTTTTTATAAAAAGCTATATAATATCTTAATTTTTATTTGCAAATACAATAGAATTTGAAGGCATTTTTACATACTAGTTATAAAACACAAATAATTAAATAAATTCATTGTAAAAAATTAACTAATATGATAAAATAACAAATATTATAAGTAAACTATAAAATTCAAAAGATAAGAAAAAGGAGAAAAAATATGTTGGAAAATATTGAAGTTTTATACCATAGCAGTATAAAGATAAATGGAGAAAAAACTATATATATAGATCCATTTAAAATAGAAAAAAATTATAATGATGGGGATTTAATTTTTATAACACATGATCATTATGACCATTACTCAGAAGAAGATATAGATAAGGTTATAAATGAGAAAACCACAATTATTGCGCCAGAAGAACTACTTACAAAACTTTTAAGAAAAGGAATAAATCCAAATGCAATTGTAACTGTAGAGCCTAACAGTGAGTATATGGTACAGGGAATAAAATTTAAAACTATACCTGCATATAATACAAACAAAACATTTCATCCAAAAGAAAATGATTGGGTTGGATACATTTTAGAAATAAAAGAAATTAAATATTATATAGCAGGAGATACAGATATCACAGAAGAAAATAGAAAAGTTAAATGTGATGTTGCATTTGTTCCAGTTGGAGGAACATATACAATGGATGCTGAAGAAGCAGCACAATTAATAAATGAGATAAAACCTAAAGTTGCAGTTCCTATTCACTACGGAAGTATAGTTGGAACAAACGAGGATGCTGAAACTTTTGTTAAAATGCTAAATCCTGGTATAAATGGTATGATTTTAATGAAATAAAAAATTAAAATAAGGTTAAAGTTTAATTTTAACCTTATTTTTGTATAAAAAAATAAAAATTGGATATAATAAGAAAAACTGACCAAAATTCACAAATTGTTCACAATTATATGATATAAATAAATTTGAAAAAATTCAAAGGAGGAAAAATTATGTATTATAGTAATGGAAATTATGAAGCATTTGCAAGACCAAAAAAACCAGAAGGAGTAGATAATAAATCAGCATACTTAGTAGGAGCAGGACTTGCATCACTTGCTGCAGCATGTTTCTTAGTTAGAGATGGACAAATGAAAGGCGAAAATATTCACATATTAGAAGAACAAAGATTACCAGGAGGAGCATGTGATGGAATAAAAGATGCAGACAAGGGATTTATAATACGTGGTGGAAGAGAAATGGAAAATCATTTTGAATGTTTATGGGACTTATTCCACTCAATACCATCATTAGAAATAGAAGGAGCTTCTGTTTTAGATGAATATTATTGGTTAAATAAAAAAGACCCAAATTATTCTTTAATGAGAGCAACAGTAAATAAAGGGGAAGATGCTCATACAGATGGAAAATTCGGTCTATCTGATAAAGCATCATTAGAAATAATAAAATTATTCTTTACAAAAGATGAAGATTTATATGACAAAAAAATAACAGATGTATTTACAGACGAATTCTTTAAATCAAATTTTTGGCTATATTGGAGAACAATGTTTGCATTTGAAGATTGGCATAGTGCATTAGAAATGAAATTATATATTCAAAGATTTATACATCATATTGGTGGACTTCCAGATTTTTCTGCACTCAAATTTACAAAATACAATCAATATGAATCTTTGATTTTACCAATGGTAAAATATCTAGAGAATCATGGAGTTGATTTCCAATATGATATAAGAGTTAAAAATGTATTATTTGATATTGATGGCAAAAAGAAAACAGCAAAGCAACTTGTTTGTATGCGTAATGGACAAGAAGAAAATATTAATTTAACTGTAAACGACTTAGTATTTGTAACAAATGGAAGTTGTACTGAAAGAGCAATGTTAGGAAGTCAAAATACAGCACCAGATTTAACAATACAAAATGGAGATGGAGCATGTTGGGAATTATGGAGAAAAATTGCAAGACAAAGTGAAGATTTTGGACATCCAGATAAATTCTGTATGGATATTTCAAAAACAAATTGGGAATCTGCAACAGTAACAACATTAGACAGCAAAATACCTCCATATATTGAAAAGATATGCAAAAGAGATCCATTTAGTGGAAGAGTAGTTACTGGAGGGATAGTTTCTGTAAAAGATTCTAATTGGCTTATGAGTTGGACAGTAAATAGACAACCTCATTTTAAAGAACAACCAAAAGATCAACTAGTTGTATGGGTATATGGACTATTTACAAATGTACCAGGTAATTATATTAAAAAGCCTATGAGAGAATGTACAGGAAAAGAAATTACAGAAGAATGGTTGTATCATTTAGGAGTACCAGAAGATCAAATTGAAGAATTAGCAACAAATTCAGCAAATTGTGTACCTTGTATGATGCCTTATATTACAGCATTCTTCATGCCAAGAACTGCAGGAGATAGACCAAAAGTTGTTCCAGAAGGATGTCAAAACTTTGCATTTTTAGGACAATTTGCAGATACTTCAAGAGATACTGTATTTACAACAGAATACTCTGTAAGAACAGCTATGGAAGCAGTTTACACGCTACTTGATGTAGATAGAGGAGTACCAGAAGTATTTGGTTCGTGCTATGATATTCGTGCATTACTTGATGCTACTTCAAAAATGACAGATGGAAAGAAATTAACAGATATAAAACTTCCTATGGCAGCAAATATGGCTTTAAAAACAGGAATGAAAAAAGTTTCAGGTACAGTAATAGAAGATTTACTTAAAAGATATAATTTAATATAAATTAAATTTCCCATCTCTTTATTAGGGATGGGAAATTTCTCATTTCATAGTATTTATAATATTTTCAAAAACTTCAGCACTTTTTTTAGACAATGTAGTTGTTTTGCCTTGGTATTTAATTTCATAATATGATAATCTATCTGCTAAAGGGATAGAAGTATTTTTAGCAAATTCTTCTGAAGAACAGTTTTCATCTATGAATGTTAAATTTTTTATAGAATCAATTTCGGAATCATTTAACTTTTTGGTACTTTTTAAGGTGTAGTGAGAGCCTTTTTCTAATAAATGTGCACTATTTCCGAAAATATAAAAATCTTCTATTTTATATATTTTTTCCTTTGAAAGATCTACAAAGTATTTGCAAGTATTTGAAGCATAACCTGTATCTTGTGCATAAGTATTTTTTTCTTGTATTATGATATCTCTATTTACATCAATCATTCTTGCTTGAAAAAGTATATTTCCAATTTGGTATTTACCTTGATAATTAAAAAATAAAATTAGCATAATAGCAATCATAGTAATAATTAATTTTTTCTTCTTTGTTTTCATAGATCCTCCTAGTTATTTTTTATTTATTCTAACATTAAGAAAAAAATTTTACAAGTATTAGAAAATAATAATTATAAGTATTGCAAAATTCCATTAATAAATGTTAAAATAATAAAAAAACATTGAATTGAAAGGAAGTAAAAAATGCCAAACATATGTGATTATATAAAATGGAGAGGAGACTTAGAACTAAAAATTTCGGAATTTAATGAAATAGACAGCTTAATTTTATCTAGAGTTTCATATCTACCATTTGAGAGTTTAATGAATAAAGATGAAAAAATAACAATAGAAGAAATAGCAAATAGATTTAACAAAACAGATAAAAACAAATTAGAAATATTATGGCCAGATGATAGTGAACTTTTACCGCTTTTAGGAAAATCAAAAAGATTTGGCAAAATGATACTTACAGATTTTATAAATAAATTCGATCCAGAACAAGAAAAACAATTTTCTGCAATTACTATAATACTTCCGGATGACACAATTTTTATATCATACAGAGGAACAGATAATACGATAATTGGCTGGAAAGAAGATTTTAATATGAGTTTTAAAAGTCATATTGCATCTCAACTTGATTCTGTAAAATATGTAAATAATATAGCGGAAAAATATAAAAACAAAATAAGAATCGGTGGACATTCTAAAGGTGGAAATTTAGCTGTTTATGCTGCTGTATTTGCAAATAATGAAGCAAAAGAAAGAATAATAAATGTATATAATAACGATGGACCAGGATTTGCTGATGATATAATTAATACAAAAGAATACAAAGAGATGATAGAAAAAGTACATACATATATTCCTCAATCTTCAGTGATAGGAAGACTTTTAAATCATCAAGAAAAATATACAGTTGTAAAAAGTATACAAAAAGGAATTATGCAACATGATTTATATAGTTGGCAGGTTGAAGGAATTAAACCTATAGTCTTAAATGAACTTACAAATGGTAGTGAATTTGTAGATAAAACAATAAAACAATGGTTAGATAATGTTGAACCTGAAAAAAGAGAAGTAGTAATAGATACTATTTTTGATATATTAAATACAACAGAGGTAGATAGTGTAGTTCAAATTAAAGAAAATTGGATTAAAAATGTGGGAATAATGCTAAAAAATTATAAAAATTTGGATGATGAAAGTAAAAAAATGATTACAGAAATAGTAAAAAAATTGATTGTAGCTGCAAAAAATAATTTTGTAGAAGATATGCCAGTATTTGGTAAAAAGAAAAGTAAATAATATAAAAATGGATGTTAAGTTAGAAACAAACATCCATTTTTGTTATAATACATCTTTGGCTATAATACATCATAAAAATTTTTAAAAGTATATCCTTCGGATTTTAAAAACTCTATAGAATCTTTAAGAACATTAGAAGAATTACTTACATATTTAGTGTCATGCATTAAAACTACTAAAGTATCTTTTCCTTTACATGTTTTCTTCAAATTATTTAGCAATTGATAATTTGAATATTTTTTTACAGAATCATTATTTAAACAATTCCAATCAATATAAGTATAATTCATATTCTTAAGTACTTCCAAGGCCTTCTTTTTCTTGGCTTTGTTATTAGGAGACATAAAACCATTTGGAAATCTAAAAATATGAGAACAGTAATTTTGAACACCTATTGCATTTCCAATTGCTAAATCTGTTTTTTTAATTTCATTCATAAAACTTTCGTTATCTTTATACAAAGTACTATTATTATGGTCATACCCATGATTTGCTATAAAATGTCCTTCTTCGTAAGAACGTTTTACGATTTCAGGATAGGCTTCTACATTTTTACCTACTACGAAAAAAGATGCTTTTACATTTTCTTCTTTTAAAATATCTAAAATTTTAGGAGTTACAGAAATATTGGGACCATCATCAAATGTTAAAAAAGCAGTTTTTTCTGTTCCATTTATAAGATTTGTAATATTAGATGCTACATCACCTGAAATATCTGTATTTTTAGAAAGTTCTACAGCTATGGATATATTTTTATTTGAAAAAAAGAATAAAGAAAAAATTCCTAAAATAATAAAAAGTATAGCTATGCTTACAATTTTTTTACTAACAAAAACTACTTTCATAAAATCACCACTATTTTATAATATGATGAAATTTAGATTGTATGATATAAAATATTATGATATAATTTAAAAGTTAAAAATACTAGGAGGAGAAAATAATATGGAAAACAAAATAGAATATGGAGTTGCATTAGCAGGAGGAGGTTTACAAGGATTTGCACATATAGGAGCATTAAAAGCACTTGAAGAATTAGGAATAAAAGTAAATTATATATCAGGAACAAGTACAGGTAGTGCAATAGCAGCTCTCTATTCGGTTGGATATACACCAGATGAAATATTAAAAATTTGTAAAGATAAATATAAAAAAATATTAAGAATACAAAAAAAAGTTTTATGCAAAATGGCAATTAATTTTTTATTACATAAAGAAACTAGAGTAGAAGGCATAATAGATGGAGAAGTAGTTGAAAATTTTATAAATGAGGCAATTCAAGAAAAGAATATAAATTATATAAATGAACTAAAATCAAAAAAATTAGCAATAGCAACCGTAGATACAATATCTATGAAAGAATGCGTATTTGCATCTGAAAATGTTTTAGATACAAGTAAACAATCAAATTATATTACAGATATAAGCATAGGAAAAGCAGTACGTGCTAGTATGGCTTTTCCTGCTATATTTACGACAGCAAATTATAAAAATTATAATTTTATTGATGGAGGAACTGTAGACAATTTACCAGTAGAAGTTTTAAGAAAATGGGGAGCAAGTAAAGTTATAGCAATATGTTTTGACTTAAATAAATATTCACCAAGTAATAGCTTAGAAGGAGTATTAATAAGAGCTTTAGATATTTTCTCAAATCCAGCTGTACAAAAAGCAAAAGAGTTTTCAGATGTAGCAATAGAAATTTATAATCCTAATACTAGTTTGCTTTCAATGGATGAAATGGAAAAAACAGTACAAAATGGATATGATGCAGTTATGAGCAAAAAAGAAAAAATTTTAGAGATTTTGCAAAATGATGACGCTAATGTTTAATAAAAAAATATATATTTTTTTAAGTTTCTATTGACAAAAATAATATAATTGTATATAATATCTTTTGTCAACAGGAAATGCGGATGTGGCGGAATTGGCAGACGCGCTGGTCTTAGGAACCAGTGTCAACGACGTGGGGGTTCAAGTCCCTTCATCCGCACCAAAGGTGGATTTACTCGAACTCGTGAAATATATTGATATAAGCGAGTTTGAGCAATCTAAAAAAAGAATATCATATCATTTTAAAAAGTCAATTTACATTGGCTTATTTTTTTGCTTTTTTATGTAAAGTTCCATAAAAAGGTAAAAATAGCTTCAAAATATTGAAATTAAGGAAAAAATATTTGTAGGAGTGGTTTGCTTATGGCAGTTACACAATTATATAATAGAACAACAAATTTAAATGGTTTAATTGAATATGTTATGAATGGAGATAAAACTGATGAAATGAAATATGTATCAGGTGTAAACTGTTTACCAGAAACTGCTTATGAAGAAATGATAGCTACTAAAAATAGATTTAATAGAGGAAAAGAAAAAATTATAGGTTATCATCTAATACAATCTTTTGCAGAAGGAGAAGTTACACCAGAAGTTGCTCATGAACTTGGGATAGAGTATGTAAATGAAGTATTTGGTAAAGATTTTGAAGTTGTAGTTGCAACACATCTTAATACAGATAATGTTCACAATCATATAGTAATAAATTCTGTGTCATTAAAGACTGGTAAAAAGTTTTATGATTATCATGCATCAAGAGATTATTTGCGAATTGTGTCAGATTGCATTTGTCAATATTATGGACTATCTGTATTAGAAGATAAAATTTGGAAACATAAAGGTGCTTATAAAAGATTTGCAAAAGAAAATCCATACATGCAGATGGTAAAAAGTGATGTTGATAGATGTCTTGCAGAATCATATTATGAAGGCGATTTTGCAAAACGAATGAAAGAATTGGGCTATAGTTATTCTAATGATTATGAACAAGGATTAGTTGTAATAGATAATATAAGAGATAGAAAAGTATATTTAAAAAAATTCTTTGGAGATAACTATTCACACGATAAAATAATAGATAGAATTTTAGATTATGAAAATAAAAGTATAACCCAATATGGTAAGAAATATAGAATATCTAAAGAACAATATGTAAAAATACTTAAAATTAAAAGAAAAAATGAAATTAAGAAATTACCATTACTATATGTTTTATTCTGTTTATTATTAAAAATTGATCCATTACCAGCTAAAATGGATTTTGGCAAAGCAAGAGTTACAATAACTAGAGAAATGAGAATAGAAATAAAATATATGAATGAATTATCAAGACAAGCAGTTTTATTAACTGGAAATAAAATTG
>CAKPCG010000010.1 GCA_934141475.1 uncultured Clostridia bacterium
TCGAACGTAAGAGAGTGGACACAAGAGGCCAACGGCGTTCAGTATCGCGCAGGTCGTGGTGGCGATTACGGTGTTGCTTCTACCACTAGTGCAGCCTATCGCCTTTATAATACGTCTACTTATAGCTACAACTTTCTCGGTTCTCGTCTCACACTTTACATTCGTAGCACTGAGACCTAAAGCTGTAAAACTTTAACAGTAAAGAAAGTTTGAATACATAGATTACTAGCTTAAATATACAAAAGACACAAAAAATAAAAATAAAAGGACAAAAGAAAAAATGAATAGATCAGATAATGAACTAAAGCTAATACCTTTATATGAGGATTATATGGCATACATAATAGAGATGTTAATAAAACTCCCAAGAACAGAAAAATTTAGTATAGGAACTGATTTCAAGCAGGTAATGTATACCTGCTTGGAAGATATTATGTACATAAATAAACTTGATGTAAAATATAGACTTAATTATTTAAATAAAATAGATGCAAAATTAAATGTTCAAAGAATTTTACTTAGAATTATGAAAAAATATGGATGGATTGATTTAAAAAAATTTAATGTATCAATGCAAAAAATATATGAATTAGGTAAGGTTTTGGGAGGTCTTATAAAATATTATGCCAAAGACAATAAGAAATCAATTTGATAAATATTTAACATATGAAAAATTATTAGAAGCTCACAATAAAGCAAGAAAAGGAAAAAATCAAAAAAGAGAATTAATAAAATTTAATTTAAAACAAGAAGAATATATTATGTGGTTATATGAACAGTTAAAAAACGGAACATATAAACACGGAGGATACAAAGAATTTTATGTTACAGAGCCCAAACTAAGAAAAGTAGAAAAATCAAGATATATAGATAGAATTGTGCATATGTGGCTTGTTGAAAATTTTTTACTTAAATATTTTGCAAGTCAATTTATTTATAATTCATATGCTTGTATAAAAGACAAAGGAATGCATAAATCTGCATTATATGTTCAAGATTGTATGAAAAAAGCAAAAAGAAAATGGGGAAACTATTATATTTTAAAAACAGATGTTGCAAAATATTTTGAAAATATTGATAAACAAATTTTATTAAAAATATTAAAAAGAAAAATTAAAGATAAAAAATTATTGTGGCTTATAAATGAAATTTTATATGCACAAAAAAGAGAAAAAGGGCTAGAAATAGGAAATTATACAAGCCAAATATTTGCAAATATATATTTAAATGAAGTTGATCAATTTATAAAACATGAATTACATATTAAATTTTATTGTAGATATTTAGATGACAGTATATTAATAGTTGAAAATAAAGAAAAAGCAAAAGATGCTTTAAATAAAATAACTAAGTTTTTAGATGAAAATTTAAAATTAAAACTAAATTCCAAAACACAAATATTTAAAGGCAAACAAGGTGTTAATTTTTGTGGATATAAAATAAATGAATATAGAATGAAATTAAGAGACAAAGGTAAAAGAAAATTAAAAAATAAAGTTAAAAAATTGAAAAAACAAGTAAAGAATTATGAAATATCTAGTATAGAGGCTAAAAAATATTTAGCAGGTCATATAGGATATATAAAATGGGCAAATGTATATAATCTTACGAGAAAGGTTTTTTATACAGAAGAAGACTTGTAAAAATTAGGGATAAGTCGGAGAGGCCAACGGCGTTCAGTATCGCGCTAATCGTGGTGGCAATTACAATGTTGATGATACCAATAGTGCAGCCAATCGCAATAATAATACGTCTACTAATAGCAACAACAATATCGGTTCTCGTCTCACACTCTAATATTATTCGAGATTATATATTTTACGGAATATATACAGTGAAATATTAGTATTAAAGAGACTTATTCCTTCCTTAAAAAGGTAAAAAAGAAACAGTAAAATATGTGTTAGTAAGAAATATTCTAAAAATACGTAATTTACGAATTAAATAATAATGAGGTAGAAAATGAATGTGCTTTTTATAGCAGGAACTGTAATAGATGATGTGAAATTTGATTTTATTTTAAATGATAAAAATGTATCAATTTCGACATTTAGATTAAAATTAGAAGATAAAACAGTTGTAAAAATTATAGCTTATGATAATAGAGCAGATTATTGTTATAGAAAAATAAAAAAAGATGATAAAGTTATGATATATGGCTATTTGAATAAAAAATATAATGTAATATTAGATGAAATACATATTTTTTATAAAAATAATAAGGAGGAAATAAAAATTGAAAAATAAAAAGTCAAATAAAAAGGTATTTAAAATAAGACCTATTACAATTTTAATTATTTTAGTAATTATATCTATAGTATTTTTTGTTGTAAAAATGAAAAATAAAAAAGTAAGTACAGCTACAGAACCACAAAATGCCAGTGTTTCTGAAAGCTATGTTGAAGAAATTCAAGATGGTATAAAAATAAATAAAAGTACTAAACTAAATGAAGCAAAAACAGTAGATGGTCTAACAATTACCAATATACAACTTACAACTAAATCTGGAATGACAAATTTATTAGCAGATGTAATAAATAATGGGCAAGAACAAATACCTATAAAATCTGTTCAAATTACATTATTAGACACAAATCAAAAAGAGCTTACAACAGTTACAGGAATAGTAAATAGTTTAAAACCAGGTGAAAGTACAGAATTAAATATAAGTATGACATCAGACTTTATAAATGCTTATGATTTTGAGGTAAAAACAATGCCTGTTAAGTAATAAAAAAGGAAAATAGTAAAAAATGTTGCTATTTTCCTTTTTTTTTAGTACAATAGATATGTTAAAAAATAAATAATAGTAGATTTAATAAAGAGAGGAAGTTTTAAAATGTCAACAAATATTCTATTAAATATGTTAAAACATATAACATTAGTTACAAAACATAGATGGTTAGTTTTTAAATTCAGTTGCAAACTTGGAATACCATTTAGAGGTCTTATGCATGACCTTTCAAAATTTTCTTATGATGAATTTTGGGAAAGTGTAAAATATTACAATGGAAAAGTAAGTCCAATATCAATGTGCAAAAAAGACAAAGGATATTCAAAGGCATGGCTTCACCATAAAGGAAGAAATAAACATCATGTACAATATTGGGTAGACTTAGGAACAAAAGGAGTTGCACCTGTAATTCCATATAAATATGCAGCAGAAATAATATGTGATAAATTATCTGCAAGTAAAACATACAATGGAAAAAATTGGACAACAAGCTCGGAATATGAATATTGGCAAAAAGAAGTGACAAGAATAATAATAAATCCAAAAATGCAAAACTTTTTTACAGAAGTATTTATACAAGTAAAAGATAATGGAATAGATAAAACTTTAACTAAAAAGAATATAAAATCATTATATCAAAAATATTGTATAGATGATAAAACAGAATATGTATATGAATTTCATGGAGAATGGAAAAAGGCAGACGAAAGTAAAAAATAGTGAAAGGAAATAAAAGTATGAAAGAAGAAAAGAAAGCCACAAGGCAAAGCTATGGAGAAACATTAGAAAAATTAGGAGAAAAATATTCAAATATTGTAGTATTAGATGCAGATTTAAGTACAGCAACAAAAACAATAAATTTTGCAAAAAAATATCCAGAAAGATTTTTCGACATGGGAATTGCAGAAGCTAATATGATAAGCACATCAGCAGGATTAGCAACAACTGGAAAAGTACCATTTGCAAGCACATTTGCAGTTTTTGCAGCAGGTAGAAGTTATGACCAAATAAGAAACAGTGTATGTTATCCAAACTTAAATGTAAAAATATGTAGTACACACTCTGGAATAACAGTAGGAGAAGATGGTGCAACACACCAAATGTTAGAAGATATAAGCTTAATGAGAACACTTCCAAATATGAAAGTTTTAAGTCCAGCAGATGATGTAGAAACAAAATGGGCTATAGAAGAAGCATATAAACAAGAAGGCCCTGTATATGTAAGATTATCAAGACTTGCAACAAATATAATATATGATGAAAATCAAAAATTTGAATTTGGCAAAATGATTCAAATAGGTGATGGAACAGCTGCTACAATATTTTCAACAGGAGATTTACTAGTAGAAGCAATAAAAGCAAAAGAGGAACTAGCCAAAAAAGGTATAGAAATTAGAGTAGTAGATGTTCATACAATAAAACCAATAGACGAAGAAATGATTATAAAATGTGCCAAAGAAACAAAAAGACTAATTTCTTTAGAAGATCATAATATAATTGGAGGTTTAGGTTCTGCAATTTCAGAAGTATTAACAAGTAAATATCCTGCAAAACTAGAAAGAATTGGCATAAAAGATGAATTTGGAAAATCTGGAAAAGCAGAAGAACTAATTAAATATTATAGTTTAGATGTAGAAAGCATAGTAAAAATGTTTGAATAATAAAAGTAAAAATATGAAAGGAAATGAATAAAAATGGAAAAAGTAAGAGGATTTGAAATAGCAAAAGGATTTGAAGGAAAAGGAATAAATTTACCAGAAAGAAAAACAAAATGCTCAGCAGCATACGATATAGAAGCAGCTCAAGATGTTGTTATACCAAGTTATAAAAAAGGAATGAAACCAACACTTGTTGCAACAGGATTAAAAGCATATATGCAAGAAGATGAAGTATTATATTTATATGCAAAAAGTTCAGGATTTCCTAAAAAAGGAATAATGTTATCAAATAATGTTGGAATAATTGATGGAGATTATTATGAAAACGAATCAAATGATGGACATATAATGTTTTCTATAATAAATTTAAAAGATGAAGATTTACAAATAAAAAAAGGAGACAGCATAGGTCAAGCAATGTTTTCAAAATATTTAGTAATAGATAATGATAATGCAGATGGAGTAAGAAAAGGTGGTTTTGGCTCTACAAGCGAAAAATAAAAATGAAGATTTACACAAGTTAATTTTGTGTAAATCATTTTAAAATTATAGGGAAAGGATTTTTTTATGAGAAAATTTTTTGAGATTATAAAGAAAAATAAAAAGATACTAATTGAGGTAGTAGCATTAATTTTAATAACCTTGTTTAGTTTTAGTGTAGCACCTAAAACACTACAAAATGATACATTTTATACAGTATCTATAGGAAATCTAATTATGGAAAATGGAATTGATATGAAAGACCATTTTTCTTGGCATGAAGATTTACCTTATACATATCCACATTGGCTATATGACGTATTTATGAGTATAATATATAATTTAGGAAATTGGGATGGAGTATATATTTTAGTATGTATAATGTCAATAATGCTTGGACTCTCAATATATATTGTAAACAAAAAATTAAACAAAAATCAAGTAATTTCATTTGCTGTAACAATTGGTGCTATGTATTTATTAAAAGATTATATTGCAGCAAGGGCTCAGCTTGCAACATTTATAATATATGTATGGGTTATTTTCTTTATGGAGAAATTTTTAGAAAATCCTAAGAAAATAGGATATGGAATAGCTATAATATTATCATCTATTTTAATTGCAAACTTGCATGTAGCTGTTTGGCCATTTATATTTGTTTTAAGTTTACCTTACATTGCAGAATATATAATTGCTTTATTGGCAGATGTAGTAATTTACCAAAAATTGCTTATTTTATATGATAAAATTGCTTTAAAAGTAAACAAAAAAAATCCTGAAAAAATAAAAGAAATAGAAAAAGAATTAGAAGAAGTTGAAGCATCTAACTTAAGAAGAAAGGCATTTAGAGAAAGTCAAGAGCCATACAAAATAAAAATGAAAAAAAATAAAAACACAAAATGGCTAATACTTGTTATGGTAATATGTGCATTTACAGGATTTTTAACACCTCTTGGAACTACACCTTATACATATCTTATAACAACAATGCAAGGAGACACTGTAAAAAATATAAATGAACACTTACCATTAACGCTAATAAATAATATACCAATTATGTGTACTATAATAGTAATTTTATCACTATTAATATTTACAAAAGTAAAAATAAGATTATCAGATTTATTTATGATTGGTGGATTAACATATCTTATGTTTTCATCAAGAAGACAAGCTACTATGTTTGTTTTAATTGGTTCTATAATCTTAAATAGAATGATTATGGATGCAAGTATGGCATATGAAAAAGAAAAACTTCAAAATGTTATAATTAGGAATATAAATATACTAGGAATAGGGGTTTGCGTGTTATCTGTTGTATTTTCGATAAAATTTACAAACAAAAAGAAAAATAACCAATATATAAGCAAAACTACTTATCCTGTAGAAGCAGCTGAATGGATATTAGAAAATTTAGATGTGAAAAATATAAAATTATTTAATGAATATAATTATGGAAGTTATTTATTGTATAAAGGAATACCTGTATTTATAGATTCCAGAGCAGATTTATATGCACCAGAATTTAATGCAAAAAAAGATATTTTTATGGACTTTATAAATACATCTAATATTGGAAAATACTATGGAAATACATTTAAAGAATATGGTATTACACATGTAATGTTATATAAAAATGCAAAAATAAGAATGCTTATAGATGAAACAGAACCAGAAAACTATAATAAGATATATTCAGATAGTAATTTTGTAATTTATGAAGTTGTAAAATAAAAGCGAAAGGAAAAGAAAAATGCTTAATAAACCAATAGGAGTATTTGACTCAGGAATAGGAGGACTTACAGTTTTAAAAGAACTAGAAAGAGTTTTGCCTAATGAAGATTTTATATATTTAGGAGATACTAAAAACTTTCCATACGGGGAAAAAAGTAAGGAACAAATAATAGAATTTTCAAGAAAAAATATAAGTTATCTAATAAATTTACGGAGTAAAAATGGTGATAATTGCATGTGGCACAGCAACAAGCCAAAGTTTAGATATAGTAAAAAAAGAATTTGATATTCCTATAATTGGAATAATAGAACCTACAGTTCAATATGTAAAAGAAAAACAAATAAAAAAAATAGGTGTAATTGCAACCACAGGAACAATTAGAAGCAAAGAGTGGGAAAAAAGCTTAAAAAGTAAAATAAACGAAATTGAGGTAATAAGTAAAGCATGTCCATTGCTTGCAAGTATTGCAGAAGAAGGGAAAATTAAAGAACCAAAATCAATAGAAACAATAAATGGATATATGGAAAAGTTTAAAAAAGAAAAAGTAAATACAATAATCTTAGGATGTACTCATTACCCATTATATGACCAAATTATAAAAGATCAATTTGAAACAAAAGTAAATTTAATAAATGTTGGAACTTCTGTAGCAAATTATGTTAAAAAATATAAAACAGAAAAAATACTAAGCGAAAATTTAAAACCAACTACAAAGATAATTATAACCAAAGAAGAATTTGAATTTGAAAAAAATGCAAAAAACATTTTGAAATCAACTAGAACGCTTGACATTACTAATATTAACTAATATAATTAGTGTGTAAAATAACAAAATAAAAGGAGCAATAAATGTCAGACATAAATGAAAACATTTTTGAAGAAAAATATAAAAAAATGACAGACGAAAGTTTATTAACAGAAATAACTAAAAAAAATAACAATATGGCTTTAGACTGTTTAATAGAAAGATACAAAGACATTGTAAGTATAAAAGCAAATAAATTCTTCATGGTAGGTTCAGAAAAAGATGATATGCTTCAAGAAGGATATATAGGATTATATAAAGCTGTAAAATCATTTAACAAAGAAAAACAAAATTCATTTAAAACATTTGCAGGGTTATGTATTGAAAGACAAATGATAACAGCAGTTAAAAACTCAAATAGACAAAAACATATACCACTTAATTCTTCATTATCACTAAATTCAGGAGCATATGATGAAGATAACAATACCGAAGTACTAGAAATACTAGATACAAGAAAAACAGGAGAAGATCCATTAAATATAATAACAGAAAAAGAATATTATACTGTAATAGAAAAATCAATAGATGAAAGTTTAAGTGATTTTGAAAAAAAGGTTTTAATTCATTACAAAAATGGAGAAAGCTATGCAGAAATAGCGAACAAGTTAGATAGCAAAGTAAAATCAATAGATACAGCAATACAAAGAATAAGAAAAAAGGCAGTAAAAATAAAAAAGAAAATAGAAGAAGGAGAAAATAACAAATGAAAGAAGAATTTTTAAACCTACTTAAAAGTACAAATAGAGAAAATATAGATGAATTAATAGATTTCATAAATAAAACAGACTTTTTCGATGCACCAGCAAGCACACGTTTTCATGGAAGTAGAGAACATGGACTTGTAGAACATAGTTTAAAAGTATATGAAATATTAAAAGAAAAAGTAAAAACAGCATGTATCGAAATAAAAACGCCACCAGAATCTGTAATATTAATAGCATTATTACATGATTTATGCAAAGCAAATTATTATAAAATTGACTATAGAAATGCAAAAAATGCACTAGGAGTATGGGAAAAAGTACCATATTATACAGTAGATGATACAATTCCATATGGACATGGAGAAAAATCAGTAATGATGATAACAGAATACATAAAACTAACACCAGAGGAAAAATATGCAATTCGTTGGCATATGGGTTATACAGAACCTAAAGAACAATATAACACAATTGGACTTGCATTTGCAAAATACCCAATTGCATTATTAACACATGAAGCAGATTTAGAAGCAACTTACTTTTTTGATACATAATTTTAATGAAAGGGATAATAAATATGAACAAAACAGAACCAAGAACACTTCCAGGATTTATGGAATTATTGCCACAAGATCAAATATTATTTAATCAAATAAAAGAAACAATTAAAAGAAATTATGAAAAATTTGGATTTTTACCATTAGACACACCAATAATAGAAGATTCCAAAGTACTTTTAGCAAAAGCAGGAGGGGAAACAGAAAAACAAATATATAGATTTAATAAAGGAGATAGTGATTTAAGTTTAAGATTTGATTTAACTGTACCACTTGCAAAATATGTAGCAAAAAATTACGGAACACTTGCATTTCCTTTTAGAAGATACCAAATAGGAAAAGTATATAGAGGAGAAAGACAACAAAAAGGTAGATATCGCGAATTTTATCAATGTGATATAGATATAATAGGAGATGAAAATTTAAGCATAATAAATGATGCAGAACTTCCAAATGTTATTTACAACATATTTAAAGAATTAAATTTTGGAGATTTTACAATTTGCATTAATAATAGAAAAATTCTAAATGGCTTATTTAAAAGCTTAAATTTAAATGAAATAGCCTCTGACATTTTAAGAATTATAGATAAAATAGATAAAATTGGAAAAGAAGCGGTAATTTTAGAGTTAGAAAAATTAAACATAGAAAAAGAAAAAATAGAAAAAATTATAAACTTTATAGAAATAGGCGGCACAAATGACGAAAAAATAAATGCCCTAAAAGAACTAAAAATAGAAGAAGAAACATTTATAAAAGGTCTTAATGAATTAACAGAAGTTGTAAAATATATGAGAATATTTAAAATACCAGAAAATAGCTTTAAAATAGATTTAACAATAGCAAGAGGATTAGATTATTATACTGGAACAGTATATGAAACATTTTTAAATGAATATAAAAGTTTAGGAAGTATTTGTTCAGGAGGAAGATACGAAAATTTAGCAGAATATTATACAGATAGAAAACTCCCAGGGGTTGGAATATCTATAGGATTAACAAGATTATTTTATCAATTAAGTGAAATAAATTTAATTAAAGCTGAGAAAAATTCAATATCTGATATTCTTGTAATATCAATGACAGAAGATTTTGAATATGTATCTAAAGTAGCTAATAAATTAAGACAAGAAGGAAAAAATGTTCAAGTTTATTATGAAGACAAAAAAGTTAAGGCAAAATTCAAATATGCTGATAAATTAAAAATTCCATATACAGTTGTTATAGGAGATGACGAAGTTCAAAGCCAAACATATAGTGTGAAAAATATGGAAAGTGGAGAACAAGAAATTTATAAATTTTAAAATTAGGGACGGAACTTTTATAAAAAGATCCGTCCCTAAATTCAAAAAAAGGTTGGTAAAAAATGAATCAAACATATTTAAATAAATTAGAATATAATCAAATATTAGAAAGATTAAAAACATATTGCCATACATATATAGGAAAAGAACTGGCAGAAAATCTTAAACCATCAAACCAAAAAGAAGAAGTTAAAATTAATTTAGCAATGACAAATGAAGCAGTAAGCTTAATAGAAAGAAATTCTACTCCACCAATTTCGGAAATAGATGATATTTTTGTATACTTAAAATTACTAGAAAGTTCTAGTACAATTTCTGCAAAAGCATTATTGTCTGTGGTAAATATTTTAGAAATGGCAGATGAATTAATAGAATATTTTTCAAGCTTTGCAAATACAGAGGAATTTCCAAATTTGAAAGAATATTTTGTAAACTTATATACTAATCATTCAATAATAGATAAAATAAAAAAATGTGTTATTGATGAAAATACAATAGCAGATAATAGTTCAAATACATTAGCCTCAATAAGAAGACGTGAAAGAAGATTAGAACAAGATATAAAGTCAAAACTAAACACAATTTTACATTCTTCGAGCTATTCTAAATATATACAAGAAAATGTTGTAACAATAAGAAATGATAGATATGTAATACCTGTAAAACAAGAATATAGGTCATATGTAAAAGGATTTGTTCATGATATGTCTTCTAGTGGATCTACAGTATTTATTGAGCCACTTGCAGTATTTGAATTTAATAATGAACTAAATAATTTAAAGATTGATGAAAGTGCGGAGATTGAAAAGATTTTATATAATTTAAGCAGTATGCTATTTAGCTATACAAATGAAATAAAAATAGATGTATCTATAATTGGAAAGTTGGATTTTGCCTTTGCAAAAGCAAAATATTCAAATTCAATAAAAGGTATTACACCTAAAATAAATGATGAGAAATTTGCAAACTTTATAAATGCAAGACATCCTTTAATAGATGAACAAAAAGTAGTTCCTACATCTTTAAGTATAGGAAAAGATTTTTCATTATTAATTATAACAGGTCCAAATACTGGAGGAAAAACAGTTACTCTAAAAACAGTTGGATTATTAGAACTTATGGCCTGTTCTGGATTAAATATTCCAGCAGATGAAAAGTCAAGCATATATGTATTTGACGAAATTTTTGCAGATATAGGAGATGACCAAAGTATATCTGACTCATTAAGTACATTTTCTAGCCATATGATAAATATTTCTCATATTTTGAAAACAGCTACGGAAAATAGCTTAATTTTAGTTGATGAATTAGGTTCAGGAACAGACCCAATTGAAGGTGCAAATCTTGCAATTAGTATTTTAGAATATTTTAAAAATAATGATATTTTAACAATTGCAACAACACACTATCAAGAACTAAAAAGATATGCTTTAGTTACAAATGATGTACAAAATGCAAGTGTGGAATTTGATATAGAAAACTTAAAACCTACCTATAGGTTACTTCTTGGTATCCCTCGGAAAAAGTAATGCCTTTGCAATAAGTGAAAAACTTGGAATAAAAAAAGAAATTATAGAAAAAGCACGTTCCTTAATGAACAAGCAAGATGTAGATATAGAAGAACTTTTAAAGAAAATTTATGATGACAAAATAGAAATTGAAAAAGAAAAAGAAGAAATAACAAAAAATTTAAATCAAATACAGGTTCTTAAGAAAAATCTACAAAGAGATGACTCTAAATTAAAAATGCAAGAACAAGAGTTAATAAATAATGCAAAAACAAAAGCAAGAGACATTCTTTTAGATGCTAAAGATGAAGCTACTAAATTAATTAGTGAAATGAAAAAAATAGAAAATACATCAGGTGCTATAGATGAGCTTAATAATTTAAGAAATAAAATAAATACATCTATAAAAGAAAAATCTATAAAAGATACTGCTAAAAATGTGGCTGTAAATCCAATAGATAGAAATTTATTAAAAGAAGGAACAAAAGTTTATATTACAAACTTAAATCAAAATGGTATTATAACATCCTCTAAAATTAATAAAAATGACGAAGTTCAAGTTCAAATAGGACTTATAAAAACTAATATAAATATAAAATACTTAGAACTTCCAAGAGATTTAAAAAATGATTTAACAAAACCTGTTATACAATCTGCCCCAAAAGTCTCTAAAACAAGGTATGCAAATTCAGAAATTAATATAATAGGTATGAATACAGATGAGGCAATACCAATAGTTGATAAATTTATAGATGATTGCTTCTTAGCTAAAATTCATACAGCTAGAATTGTTCATGGAAAAGGAACAGGAAAACTTAGGTTAGCTGTGCAAGCATTTTTAAGAAAAAATAAAAGAGTAAAATCATTTAGAGTTGGAACTTATGGAGAAGGAGAAATGGGAGTTACTGTTGTAGAATTAAAATAACTAAATATATTAAAATAATTTTAGATATATTTAGTTGCTATTTTAATATATTTATAATAAAATACAAACAGAAGAAAGGGGGAAAAATGAATAAAACAAGAAAAATATTAGTAACAATGGTATTTTTGATATTATTTATAATATTAGGAAATACGAAAAGTAATGCAAGAAGTTTATATTTAAACAATTTAGATTTTGATGCAAAAATTAATGAAGATGGAAGTATGAATGTTACAGAAACATGGGATATTTCTATTGATAGCACAAACACTTTATTTAAGACATTTAAAACAGATAGCAGTAAATATACATCAATATCAGATGTAAAAGTATCTGAAGTTACAGGTGGAAGTATAAAAGATTTTAAAGAAATAAATTCTATTATGTATCATGTAACAAATAATTGCTATTATGGTTTAAAAAATGATGAAGGAAATTTTGAAATTGCGTGGGGAGTTGGTTTAGATAATAGTAGTGCAACTAAAAAATATAAAATATCATATAAAGTAAATGATGTAATTGCAAAATACCAAGACTGTGCAGAATTATATTGGCAATTTATAGGCAGTGATTTTGAAATTAGTTGTGACAATATTACAGGTACAATTTTGCTTCCTAAAAATGCAGAATCAAAAGATGATATTAGAGTTTGGGGACATACTGAGGGATTAAATGGAGAAATATATGCAGTAGATTTAAACAAAATAAAATTTAATCTTTATGATTTTATGGCAGGAAGATATGTAGAAATAAGATCTGCATTTCCTTCAAATATCATAAATAGCACAAAAAGAACATACTCTACAAGTAAGTTTGATGAAATTATAGAAGAAGAAACTAATTGGGCAAACTTGGCAAATCAAAGAAGAGAAAAGGCAAAACAAAAAAGAAAAGTAATAAGTATGATTTTTATAGTAGTTTGCGGATTTTTAGATATAATACTTATTAAAAAATCAATAAAACTTATAAAAAAGGCATCTAAAACAAAAAAAATTAAGCCTTCTATGGAAATGAAGTATTTTAGAGAAATGCCAAGAAGAAATGCAACACCAGCACAGTCGATATATGTTTATAATGAGTTATTATCTACATTAAGTACTAAACAAATGGGGGATATTTTTTCTGCAACATTACTTGATTTATGTTTGAAAAAATATATAAATTTTGAAGAAAATCTAGAAGATAAGAAAAATATTATAATAAAAATCTTGAAAAGAGAAGCGGATGACAAACTTGAATCTAGTGAAAAAATAATTCTTCAATACATAGTTGGTGCAGCTTGTGGAAAAGACAATTTAACTATTAAAGATATAGAAAAATACATGAAAAAACACGCATCTAATTTAGTTGAATTAAAAGAAGATATAGAACATGCAAGTATAAGAGAAATTACAAATAATAAATTGTATGATAAAAATGAGGCAGAAGAAAAGAAAAAATATAATAATACCTCAATAATTAATGGAAGTATGATAATGGTTATATTTTTCGTGGGAATTGGAGTTTTGCCAGTATTTTTAGAATATATTACAGGAAAGGCTTTATTTATAGGAATTGTAAGTCTTATAGTAGCATTTATATTAAAAAGCATTTCTACAAGTATGTATAATAAAAAAATAAATGTATATACAGAAAAGGGTATAGACGAAAAACAGATGTGGAAAGGTCTAAAAAAATACATGGAAGATTTTTCTATGTTAGATAAAAGAGAAATCCCTGAACTTGTAATATGGGAACAATTTTTAGTATATGCAACAGCATTTGGAATTGCAGATAAAGTAATAAAACAATTAAAAGCAGTTTATAAGGAGCTTGGCAGAAGTTTTGAGTTTGATGATTCTTCTTATGGTTATATGTATTTTATAACAAATAATAATTTTTCATCTAATTTTACTAATGCAATAAGTTCGACATTTACATCTGCATATTCTTCTAATTATTCAGGAACATATTCATCAGGATCTGGCTTTGGAGGAGGATTCTCCGGAGGCGGAGGAGGCGGAGGCCGGCGGTGGTCGGTGGAGGTCGGAAGATAAAATAAAAAATGTCCAATTATTAAAACATTTTATTGTTTGGTAATTGGGCATTTTTTATTGTATTATTTTTTAATTTATTAGTTCAATAGCATTGGTCCGATTTCTGTGACTGTTCCTGCTCCTTGTGTTATTATAATATCATTTTCAGAAATATTTTGTTTTAAATATTTTACACATTCATTAAAATCTGGAATATATAAAGCTTTTTTTCCAAGACTACAAATTTTATCTGCCAAATCTTTTGAAGTTATTCCATAAGTATTTTTTTCACGTGCTGCATAAATATCTAAAATAATTATATTATCAAAATTTAATAAAGCTTTTGCAAAATCATCCATTAAAGTTTTTGTTCTACTATAGGTATGAGGCTGAAAAACAACCCAAGATTTATTATATTTTTTATTCATTAAAGCTTTAGCTGTTGCAATAATTTCTGTTGGGTGATGTCCATAATCATCATAAATATTTGCACCATTAATAGAACCTTTAAATTCAAATCTTCTTGCAGCACCAGTAAAAGATAATAAAGCTTTTTGAATAGAACTAAGTTTTATTCCATAGTAATCACATAAAGAAATACATGCCAAAGCATTTAAAACATTATGCATACCAGGTACACTTAATTTTATTCTTCCATAAAATTCACCTTTTGTATAAACATCAAATTCTGGAAAACCATTATTATCAAAAGTAATATTTACTGCAAAGAAATCAGTATTTTTATTAGTTATTCCATAAGTAAGTGTTTTAGCTTCTGTATATTCAATTAAATCTAATGCGTTTTTATCATCACCATTTACAACAAGTAAACCATTTTTAGGAATAAGTTTTACATATTTTATAAATGCTTTTTTTATGTTTTCAAAATTTTTAAAATAGTCTAAATGGTCATTGTCTATATTTAAAATTATTTCTGATTTTGGACTAAATTTTAAGAAACTTTCAACATATTCACAAGCTTCAATTATAAAATATTCGCTATTTCCAACTTTGTAGTTTCCATCTAATTGTTTTAAATCTGCTCCAACTTGAATACTTGGATCTTTTAATGCTTCAAGAAAACATAAAGAAACCATAGATGTTGTAGTGCTTTTTCCATGTGTTCCGGAAATTGTTATTGTATCTTTATAACATCTTGTAAGTTCTCCTAAAAAATCTGCTCTTTCTATTATTGGTATATTTTTATTTCTAGCTGTTACTAATTCTACATTATCTTGTTTTATTGCAGCTGAATATACAACAACATCGGGGTCTTCTATATTTTCTTCTTTATGACCGATGGATACTTTAATTCCAGCTTTTTCAAGTTTTATAGTAGATTCGGTTTCAACATTGTTTGAACCACTTACAGTAAATCCGAAATTTACAAGTATTTCGGCGATACCACTCATGCTTACACCACCAATACCTACCATATGTATTTTGTTATATTTTTTTAATCTTTCAATATTAGGCATAATTAATCACTCCTGTTAAATAAAATCTAAACCTGATTATATACTTATTCTATTGTTTTTTCAATAAAAATGTTAAAATAAATCGTGAATTTAGTTTTTTTATTATTTATAAGCTTAAATATTATATAATATAGCATTTGCAAAATGTTGATTTTTCTGATAAAATACAAATTATGTTTTTATAAATTAGGCAAATTATATATTATAAAAGTGTTATAAAGGTATTAAAAAAATTTTTAAAAAAATCAAAAGCGGAAAAAATTAAAAAAGCAAAAATCACTGAAAGGTAGTAATAATATGGAATACGAAGAAAATAATAATAAAAAAAAGGTTGCTTTAATTACATTACGGTTGCAAAGTAAATCAATATGAATCTAATGCTATGGCAGAAAAATTTTTAAAACAAGGATACAAAATATGTGATGTAGATGAAAACCCAGATATTGTAATTGTAAACACATGTACAGTAACTAATATAGCAGACAGAAAATCTAGGCAAATTTTAAGAAAAGTAAAAGAAGAAAATCCAAAAAGCATAATTGTTGCAGTTGGATGTTATGTGCAAGTTGCAAAAGAAAAAGTACAAGAAATGGAAGAAATAGATATTTGCCTTGGAAATGTTGAGAAAAAAGATATTGTAACAAATGTAGAAAAATATATAAATGAAAATAAAAAAATAGAAATATTTGATGTAAACAAAGAAGTAGAATTTCAAGAAATGGGGGCAATAACATTTTCTGAAAAGACAAGAGCAACTGTAAAAATTCAAGATGGATGTAATAATTTTTGCACATATTGTTTAATTCCATATGCAAGAGGAAGAGTAAGAAGTAGAAATAAAGAAAATGTAATTGAGGAAGTTACAAAAATTGCTAAAAAAGGAATTAAAGAAATTGTAATAACAGGAATACATATTGCATCTTACGGAAAAGATTTTGAAAATAAGTATGGTTTAATAGATTTATTAGAAGAACTAGATAAAATTGATGGTATAAAAAGGATTAGACTAGGTTCATTAGAACCAACAATAATAACAGAAGAATTTACAAAAAGACTTTCTAATTTAAAAACTATTTGTAATCAATTTCATCTATCACTTCAAAGTGGATGTGATGAAACTTTAAGAAGAATGAATAGAAAATATTCATGTGAAGAGTTTGAAAAATCAACAGAAATTTTAAGAAAATATTTTAAAAATGTAAATTTAACAACAGACATAATAGTAGGTTTTCCAGGTGAGACAAAAGAAGAATTTGAAAAAACATATGAATTTTTAAGTAAAATAAAATTTTATAAAATGCATGTTTTCAAATATTCTCCAAGAGAGGGAACAATAGCTGCTAAAATGACAAATCAAATAGATGGAAATATTAAAGAAGAAAGAAGCCAAAAATTAATTAAATTGTCAAATGATAATGAAAAAGAATATAATGAAGAATATTTAGGAAAAAAAGTAGATGTATTATTTGAAGAAGAAAAAAACGGACTTTGGTCAGGATATACCTCAAATTATATAAAAGTATTTGCAGAATGCAGTGAAAACTTAGAAAATCAAATTAGAGAAGTTACAATAAAAGAAGCAAAAGAACAAAATTTATTGGGTGAAATATCTTGAAAAAAATAAAAGAATTTGATATATTTAAGAAAAACTTAGGAGGACAAGAAAATGACAGAAGCAGATAAAAATTTTATAGACACATGCAAAGAAATTTTAAAAAATGGCTATTCATCAAAAGGCACAGGAGTTAGAACAAGATGGGAAGATGGAGAAGAAGCAAATTATTTTTCAATAGTTGGTGTAACAAATAAATATGACATCGAAAAAGAATTTCCTATGATAACATTAAGAAACAACACAAATACTGTAAAAAGAGCAATTGATGAGATTTTATGGATTTGGCAAAAAAAGTCAAATAATGTAAAAGACCTAAATTCTCATATTTGGGATCAATGGGCAGGAGAAGATGGAACAATAGGAAAAGCATATGGATATCAATTAGCCAAAAAATACGAATTTAAAACAAAAGATGGAATTAAATTACTAGATCAAGTAGATTATATGCTATATTTACTAAAAAATGATCCGGCAAGTAGAAGAATAATGACAAATATTTTCAATTTTGAAGATTTAAAAGACATGAATTTAGAACCATGTGCCTATAGTACACAATGGCTTGCAAAAAACGGAAAACTTCATTTAATACTAAATCAACGTTCACAAGACATGCTTGCAGCAAATGGATGGAATACAATGCAATATGCTGCATTATTATGCATGGTTGCAAAATGTGTAGGATTAAAGCCTGGAACTTTAACACATAATATAGGAGATTGTCATATATATGATAGACATGTACCATTAATAGAAAAATTAATAAGTGCAGAGCCAATGGATGTTACTCCTAAACTTGTAATAAATAATGATACAACAAATTTCTACGAATTTAAATTAGAAGATTTTGAAATACAAGGTTATGATTATAACAAAGAAATAAAATTAGGAAAAATACCAGTAGCAATATAAATTTAATGGAAGAAATAAAAATAACTAAAAAGAGAAAATAAAAAGCAAAAAAGAAAAACGGAGGAAATAAATATGCTAAGCATTATAGTTGCAAAATCAATAAATAACGCAATAGGAAAAGATAATAAATTATTATGGAAAATACCAGATGATATGAAAAGATTTAAAGAATTAACAACAGGTCATGTTGTAATAATGGGAAGAAAAACATTCGAATCTATAGGAAAAGTTTTACCAGATAGAAAAAATATAATTTTAACAAGAGATAATACTTACAAAATAGATGACCCAAATGTAACAATACTAGGAGGAGTGTCTGACTTAGAAGAATACATAAATGATGATAACGAAAACTTTGTAATAGGTGGAGCTCAAATTTATAGTATTCTTATGTCTAAATGTGAAAAATTATATGTAACACAAATAGACAAAGACTACGTTGGAGATAGCTATTTTCCAATAATACGTGAAAGTGAATGGGAAGTAGTTGAAAAAGTAGATGGACCAAAAGATGAAAATGATTTTAAATATGAATATATAACTTATAAAAGAAAAAAGTAATATATTAATAAAGATTTGAATATAAATAATACTAAATTAAGTGAAAGGAATGTTACTATATGGAAGTATTTAAGAGTAATAATCCAATAATTAGTATTATAAAAGGAATAATTATATCATTTATAACTACATTAATTTCATTAACTATATTTTCTATACTCTTAGTATATTCAAACTTACAAGAGGATACTATAAAGCCAGTTGTAATAACTGTTACTGGAATTAGTATATTAATTGGGAGTTCATTTGGGACGAAAAAAATTCAAAAAAATGGACTGGGAATAGGAGCTATTATAGGAACAATATATATGCTCGGTATTTATATAATTTCAAGTAGTGTAAGCTCAGATTTTACTTTAAATTTAGTTTCTGTAATAATGATAGGAGTTGGAATATTTGGCGGAATTTTAGGTGGTATAATAGGTGTTAATTCAAAATGAAAATAAAAACTTAAATTGTATGGTATTTAAAATAAAATATCATAGTTTAAGTTTTTTTGCTTTTTTAGGTTTACCTATTTATAATAGATAAAATTTAAACAAAAACTATTGACATTTTTAAAACTATATTATATAGTATTAAAAACTAGATGGAGGAAAAAATATGAAAAGAACAAAATTAAAAGATAGAATATTACCGAAATATACAAAAGGAGAAGAAATATTTAACATGACATCACATATAGTAGGAGCTGTGCTTGGAGTAGTTGCATTAGTGCTTTGCATAATATTTTCTGCAATACACCACAATCCATATGGAGTGGTTTCAAGTTCAATATTTGGAGTAACTATGATTTTGCTTTATACAATGTCTAGTATATATCATGGGTTAAAGCCAGATTCTAAAGCAAAAAAAGTATTTCAAGTACTAGATCATTGCTCAATATTTTTACTTATTGCAGGTTCTTATACACCATTTGCATTATGTACATTAAGAGAAATAGATACAGCAACAGGCTGGTGGATTTTTGGAATAATTTGGGCAATGGCAATACTTGGAATTATCCTAAATTCTATAGACTTAAAACAATTTAAAGTATTTTCTATGATTTGCTATTTAGCAATGGGTTGGTGTATAATAATTAAAATAAAATGGGTAATACAAGGCCTTGGATGGGCAGGATTTACCTTATTAGTTGGAGGCGGAATTATATACACAATAGGAGCTATTTTATATGGTTTAGGCAAAAAAAAGAAATATATGCATTCTATATTTCACTTATGTATATTTGCAGGTAGTTTACTACATTTTTTATGTATATTATTATATGTTATATAACAAAAATGAGAAGAGAAATTATATTCCCTTCTCATTTTTATAGTCTCTTATAAAATTGTAACTAACATTACTATCTAAAAGAATTTTTCCATCATAAACAGTAGAATTTTCAGTTGATAATGGAATATTTAAAATAAAAGGACAAGAATAAACTTCATCCAAATTATTTGTAATTGTAATAATAAAGCTCAATTTACATGCTATAGAATTTAATGTAATACCACATCTCTTAAGCAAAGATCCATCATATGAAATATGTGATAAATTATCTGTTAAAGTATAATTTGACTTTAAATCTTTATTAACATAACTAAAAGTAATTGGATTTGCACAGTTGTTATATAAAATAGGTGATGAATAATCTATTTCACTTTCAGAAGATGTTTCAAATTCTATAGTGTTTTCTATTTTTTTACTTTCATCAAAATTACTTGTTGCAAAATCATTAATATTTTTAAAATACAAGTTAGGATTTCCAACTGTAGGTGAAAGATAAAAAGAAATATTAGTTACACTTACATGTTTTAAAGTATTTTTTGCATTATAAGTTCCATCTGAGTTATTATTTAAAAATATTGCTATATCGGTATATTGGTATAAGTCATTTATTGTAAATGAAGAGTTTGCATTTATTTCAGAAGTAGCATTTGCACTACTAAAATATTTAATCTTATTTACAGAAAATGGAGAAGTTAGGTCTGTTTTTAATACATTTTTTACGTATGCAGTAGAATGGCTTTTAGGTAAAAATGTTTTTAAAGAAATATAACCTAAAAACGACAACAATATGATTAGCAATATAATTAAAATGAAAAATATGTATTTTTTTTTGTGCATTTTTTACCTCCCTATTGTTTGTAACATTATATTAAATAATAATACAAATTATTAATAAAGTCAATTTTTATTATTTATAAAATAAAAATTACTTGCATAAAAGCCAAAAACAATATATAATAAATAGGCGTAAAAGATTAATCACAACAAAGAAAAGGAGGTTTTTATTAAATGAAAATATTATTAAAAAATGCAAGAGTAATAGATTACAAAAATAAACTAGATGGAAAAAGGGATATATTATTAGAGGATAATAAAATATCTAAAATATCAAATGAGATAAATGAAAAGGCAGATAGAGTAATAGATTGCAAAAATTATATAATAATACCTGGAATGATAGATATGCACTGCCACCTAAGAGAGCCAGGATTTGAATACAAAGAAACAATTGAAACTGGATCTAAAAGTGCTGTAGCAGGAGGATTTACTAGTATTTGTCCAATGCCAAATACAAAACCTGTACCAGATAACATAGAAACACTAAAAATGATTATAGAAAAAGCAAAAAAAGAAGGAGCATGTAATATTTTTCCATTTTCTTCAATAACAAAAGGAGAATGTGGAGAAGAACTAGTTGATTTTAAGGCAATGAAAGAAGCAGGAGCAATTGCTTTTTCTGATGATGGAATACCAGTTGTAAATTCAAAAATAATGAGAGAAGCAATGATAAAAGCAAATGAAGTAGGCTCATTTACATCAGCTCACTGTGAAGAAAAATCAGTTGCAAAAGGTGCTATAAATGCAGGAAAAGTTGCTGAAGAGTTAGGAGTAGAAGGAGTTTTGCCAGAAGCAGAAGAAATAATGGCTGCAAGAGACATAGTTATTGCCGAAACAAATAATGTACATGCACATATTTGCCATATAAGCACAAAAACCTCAAAAAATATGATAAGAGACGCAAAAAAAAGAGGCGTAAAAGTTACATGCGAAACGTGTCCACATTATTTTACTTTAACAGTAGAAGAAGTACTAAAAAAAGGAACAAATGCAAAAATGAATCCACCTCTAAGAGAGGAAAAAGATAGGCTTGCTATTATAGAAGGATTAAAAGAAGGTACAATAGATTGTATAATAACAGATCATGCACCACATTCTGAAGAAGAAAAAGCAAAAAAATTATCTGATGCACCAAATGGAATTATAGGATTTGAAACAGCTTTATCATGTGAAATAATGAATTTAATAGATACAGGAGCATTAACATATGATGATTTAGTTAGAGTTACATCTTATAATCCTGCAAAATTGTTAGGACTAAATACAAAAGGTGCAATTGAAGAAGGATTTGATGCAGATTTAACTATATTTGATCCAGACAAAGAATATATATATACAAAAGATATGATAGTCTCAAAAGCTAAAAACTCACCTTTTATTGATGAAAAAATGAAAGGAAAGGTAATGTACACTATTGTTGGGGGAAAAGTAGTGTATGAAGGAAGATAAACATATCACCAGATTTTGTATATCAAAATAGCTTTGCATATGAACAAGAAATAGCTATGTAAATAGAAAGGACGAGGAAAATGGAACATAAAATAGTACCAATTACAGTATTAACAGGATATTTAGGAGCTGGAAAAACAACACTTCTAAATTATGTATTAAATAATCAAGAAGGCTACAAAGTAGCAGTAATTGTAAATGACATAGGAGAAGTAAATATTGACGAAAAATTAATAAAAGATGGAGGATTTATAAAAGAAGAAGACAAAGGAAATGTAGTTCCTCTATCAAATGGATGTATATGTTGTACATTAAAAGAAGATTTAATGAATCAAATAGTAGATATACTAAAAACAAGAAAATTTGACTATATTTTAATAGAAGCAAGTGGAATATGTGAGCCAATGCCAATTGCTCAAACAATTATGGCATTAGAAGATTCGACTGTTCAATATGGTTTACCTAAATTATGCAGATTAGATAATGTAGTTACAGTTGTAGATGTACTAAGATTAGCTACAGAATTTGGATGTGGAGATTATCTAGTAAAAGAAGATATAGAAGAAGAAGATATAGAAAATTTATTAATTCAACAAATAGAATTTTGTAATACAATTATTTTAAATAAAGTAGATGAGATAGAAAAAGAAGAATTGAAAAGAGTAAAAGCTATAATTAAAGAACTTCAACCTACAGCAAAAATAATTGAAACAAATTTTGGCAAAGTAGATGTAAAAGAGATATTAGATACCAATAGCTTTGACTTTGAAAAAGTAGCAAGTTCAGCAGGATGGATAAAAGAACTTGAAAGAGATGATAATGAAAATATTGAAGAAGACGAAGAATATCATGACGAACATAATCATCATCATGAAGAAGATGAAGAGAGCCATGATGAACATAACCATCATCACGACGAACATCATGAAGAACATCATCATCACCATCACCACCATGACCATAACGATGAGGGTGAGGCAGAAGAATACGGAATCTCAACATTTGTTTATACATCAAGAAAACCACTAAGAGAAGACAAATTTGATGAATTTGCAAAAAATTTACCAAGAAATGTAATAAGATGTAAAGGTTTAGTTTGGTTTTCAAGTGATAATGAAATGTCATATTTATTTGAACAAGCAGGAAAGCAACTTTCTCTTTCAGAAGCGGGATATTGGCTAGCTACAGCACCAAAAGAAGAATTAGAGCAAATGGTAAAAGCAAATCCAGATATTATGAGCGACTGGGATGATGAAGTTGGAGACAGAATTACTAAATTAGTATTTATTGGCCAAAATATGGACAAAGAAAAAATAAAAAAAGAATTAAAAGAATGTGAGTAATTTTTTGAAATTAGGTTGGACGGTTCTTTTTCAAAAAAGAACCGTCCTTAGTTTAAAAAAGTATTGAAAATATAAAAATATATGTTATAATGTAACAAAAAATGAAAGGAAGACAAAAATGGAAGAAATATATATATTTGGACACAAAAATCCTGATACAGATACAATTTTATCAGCTTTAATATTAGAAGCTATAGAAAAAACAATGGGAATTAATAATGTAAAAGCATTTAGATTGGGAGATATAAACAAAGAAACAAAATATGCTTTAGAATATTTTGGAGTAAAAGAACCAGAATTATTAGAAGAAGTAAAAGAAGGACAACAAGTAATGCTTGTAGACCATAACGAATTTGCTCAAAGTGTAAAAGGAATAGAAAAAGCAAAAATTATAAGAGTTGTAGATCATCATAAAATTGCTAATTTTGAAACTCATGAGCCTTTATTTTATATGGCAATGCCAGTAGGATGTACAGCAACAATTTTAAATGATATGTGCAAAGTAAGTGGAATAAAAATGGACAAAACTACAGCTGGACTTATGTTAAGTGCAATAATATCAGATACTCTTTTATTAAAATCACCAACATGTACTAAAAAAGATATAGAAGCAGCAGAAGAACTTGCTAAAATTGCAGAAGTAGACATAAACAAATATGGATTAGATATGTTAAAGGCTGGAACAGACTTAAGTGATTTCACAGCAAGTGAGTTAATAAATATAGACTCTAAGCCATTTACAACAAATGGAGTAAAATATCAAGTAGCACAAGTAAATACAGCAGATATAAATGATGTATTAAAAGACAAAGCAGATATTGAAGAAGCTATGAAAAAATATATGGAAGAAAATCAAGAAGAACTTTTTGTGTTTTTAATAACAGATATAATAAAAAATGACTCACAAGTTATAGCTCTTGGAAAGCAAGATCTAGTAGAAAAAGCATTTAATGTAAAATTAGAAGAAAATACAGCTTTTTTACCAGGAGTTGTCTCAAGAAAAAAACAAGTTGTACCTGAAATAGACAGATGTATAGGATAAGTATGGAGGAAAAACAATTGGAAGAAGAAAAAGTAAATAAAATGAAAGAAGCTTTTGAGTGGATACTTTGTATAGTAATTGCACTTGTAATTGCAATTATGTTTAGATATTATATAGGAACCCCAACAATTGTAAAACAACCATCAATGTATCCAACACTTAAAGAAGACCAGAGATTATGGCTAAATAGATGGGGAAGAACAACGAAAACTATGCCTAGCAAAGGAGATATAATAACATTTGAGGCACCATCAAAAACAAAATTAACATCAGAAGAAAAGAGTGAAAGTGTTACAGCAAGATATGAAAATGAACCTACAAATGTAGCTAAAAAATTCTCATATTATGTACTAGAAATTGGAAAAATGAGTTACATAAAAAGAGTAATAGGATTACCAGGAGATCATGTTGTAATAGACGATGGAAAAGTTTATATAAATGATGAACTTTTTGAAGAAGATTATTTACAACCAGGAGTTGTAACAGATGAAGGAAAAGGACATTGCACAGATTTGGTTGTGCCAGAAAATACTGTTTTTGTAATGGGAGACAATAGAACGCAAAGTACAGATAGTAGAAGTTTTGGTTGTATACCTTTAGAAAAAATAGAAAGCAAAGTTTGGATAAGAATTTGGCCATTAAATTTATTTGGAAAAATAGATAAATAGGAGTAAGTATTTTGTTTGAGGGAATAATAGGAAATGATAAAATAAAAAAAGAACTAGAATTTCTTGCTAAAACTGAAAAATATTCACATAGTTATTTATTTTTAGGAACAGCAGGAATTGGAAAAAAATTAATTGCAAGAGAATTTGCAAAAATGATATTATGTGAGTCAGAAGAAAAATATTGTGGAAAATGTAAATCATGTATTGAATTTGACTCAAATAATAATCCGGATTTCTTAGAAATTATGCCAGATGGAAATAATGTTAAAATCGAACAAATAAGAGATCTTCAAAGAAAAATAGTAGAACAGCCTATTATATCTAGTAAAAAAGTATATATAATAGATGATGCAGATTTTATGACGCGAGAAGCTCAAAATTGCTTATTAAAAACATTAGAAGAACCGCCAGAATTTGCAAATATTATTTTAATTGGAGCAAATGAGTCAAGCTTTTTAAGTACAATAAAATCAAGATGTACACTTATAAAATTTAATCCTATACCTGATGAAGAAATAAAAGAATATATAACTAAAAAGTATGAATTAAGAGAAATTTCAGATAGTGTAATATTAGCTTCTGGTGGAAGTATTGGAAAAGCCGAAAACTTAAAAGATAAAGAAGAACTATATAAATCTATAGATAAAGTAATGAACAACTTAGAAAAAATGGATTTAATAGATACTTTAAAAAATGCAGATATTATATACAAATCACAAGATGAAAAACAAAATATATTAGAATATATAAATATAATTTTGTTTAAAAAGTCAAAGCAAAATAAAAAATATTTAGATTGCATAAATATTGTAGAAGAAACCAAAAAAAGATTAAAAGCAAATAGTAATTATAATATGACAATTGATAATATGATAATGACAATATGGGAGGAAATACATTGAAAAATATTGTAGGAATAAGATTTAGAAGACTTGGAAAAATATATTTCTTCAATCCTCAATATTTAATGCTTAAAAAAGATGACACAGTAATAGTAGATACCGATGATGGAGAAGAAATAGGAAAAGTTGCTATTCCAAATAGAATATTAGAAGACGAAAAAGTACAAAAAGAATTAAAAAGAGTATTACGAATAGCAAATGAAAGAGACCTAAAACACTATGAAGAATGTCGAAAAAATGAAAAAGAAGCATTTAAATATTGTGAAAAGAAAATAAAAGAGTATGGATTAAAAATGAATTTAACAGATGTTGAATTTAAGTTTAACAATTCAAAAGTTTTATTTTACTTTACTGCTGATGGAAGAATAGATTTTAGAGAGCTTGTAAAAGACTTAGCATCAGTATATAGAACAAGAATAGAATTAAGGCAAATTGGTGTAAGAGACGAAATAAAACGCCTAGGAGGAAATGGTGTTTGTGGAAGGCAACTTTGCTGTTGTTCTTTTTTGAGTAATTTTGAAACAGTTTCTATAAAAATGGCTAAAGATCAAAATTTATCTCTTAACCCATCTAAAATATCTGGAAATTGCGGAAGGTTAATGTGTTGCTTAAAATATGAAGATGAAGTTTACCAAGAAAAAATGAGCAGACTTCCACATATAGGAGCAATTGTAAAAACACCAGATGGTGTAGGAGAAGTAGAATCAGTAGAAACTCTTGCAGAAAGAATAAAAGTAAAATTTAAAAATGGCGAAGACTATAGCAAAAAGAAATATGAAATGAAAGATATAAAAATAATAAAAGATACTCAAAAAGAAATTGTAGATGAAGAAGAAGAAAAACATAAAAAAGAGCTTGAAGAATTGGAGCGAATGGAAAAAGAAGAGAAAAAAGGAGGCGAAGATTATGGCATATAAAATAGACAAAGAAAAATGCATAGGATGTGGAGCATGTATAGACACATGTCCTATGGGATGTATAAAATTTGGAGAAGATGACAAAGCTGAAATAGATGAAACAATATGTATAAGTTGTGGATCATGTAGAGCAGTTTGTCCAGTAGAAGCACCAGATGAAGAATAAAGTTTATACATACGAACAGAAATGTTCGTATAAAAATAAATATAAAGATAAAGAAAGTAGGTAATAAGTATGAATAATGACATGTATGAAATCATTAAAAATAGAAAGGGATTTATAGCAGCACTAGATCAAAGTGGTGGAAGCAGTAGCAAAACATTAAAAGCATATGGAATACCAGAAACAGAATATAGTACTGAAGAAGAAATGTTTGATTTAATCCATGAAATGAGAAAAAGAGTATTTACAAGTAAATCATTTACAAGTGAACATATAATAGGAGCTATTTTATTTGAAAAAACAATGCTTTCAAAAGTAAATGATGAATATACTGCAGATTATCTATGGAATAATAAAAACATAGTATCATTCTTAAAAGTAGATAAAGGTCTACAAGAGGAAAAAAATGGTGTTAAATTAATGAAAGAAATACCAGAACTTGCTAAGGAATTAGAAGAAGCAAGAGAAAAAAATGTATTTGGAACAAAAATGAGATCTGTTATATATGAAGCAAATCCAGAAGGAATAAAAGAAATTGTAAAACAACAATTTGAATTCGCAAAAATAATATGTGATGCAGGATTAGTTCCAATTATTGAACCAGAAGTAGACATTCATTCACAAGAAAAAGAAAAATGTGAAGAAATCTTAAAAGAAGAAATAAAAGCAATGTTAGAAAATTGGAATAAAGAAGACAAAATAATGTTTAAATTTACAATCCCTACAATTGCAAATCATTATTTAGACTTATATGATTATGAATGTGTAGTAAGAATAGTTGCATTATCAGGAGGATATGACATAGAAGAAGCTGTAAAATTATTATCTGAAAATAACAAAATGATAGCAAGCTTTTCAAGAGCTTTATTACAAGACTTAAATGCACATCAAAGTCAAGAAGAATTTGATCAAAAATTAAATGATGTTATTGTTAAAATTTATGAAGCTTCTATTACTTAGAAGAAATTTTGGCAAAATATTAATAATTGAGGTGGAAAATATGAAGGTTTCTGCCTCAATATTTTTTTATGCCATAAATAAAACGGAAACAAAAGCTATTGCTAAATACATAAAAAGATGCTATACTATATGTGTTTTAGAGTTGGTTTACTTCTCGAATTGAGAAGAAATTAAGGTTTATTTTCAATTTATTTTGGATTTTACAAAAAGGAGGAAAACAAAATGAACTATTATACAGCTATAGCATTAATAACAGAATTTATAGCAATGGTTTTGGTAGCAACAGTTTCCACTAACCGGAATTTTCACAAAAAAACAAGAAAGGGCCTTATAATTACATTTAGTTTGGTTATGCTAGGTTCTTTATGTGACTGGTTAAGTGCATTTATTGAAATCGGTTCTATCCAAGTGATTATAAAAGGCTTGGATTACATCAAAACGCTAGAATTTATATTACGGTTAGCTAGATTTGTATTAATGCCAATATTACCAATTATATGTGCTAAAGCGTTATTTCAAGAAAAAGCACAAATTATGTTTTCTGATGAGGTATATAAAATATTAAAAAAATTTATATTAACAGAAGAAGTAATAGTAGTATTAAGTTGGATTATTTTGTCGTATAATAGTGAAATATTCTATAAAACGATATACAAATTATATGTTTCGACATTTATAATCTCTACAATATTTCTTTTTGCTAGCGCATTGGAATTTAGCCAATTTTATCAAACAAACAATATGCTACAATTAATTATAATTATTGTATTTGTAACCATAGGAATTATAATGCAAATACTAAACCCAAAAATAAGAATCTGCTGGATTATAATTGCAGTTTCATCAAATTTTATTTATGTATATTATAATGAGTTAATACAGTGTATAGATGGATTAACTCAGCTATTAAATCAAATTAGTTTTAACAACTATTTAGCGGGTATAAATAAAAAAATAATTGTAATTATTTTTGATATTGATAGTTTTAAGAAAATTAACGACAATTTTGGGCATGAATTTGGAGACAAAATATTAAAAATTGTAAGCAAAACTCTTAAAGAAAAATATCAAAACTATGGCAGGGTTTATAGAATTGGAGGAGATGAATTTGCAGTTATACTCGAAAGAAATCTAGAAAATGTAGGTCTTATTAATGATGAATTTAAAAGAGCTATTGAAGAAGAAAGAGAAAAAGATGATAGAATGCCAAGTGTTTCTTATGGTCTAGAATCATATGATCCTAAAAATATGGAAGTACACTGTGTATTTGAGACCAAGGAAAATGCAGATAAAAGAATGTACAAAAATAAAGAACAAAACAATGTAAAAAACAAATAAAATTGAAGCAAAAGCACAAGAAAATTATTTCTTGTGTTTTTTTGCGATAAAGACAATGCAAAAATAAGGTATAATAAAACGATAATTTAATTTTTTTAACTTTCTTGCATATATTTTTTAGCAAGTAAAGTTTTTATTTTGGGAGGAAAAAGATGAAAGTTACAGAATTATTACTACTTAGCGTAGGTCTTGCAATGGATGCTTTTGCAGTATCTATATGTAAAGGTATATCAATGAAGAAAATGAATTGGAAAAAAGCAATAATAATAGGACTTTATTTTGGAGGCTTTCAAGCATTAATGCCAACAATAGGGTTCTTCTTAGGGTCTGCATTTCAAAGTCTAATTACAAATATTGATCACTGGATTGCATTTATATTACTTGCAATTATAGGAGGAGGAATGATTAAAGAATCATTTGAAGAAGACAGTGAAAATAGAAATGACGATGTAAGTTTCAAAACAATGATACTACTTGCAATTGCAACAAGTATAGATGCTTTAGCTGTAGGAATAACCTTTGCGTTTTTAAATGTAAATCTAATTTTAGCTGTAAGCTTAATTGGTATAATAACATTTATAATAGCAGTTTTAGGAACAAAAATTGGAAACAGATTTGGAGACAAATATGAGAGAAAAGCAGAAATTGTTGGAGGAGTTATTTTAATTTTATTAGGTTTAAAAATATTGTTGGAACATTTAGGTATAATATAATATTAAAGAAATTATTAAGATTATTGACTTTATAAAATTATATATTATACTAGAAAATAGGAGGGAAAAATGGAAAAAACAATTTTAAAATGTGATAAAATATGCAAAAAATTTGGAAAAAAACAAATACTAGATAATGTATCATTAGAAGTTAAAAGTGGCGATATTTTAGGATTTATAGGTCCAAATGGAGCGGGAAAAACAACAACAATTAAATTATTATTAGGATTACAAAGTATAGATAGCGGAAAAGTTACAATAAATGGATATGATATAGAAAAAAACTTTGAAAAAGCAATAGAAAAAGTTGGAGCAATAGTGGAAAATCCAGATTTATATATGTATTTAAGTGGATATGAAAATCTTAAATTAATAAAAAACATGTATAAAAATGTAGATAAAAAAAGAATAGATGAAGTTGTAAAACTAGTAAAGCTTGAAAAAAGAATAAATGACAAAGTATCAAAATATTCATTAGGAATGAGACAAAGGCTAGGAATTGCACAAGCTCTAATACACAAACCAAATTTATTAATTCTAGATGAACCAACAAATGGACTAGATCCTGAAGGAATAAAAGAATTAAGAGATTTAATAAAAAATTTAGCTGAAAATGAGAATATGGCAATAATTATCTCTAGTCATAACTTAGCAGAATTGGAAAGCTTTTGTAATAAAGTTACAATAATAAAAAATGGAAAAATAGTTGAAACAAATTCAATAAGTGAAGTTAAAAAGGTAGAAAAATCATATATTGTAGAAGTTGATGATATTGAAAATATTGAAAATTTACTAGATTACCCATTAGAAAAAATAAATAATAAAAAGATAAAAATACAAGTAGAAAAAGAAGATGTGCCTCAGGTTGTTGAAAGCTTAGTTAAAGCAAATAAAAAAATTTATATGGTAAATGAAGAAATTTTAAGCTTGGAAGATGCATTCTTAAAAAAGACAGGAGGTAATATAATTGAATAATCTTATAAAAAATGAAATAACAAAAATATTAAAAAAGAAAGTTTTTCTAGTAATACTAATAGTTGTATTTATATTTATAATAATATCAAATCTTTTAAATAAATATGCCTTTATAGCTATGTCAAAAGTTTCGGATTATAATGATAAATATATAGAATATTTAAATGAAGAACTAAAAAATCTAAATCCTAATAATCCAGAACAATTAGAAATGTATATAAGTGACCTAAATGAATTAGAATTATGTAATTTACAAAAACAATATGATTATAATTCCTGGCAATATACAATTGTGCAAGAAAAAGCAGGTACATATATAGATAATATTAACCAAATAAAATACAAAACAAAAGATGATGAAGAATTACAAAAAGCTCAAGATGAATATAACAAATTTAAAGAACAATTAAATTCAAATGATTGGAAAAAATTTGCTACTGAAGAATTAGAAGCATTAGAAAAATCAAAACAAGAATTAGGAGAGGGAATAAAAGACCCCTCATTAGATTTACAAATAGAAGTAGCTAAAATGAGATTAGATTACAACATAGAATATGGGCAAAACTTTAAAGACGAAGCATTACAAAGATACTTAAGTAGTAAAAATACTTTACTTGAATTAGAAAAGCAAAATAACAAAACATATTCAAATGAGAAAGAATATCAAGATGCTCAAGAAAATGCGGAAAAAAGTAAATATGCAATAGAAAATGACAAAGATATATTCAATCAAAGTGATGCTAGAGGAATATTATTAGATTTTATTTCAAACTATGAACTTTTTATTATAATAACCATAGTTTTTGTTGCTGGCTCAATTGTAAGTGAAGAATTTAATAAGGGAACAATAAAATTATTACTTGTAAGACCTTATAGTAGGATAAAAATATTACTTGCAAAATTTATAACAGTACTTATAACTATATTATTTATAATAGCATTTACTTTAATAGCACAATTCATAGTAGGAGGAATAGTATTTGGATTTGATTCGTTAAAAATACCAGATGTGATTTATAACCATAACACAGGAAGTTTAATAGAAATAAGCATATTTAAGAGTGTCATTTTATCAGCATTAGGAAGACTTCCTATCTACATTTTAATTGGTTCGCTAGCTTTTGCATTAGGAACATTACTTAATAATACAGGTATCGCAATTACAATATCTCTACTTGGATATATGGTATCAAGTATAATTAATGAATTAGTATACCAATACAATTTAAAGAATTTTAAATTTTTTGTTACAACAAATTGGGATTTTACTCAGTATTATTATGGAAATTTGCCAACCCTTCAAGGATTAAGCATGGGATTTTCATGTATAATTTGTTTAATATATTTTGCTGTAATGATAATTCCAACTTTTATAGTGTTTAAAAAGAAAAATATAAAAAATGTATAAAAATTATATGTGGTAAAAAGTCAAAAGAGAGTATTTATTATCAAAGAAAAATACTCTCTTTTAATTTACTTTATGTAAAATGAAAACAAAATAACAAAAAAGCTTGACACGTAAATAAACATATAATAAAATATAAAAAAATTAAGAAGGTAAGGTTTGAAAAATAATTGTAAAATACAATATTTTTAATCAAATTTTATGCCTTAAAAGAAAGGAATGTTGGTAAAAATGAAAAACTTAATCGATATAAAACAATTATCAGTAAAAGAAATAGATGAATTAATTGAAGTAGCCAAAGATATAATTGCACATCCAGAAAAATATCATGAAAAGTGCAAATATAAAAAATTGGCTACTTTATTTTTTGAACCAAGCACAAGAACAAGACTAAGCTTTGAGGCTGCAATGATGGAACTTGGAGGAAATGTAATAGGATTTTCAGAGGCATCTTCAAGCTCAGCATCTAAAGGTGAAAGTGTATCAGATACAATAAGAGTAGTTGGAGCATATAGTGATATAATTGCAATGAGACACCCAAAAGAAGGAGCCCCACTAGTAGCTTCTTTAAAATCAACAGTACCTATTATAAATGCAGGAGATGGAGGACATAATCATCCAACTCAAACATTAACAGATTTGCTAACAATATCATGTGAAAAAAATAGATTAAACAATTTAACTATAGGTTTATGTGGAGATTTAAAATTTGGAAGAACTGTACATTCATTAATTACTGCAATGTCCAGATATGAAAATATAAAATTTGTATTAATCTCACCAGAAGAATTAAAAATACCTGAATATGTAAAAGAAGAAATATTAGATAAAAATAAAATAGAATATGTTGAAACAAATGATATAGAAGAATATTTAGATAAATTAGATATTTTATACATGACAAGAGTTCAAAAAGAAAGATTTTTTAATGAAGAAGATTATTTAAGACTAAAAGATTATTACATATTAAATAAAGAAAAATTAGAAAAAGCAAAAGAAGATTTATGTATATTACACCCATTACCAAGAGTAAATGAAATATCAGTAGAAGTAGATGAAGATCCAAGAGCATGTTATTTTAAACAAGCTAAATATGGAAAATACATAAGAATGGCATTAATTTTAAAATTATTAGAAATAGATTAGGAGGATTTTTTATGAACATAGATAGCATAAAAGAAGGTATAGTAATAGACCATATTCAAGCTAAAAGAGGATTAGATATATATAATGCTTTAAAACTAGGGGAATTAGATTGTTCTGTTGCAATAATAACTAATGCAAAAAGTAAAAAAATGGGAAGAAAAGACATTATAAAAATTGATAAAAATATTGATTTAGATTTAAATATATTAGGATATATAGATCCTAATATAACAATAAACAAAATAAAAGATGATGCAAGGGTTGAAAAATATCATGTTGAACTTCCAAAAAAAATAGTAAACATAATAAAATGTAAAAATCCAAGATGTATTACATCTGTAGAGCAAGAATTAGATCAAATTTTTGTTCTGGCAGATAAAGATAAGAAAAAATATCGTTGCAAGTATTGCGAAACATTAAGTGAAGAAATATAAAAAAGGAGAAAAAATATGAAACTATATGTTATAAGACATGGACAAACAGATTGGAATCTTGCTAATAAAACTCAAGGGAAAACAGATATAGAATTAAATAGTACAGGAATTGAGCAAGCAAGAAATGCAAAAGAAAAAATAGAAAAATTAAATATAGATGTAATAATTTCATCTCCATTAAAAAGAGCCAAAAAAACAGCGGAGATAATAAATGAAAAAAATAACTGTAAAGTAATATATGACAAAGCCTTAGAAGAAAGAGGATTTGGAAATATAGAAGGTTTATCTATTGAAGAAGTAAAAAAAGATCTAAAAGAAAGAGAAAATTATAACGATTATAATTTAAACTTAAAAGGAGATAATGTAGAACCAGTAAGAGATTTATGTGACAGAGTATGGGGATTATTAGATAAGTTAAAACAAGAATACCAAGGAAAAAATGTTTTACTTGTAACACATGGTGGAACAAGTAGAGCAATAAATGCTTATTTTAATGGAATAGGAGAGGACGGTATACTAGTAAGTCCTCAAATGAGAAATTGCGAAATAAAAGAATATCAATATAAAGATTAAAATGTAACATTTTGTATACTTTCCTAATATTATGTATTATAAACTAATTTTAGGAGGTAAAATTCAAAATGCGAAATAGATGTATGCGTTGTTGTTGCATGAACAACAATTTTATGAATATGCAAAATAAATGTAATAACCCAAATCTAATAGAAAATTGTTGCAGTAATGTAGGAAATTTAGTTACTGCTTATAATGACAATTGTGGATGCGGATTTGATGATAATTATATGGATATATTTCCAGAAAACCCAATGCTTGCACAAAGTTATGTTCCTACTCAATTTTTAGGAGAAACTTTTAAACCATGCGTTGGGTTAAAAAATGGAACAATATTTCCAGAATTAGTTAGCTCATATGAACCTGGAGATTCTATGAGACAAATTAATTATCTTGAAATGACTAATTCTATTGGAGAGGGGTGTAATGAAAATGTCAATACCAGTAGATGAAAATAGAAATTGCAGTTCATGTAACAATAATGTTATGATGAACAATAATATAAATAATAATTGCCAAGAAGTAAGCCCATTAACAGCATTAAATAATCCAATGGGAATGATGAATAATTCTTGTGAATCTTTTTGTAACTGTGAAGAAAATTCAAGAGCAAGTATGTTAAATGATATAAAATGTTTAGCATTTGCAATTCAAGAACTTGCATTATATTTAGATACTCATCCAAATGATGAAAAGGCATTATGTTTACACAACAAATATTGCAGGGAATACAGAGAACTAACAGATAAATATCAAAAGATTTATGGACCTTTAAGTATAAATTATCCTTGTAATAAATGGAGATGGCTAGAAGAGCCTTGGCCATGGGAAGGAGGAGATGAATAATGTGGACTTATAATAAAATGTTACAATATCCAATTAATATAAAATGTAAGGATCCAAGACTTGCAAAAGTTATAATATCACAATATGGTGGTCCAGATGGAGAACTTGCAGCATCTCTTAGATATTTATCACAACGTTTTGGAATGCCAGATCAAAATGCTAAGGCAATTTTGAATGATATAGGTACTGAAGAATGAGTACCTTAATGTTGTAAATATCTTATAATATTTTTTAGTAAAAATAACATATGATTAGTATAAAAAATATAGTATTTTATTGAAAAATTTATGTAAATATGGTATAATTGGCGCTAAGAAGGACAGATACGAAGATCCTTCCAGAATTTTGGAAGGATTAAATTCTTCCATATTTTACTATATTAATTATACAAGGAGGAATAACTATGAGAAAACGGATTATTGCTATGTTATTGATGTGCATTCTTGTATGTACATTAGCGGGGTGCGAAGATGCTAACAGTGGTAGTAGTAATGGAGAAATTATAACATTACCTAGCTATGAGCAGAACGATGAGCAAGGAGCAGATAATAGCAATGGAATGCAATTTTTAAAAACGAGGAACGTTGAAGAATATTTAGCTTTTTTAGAAAGTTTTGATTATTCTAATTATAAAATACTTGGAATTTCTACATGTATGAATACAGGTATTTATACCAATAATGATTACTATATAATAACATATAACAAGTTAAAAGAACCTCGTGAAGCAAAAAAAACAGGAAAAGTATCATTATTTAGAACAAGAAGATATGAGGAATTTAATAATTTTATAAACAATTTAGATGATTCTAAATATGAGATATTAGATATTTCTACATGTATGAATACTGGCGTTTATACAAGTAATGAATATTACATAGTAACATACATAGAAATAAAAAATTAAAGTAATAATCTGGCAATGTTACTACCTGGATAATGGAATATTTTCATTATCCAGGTAGTATTATTTTTATAATTATGTATAATAAAAGCAAAAAATATATATTAATACAATAATTTACGATATTTTGGGTATCTTTGGATATATATGTAATTCAAAATTTGTAGGGACTGAATCTTTTTTTTTAGATTTCTCTGTTTTTAAATATGTAATTTTTGCAATGATACTTTTTAGTAAAATATTTTTATCTTCAGCAGATTCTAGTTTATAATATAAATCTATAACATTTTCTAGTTTAAGGATTATAGTTTCTTTCTGTTGTTGTATTTCTGTATTTTTATTTAAAAATTCTGTGTATTTCTTTAATTTGTTTTCTAAAATTTCGATATTATCTTTTATAGATTTAGAACGATTTATAAATTCATCTTTAGTATAAATACCATTTTCTAAAAAGTTATAGACTTTATTAAGTTTAAAATTTTCTTTTTTCAATTCTTTTTTAGTAGCCAAAATAGATTGTTCTATTATTTTGTTGTTTTCTGTATTGAAATTATCTTTTGTTTTGTAGTTTACTTTATAATTTTTAAACCAAATTTTTAATACTTCAATTATTTTATTTTCTACAATATAAAGTTTAGAACTTACATTATTGCATTTGGAATTAGAACATATAAGTGTAGCAGGCTTATTAATTTTTGCATAAGGTCTTCTTTGCATAGGCTTACCACATTTTTCGCAAAATACTAAACCAACTAATGGATTTTGAACTACATTACTATGTGTTACTTTGGGAGTATTTTGTTTTCTTTTTTCTTGTACTAAATTCCAAGTTTCAGTGTCAATAATAGGTTCATGTAATCCATCATAAATTAAATATTCTTGATTACGAGGTCTACTAATTATAAGATGTCCATTTTCGGCTTTCTTTTTTTGTTTCCTTCTATTCCACACAATTTTGCCAATATATGTAGGATTAGAAAGAATATCTTTAACAGAAGAAGAAGTCCATTTATCTGAAATTCTGGGTTTTAAATGTATATTGTTTAATTGCTTGGCAACCGAATTTATTGTATTACATTCAAAAGTATATAATCTAAAAATTTCTTTTACAATAGGTGCCTCATCTTGATTTATTGATAAACTATAACCTTTTGAATCTTTTAATTTTATTCTATCATATCCAAAAGGAGCAATATTGCCAACAAATTTACCTTCTGAAACAGAAACCTCACGACCTCTTTGAAGACGCCTATTTATTGTTTTATATTCTCTTCTAGACATAAATAATCCAAACTCAAAATATTCTTCATCAAATTCGTTATCTGGGTCATATGTTTTAACAGGTGTAATAATTTTGGTATGGGAATATTTAAATGCTTTAGAAACTCTACCTTGATCAGCAGTATCACCACGAGCAAGTCTTTCTACTTCAACAACTAAAACACCAGTCCATTTTTCATTTTCAACATCTTTTAAAAGTTTTTGCATTTCTTTTCTTTCACTAATTGTTTCACCACTTACAATTTCTCTATAAATTTTGCCAATGGTTAGGTTTCGCTTCTTTGCTAGAGTAGTCAAGATTTTTTCATGTCTTGCTAATGTTTCACCTTCACCATATTTTTCGGATTCTATATCTTCTCTTGATTTTCTTAAATATATTGCATATGTGCTAGTTTGCACATTCCCTCCTTTCTTTGTAATTTGTCTTTAATTTGCATAAATTACATATGAGATTTCAACATATTACAATGAAATGGTTTTATTTATTAAATTAATTATAACTTTATCTATATATTCTTTTTGAACAGTAATATTTTCCGCTATATAATCATCATAAAATTTTATTTTGGTATTTTCTAATGTGTATTCTTCTAACATAATATAAATCGCCTCATTTAACTTTATGAGAAAAACGTAAAAAAATACCTAAGACAGGCTTGTATTGAGCAAATTTACATTTATCTATGCTAAATTATATGATGGGAGATTTTGTTGTAGTTAAGCAAATATAAGGATAAGTAGTGAACTCATCAATTTATATTGATAAATTAATTTATCAAATAAACTAGGTTGCACAAGCCTTTGATTAATTTCATAAACAAGTGCAAAATTAAACATTAGGTTAGATATGAGCCTTTAGGATGTGAATTCTATAAACGAATATCCTATTGAACATTAGGTTAGAAACGAGCCTTTAGCTAACTATAAACGAGTTTCCAGAAAAATTATGGGGGTACTTAAAAAGTACCCCCTATATTTGTAATATGGAGGATTAAATGAAAGATACAAAGAAAATTAAATTAGGAAAATTAAATTTTTATATTATAGATGATAATTATATTAAATATTTAAGTCAATTTGATAAACATATTGCTTATAATAAAAATGAAAAAAGACCATAACAACATCGTGGTACAGAAGAATTAGCCCATCTAGAAATGGTAGGTACAATAGTACATCAACTAACTAAAAATGCAACTATAGAAGAAATAGAAAAAGCAGGATTAAGCTCATATTATACAGACCATGGAGTAGACGTATATCCTCAGTCTGCAGCAGGTGTTCCATTTGATGCAAACTGTTTAGCATGCAAAGGTGATCCAATAGCAAATTTACAAGAAGATTTAGCTGCAGAACAAAAAGCAAGAGCAACTTATGAAAAATTGATAGATCTATGTAGAGACAATCCAGATGTAATAGATCCATTAAGATATTTAAGAGAAAGAGAAGTAGTTCATTTTCAAAGATTTGGAGAAGCATTAAGGGGTGTTCAAGATAAATTAGCTGAGAAGAAGTTTTATATGAATAACTGTAAATAACTAAAATGCATGTTTATAGATGCTCTATTATTAGACAAAAAGTTTAATAATAGAGCATTTTCAAAATGTTATTATTTAAAAAATTTGAAATTTATTGCAATTTGGCGTATAATATAATTAGTTTATCCTTGGTACCAGGAGTAATAAAAGGTACAAGTTACATAATACAACCTTGTGTTAGTAACTACTATGGAGGTTTTATGATGAGATTATTTTCACGGAGAAAATTTGCAAAAAAAGAAAAGAATTTTATAATTAAATCCGTTTGTGATGCAGAGATCAAGGTTCTAATCACAAACTGGTTAGAAGGAGAATACTGGAGCTTTGCTGACTTTCCAGCATTTCTTGAATCTACTGGTTTAAAAACGCCAGTAAGATTAAGTGACTTAGATAGAGTAGACGGTTCATTTAAGTGTACTTCAATCGACAAAGAGGTTAAAATTAATCTTATTTCTCGTGATTGGTTTTACGATTGTCCAGAACTGTGGATAACCGAAGAAGATGAAACAAAGAAATACTGGATTAACAGTAACCGCTTTGGCGAAAAAAATGTTCCAACAGCAACCCTTGGATTTAAAGATATTTCAAGGAATGGGAAGGAGCTGAGAAATTTTTATAGTGAATATTACTGCCATAGGATACTTATAATAGACTCGAGATATAAACTTGATATTGAAATCTATGAGCCTGAGAATGGGGAATCTAATAATCCTACCCCCGCAGTATTAAGAAATTGTAAGCAGGTAGAAGATTACCTTTTAACCTTAGACACTTCACTTGCACTTGGAAATGTATACAGTAAAGTATTGGAACTGTTAGAGTTTTCAAGAGAAGAAATTTCAAAAAGCAAAAAAATACAGTTCTCTTACATTGAAACATTTGGAGAAGATAATGAACTGGAAAGAAGTAAAATATTAAAAGAAAATGACCAAATGCAGGAATATGCCGTTTCTGAAAATGGTGAAACATTTTCTGTTTCAAGTAAAACCGGCAATTGGAGATATATTTCTAATAATGTTCAAATTACATATTGTAGCGAACAAAATAGCTACGATTTCTGTATTAAAGGAACAGAGGCAGTTGTTTCAAGTAAGAGTCCAGCGGAGACTTTGATTCGAGTGAAAAAAATAATCTCAAAAATTATGGAAAATATAAAATAGTACTAATGTTTTATATTTTCCTAAGCAAGAAACAAAGCTAAGAACTTACTCTTAGCTTTGTTTCTTTATAAATAAGAAAACATACCCCTTGTATTGAAAAAATTATGTAAATATGATAAAATATCCATCAGGAGGTTTCTGAATATAGGTCTAAAAATATCGAGACCAAAATTTTAAAATTAATTAAAAACAGGAGGAATAATCATGAAAAAAAGTAAAGGAGCTTGTCGGAAAATTGATTGGCAATTAGGAATATGGGGGATTGGAGCAATTTCACTTTTTATAGTACTTTGTTGGTACAATTTTTCACCGTATTTTCAAAAAACGGAGATTATAACTAGCGAAGAAAATGAAGTAATATCATTTGATGATATGGAAAGTTATTCTTTTAAAGATTTTGGAAATATAACTCTCTATAAAACAAGGAAAGTACAAGAATACATTAACTTTCTACAAAAATTTGATTATCAAAATAATGAGATAATCAGCATATCGACTGGTACAAAACGGACAGATACTAATTTGCATCGAGAGTTTTTTGCTGTAACATATAAAAAACGGGAACAGCCGGTTGAGATTAAATACGGAAAAGTAGCTCTTTTCAAAACAATAAAAGAAAAAGACTATTTAACGTTTTTAAAAAATTTTCCTAATGATAAATATGAAATATTAGACACCTCTGTTTATCTTAACACAATGGGAAAATTTGGTAAAAATACATATATGATTACATATATAGAAAAAAAGTAAAATATAATTAATTTTAAAAACAACCCGCAGTAGAAATACTTGTTTTTGTATTTTTACCGCGGGTTTTATTACTTCACTAGCAAATGAAATAAAGCTAATGATATAGATAAAAAACAATAAGTATACATAATATAAAAATGAAAAACAGTAGAAATCTGAAAAAAAATGTTGTATAATATGCAAAAAGTGTATCTTGCGGTACAATATATTCAAAATTATATGATCAATTATGGTATTCTAGTTTGGAACATAGTATAGCTGTTAGTTTAATAATTTGGAACTCTACAAAAGATAGAAAACAAACTTTAGCAGATTTATTTCATGATATAGCAACACCAGTATTTAAACACTGTATAGACTTTATGAATAAGGATTACGAAAAACAAGAATCAACAGAAGAAAGAACTACTAAAATTATAAGAGAATCTAAAGAAATAATGGCACTTTTAAAAAGAGACAATATAAGATTAGAAGAAATAAATGACTACCATATATATCCTATAGCAGATAATGACACTCCAAAACTATCAGCAGATAGACTAGAATATACATTATCTAATTTCAGATAATGCTAAAAAAGATATAGAAAAAGCATTAAATTATAAAACTAAAAAATATATATATTTATAAATTAGATAAAACAAAGGACGTGAAAAATGAAAAAAATATATTACTACAAAACATATCAGGATGATTTTGTACAAAGCCAAGATCAAGATTATAAGATATCAGAAAATTATAAATGGACAAATGATAATTTGTTATATAAATTATTTTCGTCAGTTATGTATTTAATTGCATATATTATTGGATATATATATTGTAGATTTTTTTTACATATTAAAATAAAAAATGCAAATATATTAAAAAAATACAAAAAAGATGGATTTTTTTTATATGGAAATCATACTCAACCTGTTGGAGATGTTTTTACTCCAGCACATGTTTGTAAAAATAAAAGAATATATGTTATTGCAAATAGTTGTAATTTAAAAGTTAAAGTTATAGGAAGTTTGCTCCCAATACTTGGAATTATACCAATACCAGATACTGCATCTCAAATGAAAGATTTTTTAGCAACTGTAAAAAAGAGAATAAATGAAAATAAATGTATTGTAATATATCCAGAGGCGCATGTTTGGCCGTATTATACTGAAATTAGAAAATTTCCTACAACATCTTTTAAATTTCCAGTAGAGAATAAAGCAATTTCTTTTTGTATGACAAGTACATATCAAAAAAGAAGATTTGGAAAAAAGCCGAAAATTACAGTATATATAGATGGGCCGTTTTTTATAGATGAAAAACTTAGTAAAAAAGAAAACCAAAATAAATTATGTGATGAAATATATGAATGTATGAAAAAAAGAAGTAAAAATAGCACATATAAGTATATTGAATATATACCAAAATAAGTTGAAAAATGAAAAATACAATATTTTTTATCAATTTTGTTGCCTGAAAGGAATATTAGTAAAAATGAATGTTTTATATTGTGGAGATAGAAATATAGAAAAAGGACTAATAATATCAATATTGTCATTAATAAAAAATAATGACGAAATTTTAAATATATATGTTTTAACAATAGAAAGTAAGAAATTAAATATAAATGGTGTTACAGATAGATGTATAAGGGTTTTGGATGAACTGATAAAAGAAAAAAATGAAAAAAATAAAATTTCTAAAATAGATATTACAGACATGTTTGAAAAAGAGATTCCTGTAATAAATATGTCTACAAGATTTACACCATGCTGTATGCTACGATTATTTGCAGATGAAATAGATAACCTTCCAGATAAAATACTTTATTTAGATAATGATGTAATTTGTAGAGAAAACTGTTATGATTTTTATAATCAAGATATTACAAATTTTGAATTTGCAGGAACTTTGGATTATTATGGAAAATGGTTTTTTAAAAGGAATTTTTTAAAATTTGACTACATAAATTCAGGGGTTTTATTGCTAAATTTAAAAAAAATAAGAGAAACGAAATTATTTAAAAATGCAAGAAGAATGTGTACTACCAAAAAGATGTTTATGCCAGATCAATCTTCTATTAATAAACTTGCAATAAATAAAAAAATATTACCAAGAAAATATAATGAACAAAGAAAGCTAAAAGGAGATACTGTATTTCAACATTTTACAACAAGTTTTCGCCTTTTTCCATATTTTCATAAGGTAACAATAAAACCGTGGGATATATCTAATTTACATAAATACTTGAAAATTTTTGAATATGATGATATACTAAAGCAGTATCTTAGTATACAAAATGATATAAAGGAGAATATTTAAATGGAAAAAAATAAACAAATACCAATATTTTTTACAATAGATGATAAATATGCACCATATTTAAGTTGCGCTATAACATCAATTATAGAAAATAGTTCAAAAAAATATGAATACAAAATATATATATTACATGATGGATTAAATAAGGAGAATATAACAAAATTATCAAAATTACAACAAAAAGGTTTTGAAATTATATTTAAGCAAATGAAAGAAGGCTTAGAGCAGATAACAGATAGAGTAGAAAATAGATTAAGATGTGATTATTTTACTCTTACAATATATTTTAGGCTATTTATAGCAGATTTATTTAGAGAATTTGACAAAGGAATATATATAGATAGTGATATAGTAGTTCCTGGTGATATTTCACAGTTATATAATATAGAATTAGGGGATAATTTTATAGCAGCTTCAACAGATAATTCTATACAAGGAGTACCCGAACTTGTAAAATATGTTGAAGAAGCGGTTGGAGTAAAAAGAAACGAATATGTAAACTCGGGAGTATTATTAATGAATTTAAAAAAGATGAGAGAAGAAGAATTTAGTAAAAGATTTTTAAATTTATTAAATACATATCATTTCGATTCTGTAGCACCAGATCAAGATTATTTAAATGCAATGTGTAATCAAAAAATTTTATATTTAAATGAAGAATGGGATGCTATGCCAACAGAAGGAAAACAAGAATTAGAAAATCCAAAACTAATTCATTACAATTTATTTCAAAAACCATGGTGTTATGATAATGTACAATATGAAAATGTATTTTGGAATTACGCTAAAAAAACTGAATATTATAATGAAATAGTCGAATTTAAAAATAATTACTCAGAAGAACAGAAAAAATCAGATATGGAATGTTTAGGAACATTGGTTAATAAAGGAAATTTAATTCCAGAAAATGAAGTAACTTTTAAAAAAATGTATGAACAAGGAAAAGAGATTAGGCTTTAATCAAGAAAGTCCTCAAAAATAAAGTTAAGAAACAGATGAGCATGAAAAAAGTGAAGAATTAACGAATAAAAGTAATTGGAAAAAGTGGAAAATGATATTTAAGGAGAAGAAATATAATCTAAAGGATTAACATACTTATTGTTTATTCTCATTCCAAAATGCAAATGAGGACCAGTTGTGGCACCATTTGTATATTTTCCGCAAATTATCTTTATATTGATTTCCGAAATGTATAATCTACATATTTTGGACCGACAACACCTATAATTTGCCCTTTGGTTATTATATCTCCTTCTTTTACAATAAAATTTGGATTAGAATGACAGTATGAGTATTTAATTTCACCATTTGATGTATTTTTGTCTGTTAAAGTTATGGTAAATCCACCTCCGCCTAAGAAACCTACAAAAGAAATATAACCATCAGTAACAGCTATAAATTCGAATCCTTCGGGAGCAGCAATATCAATTCCTTTGTGGAATGAAGAGGCACCATTAGTTGGTGCAGTTCTTTTTCCATAATAGGAGTTGATTTTTTTTATACCAGGAGCCGGCCAAAGTAAATTTTCGCTTTGTTTTAAGTCATTTTTAGAACCGTAAGCTTAGATCTATTGTAACTGAGAATATTGAAATAATTAGAATAAGTGCTATTAAAATATAAAAAAATAAGTTAAATGATTTTGAAATATTTATAAAAATCACCTCTTTTCTTTTTAGTATATTAGAATTAAAATATTTGATATAATAGTAAAATTATAAACGAATAAACTTATAGTGTCAAGAAAAAAAGCAAACAGCTAAAAAAGCCTTATAAAAGCCTTGATATTTTTGAAAAATTAATATAAAATATAAGTCGAAATAAAAATAAAAAAAGGTGATATTTTTATGAGAAGAAAAACAAGAACCAAAGTAAAAAGAGGTTTAATAATAGCAGGAATAGTAGTAGGCATAATTTTATTAATAATAGGAATAATTCTAGTTATAAAATTACACAAAAAACCAGAAATATCATATGACGATGGAATAACTGGAAAAAATTATTTTAAAGAAATAACTATAGATATAAGTAGCAAAGAAGTAAAAAGAGATGAAAAGGAAACAACATTAAAAGATGAATTTAATTTAACAGATGAACAAGAAAAACAAGCACTAACATCTGTAGATGACCTAAAAAACATACTTTCAGATTCTGTATTTGATATTTCAGTAAATAATCAAATAGTTACAATTAAAAATCCATATCAAACAAAAAGCATAATAGTAAAAACTAAAAATATACAAGAAAAAGTAGAAAATGAAGAAATTACACAAATAGCAGATGATTTATATGTTTTAGGTTTTTATTCTGAAAAACTAACAAAAGCAATGTATGGGTTTTATGAAAACAAAGACTATATAGAAAAAATTTATTATGACGAAATATCAATAAACGAACCAATAAATGACATATCACAAACACTATATGGAGGAACAGAAGTAGAACTAAATAACCATCACTCATTAGGTGCAACTGTTATGGGACTAGATAATTATATAAATATAATAAACGAAAATGGCAATCCATCAGATGTTGTAATAGCTTCTATTGGATATGGAATAAATTATCAAAATGATTTTTTTAGAGATAGAATAAGCGAAAACTATTATAATTTTGTTTTAAACAGTAAAGATATTTCAGAAACAATTCCGCAAGGAAGCAGAATAGCGGAGGTTTTAGTTGATTCAACATCATCTAATGTAAAAATAATGCCTTTAGTTACAGTAACAGAAGAAGGGTATACATCACTATCTAGCATAGTAAAAGCATTAGCATATGCAAAAGAAAAATCAGATGTAATATGTTATGAATTAATAAATACAGAAAATGAAGTAATAAACCTAGTTTTAGAAAGCTGTTTTAAAGAAAATGTAGCAGTATGTAGTGTTTCCACAAATGTGGATTATAGCAGTAACGATACATCTACTACTAATGATAACAAAAATACTACAAATGAGTCTAGTCAAGAAAATAACCAAGAGGAAAATGATTATCCAGCAAATCATAGTATGACAATTGCAGTATCTTCTTTAGATAGAGATTTAAATATAGCTGATTACTCAGGAAGAGGAAAATATATTGACTTTTCTGCACCAAGCACTGATGTAGAGGAAATTTTTAGCAGTAGTTTAAATATATCTAGGTGGTCAGGTGCTGAATATTCAAATGCCCAAATAGCTTCTGTAATTGCATTAATAAAAACATATAGTAAAAATGCAACAATACTTGAAATGTATAACTTTATTAGAAATTATGCAGAAGATTTAGGGCAAGAAGGTAAAGATGATTTATATGGATATGGTTGTCCAAAATTTCAGAATTTAACAATTGTAGACTTAGACAAAACAGCACCAGAATTTAAAGAAATTACATACGAAAATGAAAATTGGGAGGTTCTAAAACAAATAAAAATAGTTGCAAGTGACAATATAAGAATGGATGCTTGGGCTGTAACAAAAAACGAAAATGGTCCAGAAGAAAATGAATGGCAAATTATTCAGGGAGTAACACCAGATTTAGATGTAACTTCTACAATATTAGAAAATGGAAAGTATTATATTTGGATAAGAGATATTGCAGGAAACTTAAATTCAAAAGAAATCCAAGTAGACAAAGTAGATGCTACACCTCCTGAAATTGCATATACAATAAATAGAGATACATTAGCTCAAGGATATGTAACAATAACAGTTACTGCGGAAGATACTCAATCAGGATTATATGATAGTCCATTTAGTTGGGATAAAAAAACATGGTCTAAAGAAAACGCAACAAGAACAATAAAAGAAAATGGAAGATATAAAGTTTATGCAGAAGATAATTTAGGAAATGTTGGAGAAGCTGAAATATTAATCGACTGTTTCCCACAAGAAGGAACATATGAACTTCAAGAAGGTGATATAATTACATCTATGAAAGTTTCAGCAGATTGGTTAGGAAACACAAACAATAATGTTCAAATAACTTTAAATAAAGACATAGATATAATAGGATGGCAAATTACTACATCAGATATGACACCAACAGAATTTGTAGCAGTTGAAGGAGAAGAAATAAATACAACAAATCAAAATACAAATAACTCAAATAATTCAAGTATGGGAAATACTACAAATACAGAAAATATAGCAAATGTAAATACAGTTAATATAAGCTTGCCAAATAATGTAGTTATGGAAAATAAGGTAGGAAATAATACCACAAGCCAAGAAGAAAATAATCAAGAACAAGAACCAAATAATCAAGAACAAAATCAAGTTACGAGAGTACCGAGAACCGAGCCAATACAGATAAAAGCATCATTAGATATAAACAAAGAATATTATTTTTGGATAAAAGATAGCTCAGGAAATATCTCGTATCAAAAATTTAAAATATTTAAAGCAGAAATATAAAATAGGAGGAAAAAAATGACATTTATAGAAGAAATAAAACAAAGAGCAAAAAAAGATGTAAAAACAATTATTTTACCAGAGGCAGAGGATAAAAGAGTATTAGAGGCTGCTAAAAAAGTTACAGAGCAAGGATTTGCAAAAATAATTCTTTTAGGTGATGAAGAAGAAATAAAAGAAAATTGCAAAAAATATGATATTAACTTAGATGGAGTGGAAATAATAAATCCACTCACATCTGAAAAAAAGGAAGAATACATAAATAAATTATATGAATTAAGAAAAAATAAAGGAATAACTTTAGAGGATGCTGAAAAATTATTAAAACAACCAATTTATTTTGGTATGATGATGTTAAAAGATGAAAACTCAAAAGCAGATGGTTTAGTATCAGGAGCTGCACATTCAACAGCAAATACATTAAGACCAGCACTTCAAATTTTAAAGACAAAACCAGGAACAAAACTTGTTTCAGCATTTTTTGTAATGTGTGTGCCTAATTGTGAAGCAGGAGAACATGGAACTTTTATATTTGGAGACAGTGGATTAAACCAAAATCCAACAGCAGAAGAACTATCTGAAATTGCATTATCTTCTGCAAAAAGCTTTAAACAACTTGTACAAAAAGAAGCAAAAGTTGCAATGCTTTCATATTCTACTAAAGGTAGTGCAAAATCAGAACTCACTCAAAAAGTAATAGATGCAACAAATTTAGTTAAAGAAAAAGATTCTAATTTACTAGTGGACGGAGAATTACAATTAGATGCTGCAATAATTCCAGAAATTGCAAAATCTAAAGCTCCAGAAAGTCCATTAAAAGGTGAAGCAAATGTATTAATATTCCCAGATTTAGATGCCGGAAATATAGGATATAAATTAGTTCAAAGACTTGCAAAAGCAGAAGCATATGGACCACTATGTCAAGGAATTGCAAAACCTGTAAATGATTTATCAAGAGGATGTTCATCTGATGATATAGTTGGAGTTGTTGCGATAACTGCAGTTCAAGCTCAAGAATAATTTTAATTAAGAAAAGCTCCTTTTAAAAAAGGAAGCAGTTCATATTCCAAAAAGGAGGGGTTGGTTATAAAAATACTAGTTATAAATGCTGGAAGTTCATCACTAAAATATCAAGTAATAGATATGGAAACAGATGAAATGTTAGTAAAAGGAAATTTTGAAAGAATAGGTCAAGCAGGTTCGTTTTTAACTCATAAGGTAAATGGGGTAAAACGTAGATTTGAACATGAAGTAAAAAATCATGAAGAAGCAATTGGATTTATATTATCAAGAATATTAAATAGACATTATGGAGTTATAAAAAGTTTAGATGAACTAGCAGGAATAGGACATAGAGTAGTACATGGTGGAGAAAAATTTAAGTCACCAGTTATAATTACAGAAGAAGTTATAGAAGAAATAGAAAAATGTACAGATTTAGCACCACTTCATAATCCAAATGCAATTGCAGGTATAAGAGCTTGCCAAAAAGTAGTGCCAAATATGAAGATGGTTGCAGTATTTGATACAGCATTTCATCAAACAATCCCAAAAGAGAAATATATTTATCCAATTCTATATGAATATTACGAGAAATATGGTATAAGAAAATACGGCTTTCACGGAATATCACATGAATATGTTGCAAATCGTGTAGCAAAATTAATGAATAAAGACATAAAGGATTTAAAAATAATAAGTTGTCATTTAGGTCAAGGTGCAAGTTTATGTGCTATAAAAGAAGGAAAATCTATGGAAACAACTATGGGATTAACACCACTTGGTGGAATTCCAATGGGTTCAAGAAGTGGAGATTTAGATCCATCTGTTATAACATATTT
>CAKPCG010000011.1 GCA_934141475.1 uncultured Clostridia bacterium
GAAAAGAAAAATATGTTTTTATTAGATGGTTTACTTTTTTGCTACGAATGCAAACATAAAATAGGAGTAAGAGGAAAAAAGAATGGTAATTATTATATGGTATGTAATAATTATCGCAGAAATTCAAAATTAAAACTTTGCACATCACATGGTTTTAGCTATTCTAATTTAGAAGATACAGTAATTAATTATATTAAAAATTTATTTCAAAAAATAGATAGTGAAAAAATAGAATTAGAAGTAAAAAAGGGAATGACTAAATATGATTATGGAAAAGTACTTCAAAAACTAGAAAACGAGATAAAATTAATAAATAGCAATATTGACCAAATGTATGTAGATAAATTGAACAATAAAATAAGTGAAGAAATGTATGAAAGGTTATTCTCAAAACTAAAAAATGAAATAAAGCAAAAAGAAAACGAATACATAGAAATTAAAAGACAAAAAGAAGAATCCAAAAAAGATGATACCGAAAAAATAAAAAGTGTTATACAAGAGTTTTTGAGTCTAAATAATCCAACATCAGAAATTATGAAAGTAATTATTAATAGAATAGAGATACATCAAGATAAACAGGTAGATTTATATTTCAATTTTAAACAATTAAATAACTTAAAAGAAAAAATATAAGGCTAATTTAATAATATTAAATTAGTCAAAATAAAAATCATAACAGTCTATTTTTATATCAACCAGAAGGAATGTCAATAGGAGTGGCCTTTGGAGGAATTGCAAGTGGAGTACCAGGAATGACTGTAGTTGGAGCACTAATGCTTGCATTTGGAATAGGAATACAAAATTTCCCAGAAGGAGCAGCTGTTGCGTTACCATTAAGAAACGAAGGGTTTTCAAGATTTAAAAGTTTTATGTTGGGTCAAGGTTCAGCTCTTGTAGAGCCTATATCAGCAGTTATTGGAGTTTTACTTGTTATGGCAGTAAGAAGTGTTATGCCAATTTTACTATCTTTTGCAGCAGGTGCTATGATTGCAGTTGCAGCAAGAGAACTATTGCCTGAATCAATAATAGAAAATAAGAATTTAGCAACATTAGGTTTGATATTTGGATTTGTTTTAATGATGATTTTAGATGTTGCATTAGGATAAATAAAAAATACTTTAAAACCAATAGGTTTTAGAGTATTTTTTAAAAATTTATAAAGTACTTTTTATAATTTTTAAAAGTAATTGATTAATTTTTTTCTTTATGCTAATATAAAAAAATAAGGAGAATGAAAATGAAAAAAGAAAGAAATAAATATAATAATATTTGGCAAGTAATAACAACAATTATAATAATAGCATTTGTTTTAATATCTAATCATTTTACACAAGATGAGGAAAAAATTGGAAATCAAAATAGTGTTGAAGAAAATGTAAATCAAAGTCAAAATCAGATAATAGATTTGTCGTCTATACCTGAATATAAAGAAAGTCCATATGTAGAAATAAATGATAATAAGCCGTATTTTACAGAAGAAGAATATAAAGCAGAGCCATTTGAAAGATACAGCAATTGGGATTCTTTAGGAAGAAGTGGAGTAGCATATGCAAATATATGTAAGGAAATAATGCCAAAATCAAGAGAAAAAAGAGAAGACATTACAAGTGTAAAAGATCTTTCGGGATGGATCCAAAAAAGGTATGATTCGTTAATAAAAGATAAATATTTATATAATAGATGTCACTTAATAGGGTGGCAACTAGCTGGAGAAAATGCCAATAAACAGAATCTTATTACAGGAACAAGATATTTAAATACAGAAGGAATGTTGCCATTTGAGAATTTAGTTGCAGACTATATAAAAGGAAACAATAAAAATCATGTACTTTATAGAGTAACACCAATATATAATGGAAATAATCTTTTAGCAAGCGGAGTAGAAATGGAGGCTTGGTCTGTGGAAGATAATGGACAAGGAATTTGTTTTAATATATATTGTTATAATGTACAGCCAGGAATAACTATAAATTATGAAACAGGAGAAAGTAATATAACGTAAAACATTGCAAAAACTACAAAAATAATATATAATTACTCTTAGTTTAGTTCTTAAAGCTATTGGTCAATAGTGTATTTCCAAATATAAAAAACTAAAAAGGAGTGATTATTTATTGAATTTAGACAAAATAAATGAAGTTTTTAACAATATAAAGGAAAATGATATTGTTGAAAATTTTATAAAACAACTATCAAATTATTTAGAGGAGAATGTAAAGTTGAATAATTTAGAACAGCCAATAATAGAAGAAATATTAAAAACAAACAAATTAACAACAGGAAATGAAAATCAAATAATATGGAATTTAGATGAGGTAGTAGAAAAATATGCAAAAGAAAATTATAATAATGAAGCAATATATTTTATAAAAGATAATAAAAAAATATATTGGCAAAACAATAAAAAAAATTATGATGATAGTTTTTTTACAGCATTAAAAGTAGAAAATGGTGAAGTGGAGGAGCTTGAGATAAAGAAAAGTGATACATTAAAAAATATTACTGTAAATGATGTTGTTAAAATATATGATGGAGAATTTATTGTAGATAGTATAGCCACAAAGGAATTAAAAGATGAAATCAAAAAAATGGCAGATGATATAATAGAAAAGCAAAACAAAGAACTTAATAAATATAGAAAAGAAAATCATTTATATATTGTTTGTGAAGAAATTGGAAAAAATAGATTTTTAAAAGATATAACAGAAAAAAGTGATTTTGAATTTGAAGAAGTAAACATAGATGAAAACTTGTTAGATAAAGTAACTGAAGGAACAATTATTAAGTTTGAAGATGGAAAATATAAATATTTTGGTGAAAGCATAGATTAATATATTTTTAAAATTATTTATAATTGATTAAGATTGCATTAATTACGAAAAAATTAGATTTAGGTTAAAAAACTTAAATCTAATTTTTTTATTATTTTGCGTAGAGACCAGAATAAACTAAAATACCTAAATTATCATTATAGATTTTATTGAATTGCTCTATAGGTAAAGGATTTTTTCCGAAGTCCAGCTTCTATAGTATAACCAGGTTTATGGTAGGTTTTAATAAACCAATCTTTATATCCTGCAAAACTAGAATTATATGGTGTGTCTTCTAAAGAGTATCCACTAAGTTTAGAAAGTCTTGAACCTATAAAAAAGCTATTTTGAGGTCTATAATTTTGGAATTGCCAATAAATTACTTCACCTTGAGTATGGTAGCTGAGAATTAAGTTAAAGCTATGTTTCAAAGTAAAATTATAAATTGCTAAAGATTCTGGTTCAGATAAAGGAGTAAATCCTACAAAGTCGCGAGGAGCAGGGGAAGTGAATCCTTGACTAAATTTTATTTTTTTTGCTTCATCCCATTCGGTTGGAAATTGTAAATTTAAATCTACACCTTGAATATTAGCTTTCCAACCAGAAGGAAATGGAATGTTAGGGTAGTTGTTAGCAATAAGTTTTGTATTTGAGTAAAGCGATGAATTTGAAGAAATTTCACCAGTAACCAAATCTACACCATCTGGATTAACCATTGGCATAATATAAATAGTGACTTGGTTAAATAAAAATCTTGCATTAACATTAAAAATATCTAAGTTATTTACGTAAGAAAAACAGTAATTTTCTAAAAATTTCATAAGAACTGGGCTAGTAATCCATTCATTTCCGATGAATGGCACCAGAATAGAAAACTTTAGTAGAACCATTACCAATTTTAATAACAGGGATATTTTTTCCTAAAACACTTTTTCCACTTGATGAAATTTCTAAAAAAGGATAAACATTTTTTAAAGAATTAATGTTTATATTTAAAATATTAGAGCTATAACTAATGTTGGTTGGAACAATAAATCCTAAGGCACCGTTGAAATATGGGCTAAGTGCATTCCATGTCAAATTTTCTACTATTCCATCATTATCAAGTTTGTATGAACTTTGAAATTGAATAACAGCATTTTTTGTCATATTTCCAAAAATACCGTCAATTTTTCCTGTGTAAAACCTAAGCTCTTCTAAAAGATTTTGTAAAAATTCTACCATAGGACCATGAGATCCAAATCTTAAAACCTTCATAATATTATCACCTAAAATATAATATATAAAAATAAAAAAATGTTACATTAAAGATATAAAACTAGAATTGTAGTAAATTGCAAAAACATGTAGAAATTGGTATCTCTTATGTATTCAATTATACAAAAGATTTATGAAAAAAACAACAAAATTTTAAAAGAAGGCAGGATAAAAATTTAAGCTAAAATTTTATAAATTAAAAATTTAAGTTAATTCATAAAATACCTAACCCCCACAGTTATAAAACCACACTCCCAACATAAACATTAATAAGGAAAAAATATCCCAAAATACTAGATTTCATGTAAACAGTCTGTTATGTCTGTTCTTGTATATGATGGAATATAACCTTCATCACAGTTTTTTGTTAAGTTCATATTTCTTAATGTATCTATTATTTCTTCTGCATTATCTTCTAGGTTTGTACATACTCCATAAAATCCATCATATATTTGTTCTTTTTCTATTTGATTAGTATTAAGCGAAAGTATTTTCTTTTCAGCAACTTCACCATCTTTTGTTACAGAAGTTTTAGTAATAAATTTTTTAAAATCATTTTGATTAATTTTATCTAATTTAAAAGATTTGTTTTTCATATCCATTACAAATTTTGATTCTGGTTTGTTTGTACCTTCAGAAATTTTTTTAAAAAAGACCAAAACTTAAATGTAAAATATATTGACTAAAGAAAATATATGGTATAAAATTAAACCATAAAAATAAAAAAAGAAGGTATAAAAATGCAAAAGATAAAAAAACGCTGTATTCCTTGCAGGAGTACACACACACACACACGAGTAATTTAGTAAATAATAAAATAAATAAAGCAAGCAAAATAGCTTACAAAAAGTAGGTCTATTTTGCTTGCTTTTTAGCTTTTTTTTATAGCATAAAATACCTGAAAAATGAAAGGAGGAGTTAGATGAATTTAATACCAAAATTCAAAAAAAATCGTGGTATAACATTAATAGCACTTGTAGTTACAATAATTGTACTTTTACTTTTAGCAGGAATTGCAATAACAATGGCAACAGGGCAAAATGGAATAATTACAAAATCAGTATTGGCATCATTTGCTACAGAAATGCAACAAATACAAGAAAATGTCGAAATGAAAAAGTCCGAAAATGCAATGAACGTAATGAAAGGAGATGTTAGTCCAGTATTTGATACTAATGTAAACAGAGATAACATAGAATGGACCAATTCATTAAAACAAGAAATTTTATACATAAGAGCTGGATATCCATCAGAACAAGGACCATCAGACTATACAGAAGATGATTTTGAAGAAATTATAGACGAAAACGGGAATGTAGAAAATATATTTATAATAGACAAAGAAACTGCGGATGGAAAAGAAAATACATACATATATGACATGACGACAAATGTAGCTTTTAAAATAAAACCAACATCAATAGCTGGAAAAAAATACCACAGTTATGCACTAGCATCAATAGGAAAAGGAAGTAATGGCAGTTCAGATTCAAAAAAAGATGCCATAATAGATAAAGAATCTGAAATGGTAAATGTTGGAGAAGAATACTATTATGCACCAAATATGAAAGGTTTTAGTTCAAAAGACACAAGTTTAGTATATTATTCTGCTGACTTTTCTGTTGAAAAAGATATTCCAATAAAGCAATATATAGAAGATGGAGAAAAAAATGCAATAGAAGAAGACTCTAACACATACACACTTCATGATTATGGAAAACAAATATGGGCAAATGCAAAAACAACAGCCAATGGACTAGAAGCATGGTGGGTATGGGTTCCAAGATATGCTTACAAGATAAACGGAACAAATGTAACAAGTCCAGAAAATCCAATAGATGTAATTTATATAGATGTAAATAACAAACCAATGAATCCAAAATATAATGGGGTTTTACCAGAAGGATATGAGCCACATCCAGCTTTTACAGTTAATGGAAATGAGCTTAGAGGAATTTGGATGAGTAAGTATGAGCCAAGCTATCAATCAAGTGCAACACCGGTAGATGGAGTATTAGCACCAGATTTAAGTGGATTCGATCCACAAAACACATATATTGAATTATATGATAAAACAACAGGTGACTTTAAACAAGAAATAAAACTTGCAGATGCAAATTTAGCCACAATAAATCAAAACAAAGAATGGTATGACTATCCAAACAAAGTATGGGCTAATATAAAAACAAATGCAAATGGAACAGAAGCGTGGTGGGTATGGATACCAAGATATGCGTATAGGATGGATGCAGGAAGTACAACAACAGCAATGACAGGAGTGGTTTTTGTAGATTTAAATAATAAACCAATAAATAAAGAACAATTTCCAGATGGATTATCCAAACAATTTACAATCCATCCAGCATTTACAGCAGGAGACAAACAACTTAAAGGAATATGGATGAGTAAGTATGAACCAAGTTATCAAACAAATAACAAAGGTGTAGATGGAGTTTTAGCCCCAGATATGGAAGGATTTGATCCACAAAATACATACATAGAGTTATATGACCAAGAAACAGGAGATTTTAAAGAAGAAGTAAAATTAGCAGATGCAGATTTAACAACAATAAATCAGAATAAAGAATGGTATGATTATCCAAATAAAGTATGGGCAAATATAAAAACAAATGCAAATGGATTAGAAGCATGGTGGGTTTGGATACCAAGATATGCGTATAGAATTGAAAAAGGAAGTATTACAACAGCAATGACAGGAATTATATTTGTAGGACTAGATAATCAGCCCATAAACAAGGAGGCTTATCCAAATGGACTATCTTCGGTTATGCAAGTACATCCGGCATTTACAGTTGATGGAAAAGAACTAAGCGGAATATGGATGAGCAAATATGAACCGAGTAAAAAATAGAAGGAGTTGATTATATATGAAAAAGAAAATTTTTATAAGTTTTTTTATGGCAATAGCAGTTGTGACAGTTAGTTCGATTTCTAGAGCTGCTATTGAGATTAGACCAGAAACAACAGATAAAACTAGGTATGAACATATAGATGCTTCAAGTGCATATCAGATATGTTATGATTTGAGATCTTACGATACAACATTAGGCACTAATAATTTGGATCCACATTTAGTTTTAAATAAGGATTGGGGAGCTGTTGTGTATTTGGGTTCAAGTTCATATGGGATGCCGGGCGTAAGCAAAAAGAGTACAACGGGGAATAAATCTGGAGTTATGAATTTAGCAGATAGCTCATGGGTTATTACATCGTCCTTATATCAAGGATTAGAGGGAAAATCACCTTCATCAGTTGAAAATTTGAAAAAGAATATAAATACGAAATATGTTGAAACTTTACCAAAAGATTTTAATATAGAAAGCACTAAGGGAATGGCAATTATGGAGACATATGGATGGTATTACGGAACCAATATTAACTACAATTTACCTAATGAAGATAATCCAGTTGGAATAAGATATAGAAGATTTCCTGTTGAAGGGATAAATAATGGTAATGGTACTGGAAAAAGCAGTAGTTATTTAACTTTTCGCCCAGTAATCTGGAATTAAAACGAAAAATATTATGGAAACCTAATATTGACAGACGCCATAGAGATTGTTATAATTGAATTATCCAAATTTGAGAGATATAAGAACAACACAAAGTTAGCAGAATGGGTAAAATTTATAAATAATCCGAGGGTGATTAATATGGAAAATAAGGAAATAAAAAAGGCAAAAGAAGTATTAGACGAAATAAGCCAAGACAAACATGAAAGGTATCTAGCAGAACTAAGAGAAAAATATATAATGGATCAAAAAGCTGTTGAAGCAGCTGGATTTGATAAGGGATTAGAACAAGGAATTGAGCAAGGAAAGAATCAAGGAATAAAACAAGGAGAAAAACAAAAGACTTTTGAACTAGCCAAAAAAATGAAGCAAAAAAATATTCCAACAGAAACAATAGAGGAAATAACAGGATTAGCTAAAGAAGAAATCGAAAAATTATAAAAAATAAAAAATGAGTTTGTGAAAATAAAAAAAGAGGCACATAAGATATAAAATATCTATAAAATGTGTCTCTAATTTTATATAAATAAAAAGTACAAAATTATTGAATATACATCAAAAACATGTTAAAATAACTACAAATTTTTTCAAACTCATTTAAATCAAAATTCAAACTAAATAATTTATATCAAAAAATTAAACTCAAAAGGAGAAGTGAAAAAGATAAATCAAAAATTACTAAACCCAAAACTAGACTATGTATTTAAAAGAATATTTGGACGCCAAGGAAACGAATCGATAACCAAAAATTTCCTAAGTGCAATACTAAACCAAAACATAACAGACATAATACTAGAAGAAAACACAATTCTACCCATAGATATGCTAGACGATAAAGTAGGAATATTAGATGTAAAAGCCAAAATAGATGGCAGCACCAATTGTGATATAGAGATGCAAATAGTAAATAAGAAAAATATAGAAAAAAGAATTTTATTCTACTGCAGTAAAATGTACGTACAAAGTATTAAAACAGGAAAAGATTATTTAGAACTCGAAAAAAGTATAGCGATTTGAATCACGGATTACGAAATCCCATCACTAAAAGAAATAAAAAAATATGTATCTAAATGGAATCTAAGAGAAGAAGATTATGGAAACCTAATATTGACAGACGCCATAGAGATTGTTATAATTGAATTATCCAAATTTGAGAGATATAAGAACAACACAAAGTTAGCAGAATGGGTAAAATTTATAAATAATCCGAGGGTGATTAATATGGAAAATAAGGAAATAAAAAAGGCAAAAGAAGTATTAGACGAAATAAGCCAAGACAAACATGAAAGGTATCTAGCAGAACTAAGAGAAAAATATATAATGGATCAAAAAGCTGTTGAAGCAGCTGGATTTGATAAGGGATTAGAACACAAGACTCTTGAACTAGCCAAAAAAATGAAACAAAAAAACATCCCAACAGAAACAATAGAAGAAATAACAGGACTATCTAAAGAAGAAATAAAAAAATTATAAAAAACAAAAAATGAGTTTGTTAAAATAAAAAAGGCATAAACGATAATTATATTCGTATTTATGCCTTTTTTGCACTCAAAAATTATTTTGATTAGTAACCAAAAAGCTAGAATATTCCCCAAAAACTATTGTAGTTTCAAAACAATTATGATAAAATACCCAAAGAAAACCAAAAAGAAAGGAAGAATAAAAATGTCAGAAGCAAAATATAAACGAGTACTATTAAAACTAAGTGGAGAAGCACTTGCAGGAGAAGATAAAACAGGAATAAACATTAAAGTAGTAGGAGAAATATGTGATAAAGTAAAAGAAGTAGTAGAAATGGGAGTAGAAGTAGCAATTGTAGTAGGAGGCGGAAACTTCTGGAGAGGAAGAAGAAACGGAGAACAAATGGAAAAAACAACAGCAGATTATATGGGAATGCTTGCAACTGCAATGAACGCATTAGCACTTCAAGATGCAATAGAAGCAAGAGGAATACATACAAGAGTACAAACGGCAATAGAAATGAGAGAGGTTGCAGAACCATTTATAAAAAGAAAAGCAATAAAACACTTAGGAAAAGGAAGAGTAGTTATATTTGCATGTGGTACAGGAAATCCATTCTTTACAACAGATACAGGAGCTGCCTTAAGAGCAGCAGAAATAGAAGCAGATGCAATATTACTTGGAAAAGCAATAGATGCAGTATATTCAGCAGATCCAAAATTAGATCCAACAGCTGAAAGATATGATGAAATAACATACCAAGAAGTATTAAATAAAGATTTAAAAGTTATGGATTCAACAGCAACAGCATTATGTAAGGATAATAATATTCCATTAGTAGTGTTTGGAATTGCAGATCCAGAAAATATAGTAAGAGCTGTTAAAGGTGAAAAAATAGGAACAATTGTAAAATAATTTTATGAAAACAAAGTAATTAAATTATATGCACCAAAATGTAAAAAATTACTAAATTATTTAAATAATAAAGGTGCAAAGAAAGGATAGATAATATGGATTACAATAGCATAAAAGAAAAAATGAATAAATCAATAGACAATTTAAGAGAAAAATTTGCAGAAGTTAGAGCAGGAAGAGCAAATCCTGCAATATTAAATAAAGTAAAAATTGATTATTATGGTACCCCAACACCAATAAATCAAGTAGCAGGAGTATCAGTACCAGAAGCTAGAATGATAGTTATTCAACCATGGGATATATCAGTTTTAAAAGAAATAGAAAAAGCAATTTTAGCATCAGATATTGGAATAAATCCAAATAATGATGGAAAAGTAATAAGACTTGCATTTCCAGAATTAACAGAAGAAAGAAGAAAAGAATTAGTAAAGGACATCAAAAAAATGGCAGAAGATTGCAAAGTAGCTGTTAGAAATGCAAGAAGAGATGGAATTGATATAGCTAAAAAAGAACAAAAAGACGGAGAAATGACAGAAGATGAATTAAAACAAGCTGAAAATAAAATTCAAGAACTAACAGATAAAAGTATAGAAGAAATAGACAAAGTATTAGCAAATAAAGAAAATGAAATACTTTCAATATAATTAAATTCTTGAACAAAGCTAAAGAGGATGATATATATGGATTTTAAAATAGAGCTAAAAAAATATCAAACAATAATAAATAGTGAAATAGAAAAATATTTAAATAAAAAGGATTGTCCAGAAAGAATTTTAAATGAAGCGATGGAATATAGTTTAATGGCAGGAGGAAAGAGGCTAAGACCAACATTAGTTTTAGCATCATATTGCTTGTTTAAGGAAGATATTACAGAAGTAATACCATATGCAGTTGCAATTGAAATGGTACATAATGCCTCATTAATTCATGATGATTTACCAGGAATTGATAATGATGATTTCAGACATGGAAAACTAACAAATCATAAAAAGTTTAATGAGGCAACAGCAATTCTTGCAGGAGATGGACTTTTTAATTCTGCATATACTGTAATAAGCAAAGATTTGCTAAATACGAAGGACAATAAAAAATTAGAACAAAAATTAAAAATATTTAATGAATTTTCTATAGGAACAAACAAAATGCTTGCTGGTGAATATTTAGATACAGAGTGTGAAGGAATGCAAATTTCTGAAAATGAATTAAAATATATTCACGAAAATAAAACAGGAGCATATTTAATTTTAAGTGCAAGAATGGGAGCAATTTTAGGTGATTGTAATGAAGACGAATTAGAAAAAATAACAAAATACGCAGAAAAAATTGGGCTTGCATTTCAAATAAAAGATGATATTTTATCAGAAATTGGTGATGAAAAGATTTTAGGAAAACCAGTTGGAAATGATAAAAAAATGGGAAAATGCACATATGTATCAGAATATGGTTTAGAAAAATCAGAAGAAATACTTAAAAATATAATAAAAGAAGCAAATCATGAGTTAGATTCTTTTGGAGAAAAAGCAGAATTTTTAAAGAAATTAGCCAAATTTATTGAAACAAGGAATAAATAAGTAAGGGGTTTATATAAATGGAATTTAAAAAAGAAGAATTACCAAAACATATTGCAATAATAATGGATGGCAATAGACGTTGGGCAAGAAAGAAAGGAATGCCAGTGGCATTTGGTCATAAAGAAGGAGCCAAAACACTAGAAAAAATAGTAAGACATGCAAACGAAATTGGACTTGAATATATAACTGTTTATGCTTTTTCAACAGAAAATTGGAAAAGAGCAGAAGAAGAAGTAAAAAGTTTAATGCTTATACTTCAAAATTATTTAGAGCATTATGCAAAAGTGGCTGATTCAGAGAATATAAAAATACAATTTTTAGGAGATACAACAGCTCTAAATTCTAAAATGCAAGATAGAATAAAAGAATGTGTAGAAAGAACTAAAAATAATACGGGAGTACATTTTAATATTGCATTAAATTATGGAGGTAGAGCCGAATTAGTAAGAGCTACAAAGCAAATAGCAGAGAAAATAGCGGAAAATAAGATAAAAATAGAAGATATAGATGAAAATTTAATAGAACAAAATCTATATACAGCAGGTCAGCCTGATCCAGATTTAGTAATAAGAACAAGTGGAGAAATGAGAACAAGTAATTTCTTACCATGGCAAATTGCTTATTCAGAATTCTTATTTGTAGAAAAATACTGGCCAGATTTTAATGAACAAGATTTAGATGAAGCGATAGTTATATATCAAAAAAGAACTAGAAGATTAGGAAAATAAAAAAGGTGAAAAATATGGATTTAAAAAGAATTTTAACTACAGTATTAGGACTACCAATAGTAGCATTACTTTTTGTATTAGGAAATCAATATGTAATAGGAGTGGCAGTTTTAGTAGCAAGTATTATTTGCATGCATGAATATTTTGGAGCAGTAACAAAAGTTGCAAAACCAATAAAATGGATTGGATATATGAGTAATTTATATATTGTAGGAGCAATGTTTTTAGAAGAGCAAAAACTGCTAAATCTAGTAACACTTTCAATACCATTTATAATTTTAGCACTATTTTTAAAAGTGATTTTTACAGATATGAAAATAACATTTAAAGATGTAGCATATACATTAGTAGGAATTATGTATGTACCATTATTTTTTATGTTTTTAGAATTAATAAGAAGACTTGAATATGGAAAAGTCTTGTTTGCATATGCCTTTGTGGTATCTTGGGCAACAGACATATTTGCATATTTAATAGGAAAACATTTCGGAAAACATAAATTTAGTAAAATAAGTCCAAAAAAATCTATAGAAGGTTGTGTTGCAGGAGCAATAGGTTCTGCTGTAGTATCATTTATATATTTTATAATAGTAAATAACTTCTGGGGAGGAAACTTTAATTATAGTTTTATAGTTCCAATAAGTCTACTTTTAAGTATAATAAGCCAAATAGGAGATTTTGTTGCATCTTCTGTAAAGAGGTTTGTTGACGTAAAAGACTATGGAAATTTATTACCAGGACATGGAGGAATGCTAGATAGATTAGATAGCCTTGTATTTATAGCACCATTTATGTATATAATGATAAAAGTATGTGTAATGTAATACTGCCTAATAAAGAACCAGTCCTAACAAAACATGTACAAAAGGGCTGGGTCTTTTTAGATTTAGAAAAAATTCAAAAATAATTTGGAGGTAATAGTGATAAGCTTTTTTTTATCAGCAATTAAAATAATTTTTTTACTTGGATTTTTAATTTTTATACACGAAGGAGGGCATTTTCTAGTTGCTAAATTATGCAAAGTGAAGGTAAATCAGTTTGCAATAGGATTTGGTCCAGAAATTATTTCTAAGAAAAAAGGAGAAACTAAATATGCTTTACGTGCATTTCCTTTAGGTGGATTTGTAAGCATGGAAGGCGAAGAAGAAGCATCTGAAGAAGAAGGAGCTTTTAATAAGGCAAGTATTTTAAAAAGAATTTTAATAGTGGCAGCAGGAGCTACTGTAAATATTTTATTTGGATTATTAATTTATTTTATATTGGCAGCAATAATATCTGGAAATATTGAAAGTGCGGGAAAAGCGACAATTGGATTTACAGGTGCTTTAGTAGATAGTGTAAAAATGCTATTTACAGGTCAAGTTGGGGCAGATGATTTAACAGGTCCAGTTGGAATATCTAGTTTAGTTTCAAAAACATCAGGTATTAAGGAATATTTATATATAATGTCTATAATATCTGTATCACTTGGTATTACCAATTTGCTACCAATTCCAGCGTTAGATGGAGGAAAAATTGTTTTATTATTAATAGAAGCTATTATAAGAAAGCCTATAAGTGACAAGATCCAAATACAGTTACAATTATTGGGATTTTCTCTTATAATAGGATTATCAATATTTGTAACATATAATGATATTATAAGAATTTTTAAATGAAAAATTAAATAAATTAAACATTGAAAATATGATTAAACAAAAAGGAGAAGCCAATGGCAGAAGAATTTAAATCAGGGTTTGTATCAATTTGTGGAAGAACAAATGTAGGAAAATCAACATTAATCAATTTATTAGTAGGAGAAAAAGTTTCGGCAATAGCAAATAAAGTACAAACAACAAGAACTCAAATAAAAGGAATAATAAATAGAGAAAACTCACAAATTATATTTATAGATACACCAGGAATACATAAACCTAAAACAAAATTAAATGAAAATATGATAGAATTATCCTGGGATGCACTTCAAAATTCAGATGTAATTTTATTTTTAATAGAAGCAGATAGCAAGGAAATAGGAAGAGGAGACAGAAAAATATTAGATAAAATAAAAGAATCAAAAAAGAAGTGTATTTTAATAATAAATAAAGTAGACTTAGTAAACAAAGAAGAGCTTGCTAAAATTATAGAAATATACAAAAATGAATATGATTTTGAGGCAATAATTCCAATTTCAGCTAAAAAAATAAAATACAAAGAAGTGGTATTAGATGAAATAGAAAAATCTTTAAAACCAGGGCCTGCATATTATGATAAAGATGAATATACAGACCAAACTTTAAGACAATTAGCAGAAGAAACAATAAGAGAAAAAGCTTTAATTTTACTAAGAGATGAAGTACCACATGGAATATATGTTAAAGTAGAAAAAATGAAATTAAAAAAGACTAAAAACAAGGAAGAAATTTACAATATAGATGCTATAATTTATTGCTTAAGAGAATCTCACAAAGGAATAATAATAGGAAAAAATGGCGAAATGCTAAAAAGAATAGGAACTATGGCAAGAAAAGACATGGAGCAAAATTTTGGCGTTAAAGTAAATTTAAAAACATGGGTAAAAGTAAAAGAAGACTGGATGAATAACGAAAAATTTTTTAAAGAATAAAATACAAAAGAACGGGAAAAATAACCTAAGAAGGAAGTGAACATTATGATAAAAAATATGGCGTGGAATATGTTCAAATCAACAGGAAATGTTGATACATTTTTAGAATTGAAACAAATAGAAAATATACAAAAAGATTTAATAAATCTTCAAAAGGCGGAACGGAAATGGGAATAATAAAAACGAAGGGAATAATAATTGCAGAAAGTAATATGGGAGACTTCGACAAAATGCTTACAATGCTAACGCCGGGGTTTCGGTAAAATATCATGTGCGGCAAAAGGGGCTAGAAGACAAACTAGCGCTCTTTTAGCAGGCACTAGTTTTTTATGTTTTGGTGAATATATATTGTATAAATCACAAGAAAATTATTTGATGAATTCGTGTGATACAATAGAAATGTTTTACAATATAAGAACAGATTTAGATAAAATAAAATATGCAGTACATGTAACAAAAATAATACAAGATGTAACAACTGAAAATGAGAATAGCTATAAAATTTTGCAATTATATTTAAATACACTATATATGATATCTGAGACCGAAAAAAATTTAGACTTTATTATAAGTGTTTTTAAAATAAAACTTTTATGTATATTAGGATTTAAGCCAATGGTAAATAAATGTACAAACTGTGGAGATACTAAAAATATAACACATTTTAGCATAAAAGATAATGGAGTAAAATGTAAAGAATGTTATACTCAAGATAAAGGAAGCATAAAAATAAGTAAAAGCACTTTAACAGCCTTAAATTACATAGTATTTTCGCCATGTAAAAAAATATTTAATTTTAATTTAAAAGATGAGGCCTTAAGAGAATTAAATTTACTTAGTAAGGTATATTTTAATGAAAAACTAGAAAAAGAGTATAAATTAGAAGAGATTTTTTGATAAAAATGTAAATAATAATCTTGTATTTTTTAAATTGATGTGCTAGAATACAAAATGTATATGTTAATTTACATTTTATTTCAGGAGGGAAGACATATGGAAAATGTTCGGTTTATTGATGGATATAAAATAAAAAGATTTTGCGAAGGAAAAAGAGTTGGAATATTTATAATTTACCAAAAACAAAATAAATTTTATGTATCTTCTAAATATTACAACGTTAGTGAAGAAAAAATTAAGAAAGTAACCAAAGCATTAGATCATTTTACTAAAATAAACCGTGAAACTAAAAACGCATGTGAGAAAATAACGTTAATAACTTTTTTAACAGAAGTCAACCGGATTATAATAGGTAAATAACTAAAGTAAATATCTAAAATATGGGATCTTAAAATCTTGAGATCCCATAAAAACTAAAGAAATAGAGGTAAAAGTATTGGAAGAAATGTATAGAAAATCATTAAAAATAATAAAAGTATTAAATATAAAAAATGAAGAACAATATAATAAATTATTAAAAGATTTTTTAATTTTATCTTCAGAAAGTTTAAAATATATGTCAAATACAAGAGATTTTCAAAAAATAATATCAATTGCAAATAAGTAAAAAACATATGCTAAAATTAACAAAATTAATTTTTTTTACTAAATGTATTGTAAATTTTATTTTTTTATGTTATTATAACAAAGTGATTTTTATAGGAGTATAGTGTCAATGGTAGCACATCGGTCTCCAAAACCGCCTGTGAGGGTTCGAGTCCTTCTACTCCTGCCAAATAAAAAAAGAACGATTCTAATTAAAGAATCGTTCTTTTTCTTACTAGCAGCATCCGCCTCTATTTCCACCACAACAGCAGAATATAAGAAGAATAAGAATTATAATCCAGCAGCAGTCATCACCAAATCCGAATCCGCAGCCGCATCCACCTCTATTTTCTGGCATAAGTATTCACCACCTTTCTAATCATAAAAATTTTAAGTATTAGCAGCAGTTTGGTTGTGAACCATGGTTACATGAGCAACCCCTGTTACCACATCCGCCACAGAAAAGGAGTAAAAATAGAATAATGAACCAAAGAATTTCATCATTGTTACAGCACATATAAGAAACCTCCTTGTTTAAAATTTTTAAATTTCTTAACTTTCGTATGCTATATAATATGAATTTCAAAAAAAAGTGTTACACTAGTTGAAAACATAAATTTTTAATGATATAATTTTTTTGACTTAAAAAGATAAAAAATCTTTTTTGCAAGTGAAACTGAAAGGATGAAATTATATGGGAAACATAGTATTATTAGATGATTTAACAATAAACAAAATAGCAGCAGGTGAAGTTATAGAAAGACCAGCATCTGTAATAAAAGAAATGGTTGAAAACTCAATAGATGCAGGAGCTACACATGTAACAATAGAGATAAAAAATGGAGGAATTTCATTTATAAGGATTACAGATAACGGAAAGGGAATTGCAAAAGATGATGTAGAGCTTGCATTTGAACGTCATGCTACAAGTAAAATAAGAAGTGCCGACGATTTAGATTCAGTAAAATCTATGGGGTTTAGAGGTGAGGCATTAGCTAGTATAGCAGCAATTGCAAATGTTGAACTTGTAAGCAAAACAGAAGACGAAAATATAGGAAATAGAATAGTAGTAGAAGGTGGGGACGTACAATCTTTTGACGAAATTGGATGTTCAAAAGGAACCACAATAACTGTTAGAAACTTATTTTACAATACACCAGTAAGATACAAATTCTTAAAAAAGGATTTTACAGAATCTGGATATATAGAAGATGTTGTAACAAGAATTGCACTTGTTCATCCTGAAATAGCAATTAAATTTATAAATTCTGGAAAAATTGTTTTACAAACAAACGGAAATGGTAATTTAACAGGAGTAATATATAGCATTTTTGGAAAAGAAGTTGCAAATAACACAATAAATGTAGACTATGAATATGAATACATGAAAATAAAAGGAGTAATAGGAAAACCAATTATTGCAAGATCAAATAGATCAAACCAAATATTTTTTGTAAATAAAAGATACATAAAAGATAAAACACTTTCATCTGCAGTAGAACAAGCATTTAAAGGAATGCTTCCAATAGGTAAATTCGCATTTTTAGTACTAGATATAGAAATGCCACCATCAAAAGTAGATGTAAATGTGCACCCAGCAAAATTAGAAGTAAGATTTGCAGAAGAAAGTATAGCTTTTAAATCAATGTATCATGCAATAAAAGATACATTATTAAATGCAGGATTTATGACAGATAGAGAAAAAACAGAAAAAATAAAAGAAGCCTCAAAAAATGCTTTCAAAATTGAAAATGCAGATGAAATGGCAAAAAAAACATATTCTGTATCAAATGCAGGAAATATTGTAGAAGATGTATTTAATAGCAGAAATGCAGAGCCTAAAAAAAATGTAAATTCAGTACTTGAAAATCCAGCAGTAATGTCAAACCAAGATATTTTTCAAAAACTAAAATCACTACAAGAAGATTTAAAAAAAGAAGTTGAACAAAATCCAAACTTACAATTAACAGATACATATAAACAAATGGAACAAAAGTATAATGATATAATAACACCTGTTGTAGAACAAGATAATATAAAACAACAAATTGAGGAAAATGCTAAAAAAGAAGAAGTGGTTTCAAATGTTACTGTAGAAGAGAAAAAATTAGAGGAGAATAAATTAGAAGAAAATTTAAAAGAAGATAGCAGTCAAAATTTAAATGCTGAAAACCTAGAAAATGAAACTATAATACCAATAGTATTTAAAACATCAGATGAAGAAAAAGAAAGCACAGAAAACACTTTAAACGAAGATGAAGAAATATATAAAACAGAAAGCAAAAACATAAATGAAAACAACCAATTAGCACAAGACCAAATAAATGAACAAACAGATATTAATCAAGAAGAAAAAGTAAATAGTGAAATGAACCAAGAAGAAAATGCTAACAAAATACAGAATACAACAGAAAATGAGGTAAACCAAAATAGGCCAGATCAAGGATATAAGCAAGAAAATAAAGAAAAAATATTATCATTTGAAGAAATGTACAAAGAATTATTTGGCAAAGAACCATATGGAGGAAGAGTACAACCAGAACAAGAAAAAGAAGAAAATGATGATGGCTTCTATGCTTTAGATGACAAAATGGAAGACAAAAATGTATCTATATTTGAAAGTAATGCTGATGTGCAGAAAATACAATATAAATTTATAGGTATAGCATTTAATACATATATAATATTAGAAATAGACAATGAATTATACATAATGGATCAACATGCAGCTCATGAAAGAATAATGTATGAAAAAGTAAAAAAGAACTTTTTTAATAATGGAGGAGAAAAATCATCACAATTATTACTACTTCCAGACATAATTACATTATCACATAAAGAAATGGACATAGCAAAAGATAATATGGCAATGTTTAGGCAAGCAGGTTTTATACTAGAAGAATTTGGAGAAAATACAATAAAATTATCTGGTGTTCCAGAAATTTTAGTAGACTTAGACACAGAAGAACTATTCAAAGAAACATTAGATGAGATAAATACAGTTGCTAGAACAGCAAAACAAGAAAAAGAAGAAAAATTCTTAGCAACAGTTGCATGCAAGGCAGCCGTTAAGGCACATATGGTTCTTACAAAAGAAGAGGTAGATAGCTTAATGAGTGAACTTTTAAAACTTCCAAATCCATTTACATGCCCACATGGTAGACCAACAGTAATAAAGATGTCTAAATATGAAATAGAAAGAAAATTTGCAAGAAAATAAAATTAAAAATTGAAGAAATCCGATTTTATATTTTTATAAAATCGAATTTCTTTTTTTGAAAAATAATAAATCAAATAAAACGTAATATATTGCCATAAAAACCTACATATTAACAACAACTAATTTGTTATTACATATTGAAAAACCAAAATAAATAGTATATAATAAACTTACTTGGGGGTGTAATGGTTTCGACATTATACAAGAAAGATAAAAAGCGAGTAGTGGATGGTTGCTTCGGCCACTATAAAAAAGCAAAATTAAAAATAAACGCTGATAATACAGAATTAGCATACGCTGCTTAATTTGCAGTGTCGCCTTGTTTTATATTCCTACGTATAAAATAAAGGTGTTATATTTGTAGGAAACAAATCTATTAAGAGCATTGGTAATAGAGGGTAAATAAATGCTATATTTAAATTAAGCATGTTTGCTTGCGTAATTTAAATGAATAAAAAGAGCAAACTGCACTCGGAGAAATTTATGTGGAATGTATAGTGGACAGGAGTTCGACTCTCCTCACCTCCACCAGTTGAACTTTATGTAAATTTATGGTATAATATCAAAGTATCTATAAAAGGATTTAGAAAATATTAACTTTATTTAAATGGAGGAAAAACAATATGGAAAATGAAAACAAAACAGCAAAAATTTATAAAGCAACAGATCCTAAAGAACTAATAGTATATTATGCCGAAAGTTCTTGCTCTAGAATCCGGTTTTATTTAAATGAAACATGGTACTTAGAAGCAACAGAAACTCCAAAAGGTCCTGTGGTAGAAGAAGGACATAAGCGGGAAAATTATTTTGGAAGAAAAGCATTCAAGTGGATAGAAGAAAGTAGAGATATGGTCTTGCTTACAATTACAATATTTGTAAGTTTACTTATAGCAATACTTATAAAGGAATTTGTAACAACTAATAGTATAGCAATTCTTATATGTTTGAATATTGCGTGCTTAGTTGTAGGAGCTGCAAGTTTTGCCATAAGTGAATTTTTTGATACTCCATATGAGATGAAGAGCAAGCACGCTTCAGAACATATGGTAATAAACTTTATGGAAAAAAATAAAAGACTCCCTAAAAACTTAGAAGAACTAAGAAAAAGCTCAAGATTTACCATTAAATGTGGTAGCAGAATCAAAATAGAAGGGCTTTCTGTTAATACTACAATTAGCATGTTATCCATTTTAATTGCAAAAGTATTAAGTCTTCCAATTAAAAATGCAACTTTATCTGGTGGAATCTTTCTTTTAATTTATGTAATTTGTGTAATTGTGCTTTTTTTTTTAAATAAAAAATACAAAATATTTTGGTTTATTGCAAAACCAATAATAATGCTTCTTGCAAATGTTGTACAATTAGGAAATACTTTACCTGTAAAGGATGTAAAAGATAAAGATCTTGAACTTGCATATTTAGTAGCAAGCAAATGGTTGCAGGTGGTATATCCTCAGTTTTACAATAAAGAAGACATCTTTTTAAAAAATAAAGTTAATATTACTAAGCATTAATAATGTTTAGTGCAAAGTACAGCTTAAAAACTAGGCTGTACTTTGTTTTTTATGTGCAAAACAAATCTTTACAAATTAGAAAAAATGGTGTAATATAAATGCGGAAAAGTAACAATAATAAAAATACAACCTAAAAAGGAAGGATGAAATTTAAATGAGATTATTAGAGACAAAATTAGATGAAGAAGAATATAAAAAATTTTTAGAAAATAACGAAAGATGTAATTTTCAACAATCATTAGAATGGTCAAAAGTAAAAACAAGTTGGAAAAAAGAAGTAATACTTGCAGAAGACAGTAACAAAAAAATAATAGGATCACTTATGGTATGGATAAGAAAAATACCAATATTTGGAAATATAATGTATTCTGCAAGAGGCCCTGTATGTGATGTTCATAACAAAGAAGTACTAGCACAAATTACAGAAGGAGCTAAAAAATTAGCAGAAAAATACAATGCAATAGTTATTTCTATAGAACCAGATGTAAAAAGTGATGATAAAACATTTAGAAATTTAATGGTTGAGCTTGGTTATTCAATAAAAGATGATGCTAAAAACTTTAGAGAAGAAATACAACCAAGATATGTATTTAGATTAGATACAAAAAACAAAACAGAGGATGAAGTGTTTAAGAATTTTCATTCAAAAACAAGATACAATATTCGTTTAGCAACTAAAAAAGGAGTAACTGTAAAAGAAGGAACAAGAGAAGATTTAAAAGATTTTCACAAAATAATGGTAACAACAGGTATAAGAGATGGATTTATTACAAGACCATTAGAATATTTTGAAAGAATGTATGATTGTTTAGGACCAGAACATATGAAAATATTAATGGCATATTATGAAGGAAAGCCAATTTCTGGGGTAATACCAATAATGTATGGAAATAAAACTTGGTACTTATATGGAGCAAGTAGCAATGAACATAGAAACTTAATGCCAAATTATTTATTACAATGGGAAATGATAAAAATAGCACTTTCAAGAAAAAGCGATATATATGATTTAAGAGGAGTGCCAGGAATTGCAGATAATAGTAATGGACTATACAGATTTAAAAAAGGATTTGGTGCAGAATATACTGAATTTATAGGAGAAGTTTATATTCCATTTAAACCTTTAACATATAAATTATATAAATTCTCGGAAAAAACATTTAGAAAATTAAGAGCACAAAAATTAAAATTAAAAAAAAATAAAAAATAAACCTATAAAACTAGTGGAGGAATATAAATGAAATCACTTGTAATAAATAGAGAAGATTTGAAACATAATATAAGAATAATAAAAGAAATTGCAAAAGATACCGGAAGACAAGATAACCATAAACCATTAAAAATAATAGCAGTAGTAAAAGGAAACGGCTATGGATTAGGTTTAGTTAATTATTCCAGATTTTTAGTTGATAATGGAATAGATTTTCTTGCTGTATCAACTATAGAAGAAGCGGTAAAGCTAAGAGAAGCAAAAATTGAAGCAAGAATATTAATGCTATCATCAACAGCTGTAAAAAGAGAAATAGAAAAATTGGTAGAAAATGATATTATAATTACAATTGGATCAAAAGAAGCATTAGAAGTAGCAGAACAAGTAGCTTTAGAAAAGCAAATTAAAATAAAGGCACACTTAAAAATAGATACAGGATTTGGAAGGTACGGATTTATTTATAGTGAAAAAGAAAAAATGTTAGAATCATTAAAAAACATAAAAAATGTACAAATAGAAGGAACTTTTTCACATTTATCTCTTGCTTTTTATGAGAAAAATGAATACTCAGAAGAACAATTTAAAAGATTTATAGATGTTATTGAATTTTTAAAAGAAAATAAAATAGAAACAGGTATGCTACATATTTGTAATTCATCAGCATTTTTAAAATTTAAAAATATGAGATTAAATGCTGTAAGAGTAGGTTCAGCTTTTTTAGGAAGAATTGCCATACCAAATAAATATGGCTTAAGAAAAATAGCTTATTTAAAATCAAATGTTACAGAAATAAAAGAACTTCCAAAAGGATATAATGTAGGATATTCAAATTCATATACAACCAAAAATACAACCAAAATAGCATTAGTACCTTGTGGATACGCTGATGGTTTTAATGTAAGAGAACAAAGAGATATGTTTAGAAAAATTGACAGATTACGCTATATAGTAAGAGATATAAAAGACAGCTTTAAGGATAAATCATTATATGTAAATATAAAAACTAAAGATGGATTTTCAAAATGTAAAGTGTTAGGAAGAATTGGAATGTACCATTTAAGTGTAGATATAACAGGAAAAAATATCCGGAATAGGTTCAGAAGTAAAATTAGATGTTAGCCCAATGTTCGTAGACAGCAGTATAAGAAGGGAGTATATATAGTGGAAAACAATCAGTCTCAAAAAGAAAAAATTTTGAAATTAAATTTCTTTAAAAAAATATGGTATTCTGTTACAAAGTTTGAAAAATATCCAGAGCTTGCAGCCATAGGCGTAAAAAAAGCATTATTATACTTCACAGAATTAATACTCATATTTAGTATAATATATGCCTCTTCATATATATATTATATTTCAAATATTGTAAAATATGATGAACAAGATTTAAATTTATCACAAAAATTAATTAAAAATTTAAATTTAGAAAACTCAGATAATGAACAAACTAAAAATGCTCTGGAATTATTAAATAATTATGATGATAATACAATAATTGTAAGCCTTTTTGTAAGTGCGTTTATGGCATTATTTGTATCAATATTTTTAGATGTATTTACTCTTTCAATATTTGGAGAACTTACGTGCTTAATTGCTAAAATAAAAATGAATTATAAAGCTGTGTTTAATATGTCTATATATGCCTTAACATTATCTATAATTTTAAGAATGGTATATGTTGTAATAACAATGTTAACAGATTTTGAAATAAAATATTTTGAAGTTATGTATATTGCAATTGCATATATAACACTTGCTGCAGCAATCTTTTTAATAAAATCTGATGTTATAAAACAACATTTGGAACTTATGAAAATTTTAGAAAATAGCAAAGAAAAGATAGAACAAACAATAACAATTACCAAAAAGCCTAAAGATGAAGAAGAAGAAAACAAAGAAAATAAAGATAAAAATGAAAATAAAGAGAATAAAGAAGAAAAAGATGGGGAAGAACAAGGTTCAAATGCGTAAAAGCAAAAAGAAAGGAAGAGTAATTAATGAAAAAAGATGATAACAACAAAAAGAATAATAATCAAAACATTTTGGTTGGACTTTTAGTATTAATTGCAATAATAAGTATAGTAATTATACTAGTATATAGTTTAACTCAAGATAAAAAAACTGATGATAATATTATTAGTTATACAGATTTAATAAAACAAATATCACAAGGAAATGTAAAAAAAGTAGAGATGACAACAGGTTCTACAGCAGCAAAAATAACATTAAATAAAAAAATAGAAGAAAGTGATAATCAAGAAAATAGTCAAAATCAAACTCAAAATAATACAGCTCAAAGTACTCAAAATCAAAATAACACAGCTCAAAATACAGAAAGCGAAAATCAAAACAATACAGAAGAAAATTCTCAAAACCAAACAAGTGATAGTACAAATATTTTAGGATTAATAAAAAAAGATGATGAAGATCCAGAATTAATAAAAAAAGCAATTGTACCAAACACACAAAGTTTTATAGAGTTAATACAAAATAAAGTTGCAGAAGGAAATGAAATAGAATTAATCCAAAAAAGCCCAAGTTTACTATCTGTAATACCTTCATATATATTTTCATTTCTTCCAACAATAATAATGGTAGCATTATTTATAATGATATTTAAAATGCAAGGGCTTGGAGATAAAGGAGAAGTTTATAACGAAACTGAAAGAAAAACAAAAGTTAAATTTTCAGATGTAGCAGGATTAGACGAAGAAAAAGAAGAAATGGTAGAATTAGTTAAATTCTTAAAAGAGCCAAAAAAATTCATAGAAATGGGTGCAAAAATTCCAAAAGGAGTTTTATTATATGGAAAACCAGGAACAGGAAAAACTTTAATAGCTAAAGCAATTGCAGGAGAAGCGGGAGTTCCATTTATATCTATGAGTGGTTCAGAATTTATAGAAATGTTTGCAGGACTTGGAGCTTCAAGAGTAAGAAAACTATTTGATAAAGCGAGAAAACTTGCACCATGTATTGTATTTATTGATGAAATAGATGCAATAGGTTCAAGAAGAACAAGTTCAAGTGGTGCAGAATCAGAAAACAATCAAACATTAAACCAATTATTAGTAGAAATGGATGGATTTTCTTCAGAAGAAACAATAATAGTATTAGCTGCAACTAACAGACCAGAAATGTTAGATAAAGCATTATTAAGACCAGGAAGATTTGACAGACAAATAACAATTCCAACACCAGATAGAAAAGGAAGAGAAGAAATACTAAAAATACACAGTAAAGACAAAAAGTTAGCAGATGATGTATCTTTAGAAAGTATAGCAGAAGACACAGCAGGATTTACAGGAGCTGAACTTGCAAATATTTTAAATGAATCAGCAATAATTGCAACAAAAAGAGAAAATGAAAAAATAACAAATGAAGATATAGAAGAGGCTGTAAAAAAAGTAACAGTAGGATTAGAAAAAAGAGCAAGAGTAATATCAGACAAAGACAAACGTTTAACTGCATACCATGAAGCAGGACATGCAATTGTAAGCTGGTATTTACCAACACAAAAAAAGGTAAAAGAAATATCAATAATTCCAAGAGGTATGGCAGGTGGCTATACAATGTATAAAACAGATGAAGATAAGTCTTATATATCAAAAACAGAAATGGAAGAAAAATTAATTGCATTACTAGGTGGAAGAGCAGCAGAAAAAATAGCATTAGATGATATTTCAACAGGAGCAAGTAATGACATAGAAGTTGCAACAGGAATTGCAAAAGACATGATTGTAAAATATGGTATGAATGATCTTATAGGACCAATTTCTTTAAAAAATGAAAATGGAGAATATGAGCTAGATATGTTTGGAAAAGAAATGGGAGACAAAATAGGAGTGGAAGTAAAAAAACTAATAGATACAGCTTACAATGATGCTCAAATAATATTAAAACAACATATGGATAAACTAGACAGTGTTGCAAATGAACTTCTTAAAAACGAAAAAATTAATGAAGAAACATTTAAAAAGTTTTTTAATGAAGATGAAAATATATAAATATAATAAAGAAAAAATAGTAATTTTAAGTATTGCTATTTTTTCTTTTTTTTAGTAAAATAAACAAGAAAAATAAATAAGCAAATATTTAGGAGGCTTAAAAACAAATGAACATATTAATATATTTAATAATAATATTACTATTTTTTGTACTAATATTATGGACATGGAATAGCACAAAAGAATATGAAAATATAAGTAAAAGAATAATATATATTTTTGTAGGAATAATAGCTATATTATTTATAACATATATATTTTTTAATATATCAAAAGTAGGAATAACATATCCAAAGCAAGAAATGGTAAAACAAGTAAGAAAAATAGCTATATTAATATTTACACCAATAAATGGATTTTTAAGTTTACCACATATTGCATTAATAAAAACAAAAATAGAATCTAAAAGCGAAGAAGAAGAAAAAATAAAAAAAAGAATAATAATATTAGCAATTATATTTATAGTATCAACAATAATAGAAATAAACTATATGAAAGGCTTCCAAAATGGTATAATTCAAATGCTAAATAAAAAATAAAGGAGAAAAATGAAACAAAAAGTAATTGTAATAGTAGGGCCTACAGCCTCAGGAAAAACATCATTATCAATAGAACTTGCAAAAAAAATAAATGGAGAAATAGTATCTTGTGATTCAATGCAAATATATAAAGACATGAATATAGGTTCTGCAAAACCAACAGTAGAAGAAATGCAAGGAATACCTCATTATGTATTAGATGAAGTTGAACCAACTAAAAGATTTAGTGTTGCAGATTACAAAAAAAGAGCAGAAGAAGCAATAGAAAAAATATTAGCAAAAAGAAAAACACCAATTGTAGTTGGAGGAACAGGACTATATGCAAATAGTTTAATTTACTCAATAGAATATGATGACATAAAATTAGATGAAAAATATAGAAATAATTTAATGGAAATTGCAAATACAGAAGAAGGCTTAAAAAAATTGTATGAGGAAGCAAAAAAAATAGATGGTAAAGCAATGAAAAAAATAAGCCCCAATGATAAAAAAAGAATTATAAGAATACTAGAAATATATAATGCAACAGGAAAAAATAAAACAGAGCAAGAAATAGAATCAAGAAAAAAAGAAGTAAAATATGATTATAAAGTATTTGGAATAAATATGGAAAGAAGTTTACTATATGAAAGAATAAACAAAAGAGTAGATATAATGGTAAAGCAAGGCTTAATTGAAGAAGTAAAAAACTTAATAAAAAAATATCCTAAATTTCCAACAGCAATGCAAGCAATTGGATATAAAGAAATAGTAGAGTACTTAAATAATGAAATTACAAAAGAAGAAGCAATAGAAAAAATAAAGCAAGAAACAAGAAGATATGCTAAAAGACAAATAACATGGTTTAAAAGAATCGAAAACCTAATATGGCTAGATGGATTAAATAGCACACAAAATAATATAAATATTATTTTAGAGGTGATGAGTTGAGTAAAATTATAAATTTTGAAGATTTAAAAGGTAAAAAAATAGAAAAAAAACACATAATATATTTAATATTTATAATAATAATGTTATACATTTTCTATTCTATATATTTACTAGTAAAAACACCTAATGATACAGTAATTGTAAATAGTGGAGTTTTAACACTTGAAGAATCTGCAACAGGTTATATTATAAGAGAAGAACAAGTTTTAAAAGGAAACAATTATAAAAATGGATTAACTCAGGTGGTATCTGAAGGAGAAAGAGCAGCTAAAGGTCAAACTGTATTTAGATATAGTAGTAGTTCAGAAGATGAAATAAAAACAAAAATAGAAGAAATAAACCAAAAATTACAAGATGCACTTTCAAAACAAGCAAAATTACCAGCAATGCTTCCAAATGATATAAAAAACTTGGAAAAACAAATAGATGAAAAAACCAAGAATTTAAGAAACTTAACAGATATACACACAATAGAAGAATATAAAAAAGAAATAGAAGAAATTACAAGCAAAAAAGCAAAAATTGCAGGTTCACTAAGTCAAAGTGGAGCATATATACAAGAACTAACAAAACAAAAAGAAGACTATGAACAAAAACTAATTTCTGACTCTGAATACATAACTGCCCCTGTATCTGGTGTTATATCATATAGAGTAGATGGACTAGAAAGTGTACTTTCGGCAAATGATTTTAGCAGTTTAACAGAAGAAAGTTTAGAAAATTTAGGTCTAAAAACTGGAAAAATAATATCAACATCACAAGAAGAACGGAAAAGTAATAAACAATTTCGACTGTTATTTAGTAGCTATATTAGATAGTGAAGTTGCAAAAAACAGTGAAGTAGGTAAAAAAGCAACAATAACACTTGCAAGTGGAAACGAAATAGAAGCAGAAATAAAATATGTTTCTAAACAAGATAATGATAAAATATTAATTGTGTTTGATTTAAAAACATTAACAGATGAATTAATACAATATAGAAAAATATCATTTAATATAACATGGTGGAGTGTATCTGGACTAAAAGTTCCAAATTCTACTATTTTAGAAGATGAAAATGGTTTAAAATATGTAATAAGAAGAAAGGCAAATCAAAATCAAAAAGTAACTGTAAAAGTATTAAAGAAAAACGAAAAATATTCTATAATTAGTACATATAGTGATGAAGAGCTAAAACAACTTGGAATAGACAGCAAAAATTATATAAAAATAACTCAATATGACAATATTTTATTATATCCAGAACAGAAAAAATAATATTACATAATTATTACATAAGTATTACAATAATATTAAATTAATATTACATTTATTGGAAACTATTGACTTTTTATTAAAAATGTAAGATACTAGGTGCATATTGAGTAAGCAAAACTAAAAACATTTTAGGAGGAATAAAAATGTCAAGTGCAATAATGAGCAAAGTTTGGAATTTATTTGGAATGGATCAGGCCGATGTAGATGACGAAGAAGAAAATGATGATGTATATGACTATGAATATGATGATGAACCAGTAGAAGAGAAAAAAGGTTTTATGAAAAGAAACAACAGTAAGGTTGTATCTATGCCACAAAACCAATCAATAAGAATGGTGATATCTCAACCAACAAGTTTTGAACAATCAGAAGAAATTTGTGGATTTTTAAAAGAGAAAAAATCAGTAATAGTAAATTTAGAATATGTAAATAAAGATGTTGCAAGACGTATAGTTGATTTTATAAGTGGAGGAGTATATGCTTTAGATGCACATATCCAAAAAGTATCTAATTCAATATTTTTAATAGCACCCATTAACTACGAAATAACAAATGAAATGGCAAGAGAAGAAATAAAAAACAAATTATCAGTTTCTTGGCTAAACAAAAACAACATTAACTAAAATAAAGGAGGCTAAACTATGCTTACACCACTAGACATCGAAAATAAAAAATTTTCAAAACAAATAATGAATGGCTACAATGTAGAAGAAGTAGACGATTTTTTAGATGAAATTGGAGTAGATTATGCAAAAAAACAAAAAGAACTTAATGAATCAAATAAAAAAGTAGAAGAGCTAACAGCAAGCTTAGAGCATTATAAAAGTATTGAATCTACACTTCAAAACACATTACTTATGGCCCAATCTACAGCAGAAGAAGTAAAAAATATAGCAAAACAAAAAGCAGACCAAATAGTAACAGATGCAAAAGCTACATCACAAAAAGAAGTAGATTTTATACAAAATCAAATTTTAATGAAGAAAAAAGAATTAGAAGATGTACAAAAGCAATTTGATATATACAAAGCAAAAATGGAATCACTTTTAATTTCTCAATTAGAATTAATAAAAGAAATAAATAAAAAAAATGATGAAACAATCTAAAATAAATTTAGGTTGTTTTTTATTTTATAGAATGTTTTAGTTACACATAAAATTGATTGACATAATATAAAAACGATGATATAATATAACAGCAACAAAGCAGTAAAATCATTTATAGAGAGGTAAAGAGAATATGGAAAAACAGCGGGAAAAAGGGTTAGAAACAAGCGTAGAAGTTGTAAGAACTGAGGATGTTATTCCTTTAAATGCTGAGAAAGCGTTAAAAAGCTACTCTCCTCAGGAGCAGGCAGAAATTATCAAATTGTCGGAAGAAATTGACGTAAGACAGGTTGATAAAATTATGCGCTATGGTTCAAAAGCATTGGTAAATACTTTTGAACAGTGCGGGCAGTTTCTTAAAGAAGAAAAAGGCTCAAATGCTGACAAAGAAGTAATTAACAGAGTAGTAGAGCTTTCAAAAAAGGCAGCTGAATGCAATGAAGAATTTAACATTGTAATTAAAGAACCCAATTTTTTGCAAAGATTTATGCAGGGATTTACTTCTGGTGGAAAATCTAAAACAGAAAAAATTCAGGCAACAGCAATTAGCTGTTTCAAGCTTGTAAGTGAGCTTAGAGAAGCTGGAGAAGAATGGAGCAAAATGCTCGAAACAACAAGTGCCGAAATTGAAAATGCTGGTATGGAAGATGTAGCAAACATCAATCTCTTGGAAAAATACATTATTGCAGGAGACTTAGCAGCAGAAAGAATTGCAGCCGAATGTGACGAAGCAAAGAAGAAATATGAAGAAACAGGTCTTCAGAGCCAGGGACAGGAATACAGGAACTTAAAAGACGGAGCAGAAGTTTTTGAAATTACAATGACAAATCTCGGAAAATCCAGGGTTATGTACAAAGTAAGCATCGGCGAACTCATGCTTATAAGAAAAGCAAACCGTGATGTTAGGATTTCTATTGAAACTAAAATTAGAAATTCTCTTGCACTGTTAAGCCAGCAGCTCCGAAACGCAGTTTTAAATGCGAGAACAGATGAAGTGTCAAGAGGACAGAAGGCATTAACTAAGTTGAATGACGAAGTAATAAAAGATGTCGCAAGATCTGTAGGCCTTACTGTTCAAGAAGCCGAAAAACTCTTGTATACCAGTTTTTACAATACTTCGGCAGCAAAAGAAGCTGTAGAAACGGTGCTGAAAACCTGCACAGAAGTCCAGAAAATTGCAACAGATGCACTTCCTAAGATGAAAGTAGATGTAGAAAGCTTAAATGATCTTATTAAGGAATTAGAGCCGACTGTTGTAAATTTTAGTAATCAGGTACCTGTAAATGATGAAACACCTACTTCAAATGGAGCAGGTACAGGATCAGAACTTAAGTTCTGATCTAAAAAGCAACCAACCAAGTTCTAACTTGGTTGGTTGTTTTTGGTAAAATAACACAAAAATACAAGATATTCTTGAAATTTACATAAAAATATGATATTATGTATACGCACTTGTAAAATTACAAAAAGCAGGAGGAAATGTTATGATTATAACAAAACAAGGTTTTGGCCATTTTGAAGATGGTAAAAACAATCAGGACTTAGGATTTGAAAGTGTGTCTCGGGCAATATTCATTTTAGATGGATGCAGTGGCGCAGAATATCCTGAAGTCGGAACAAGATTATTTGCACAGATTTTTAAAAGAAAGGAGGACTGGGATAACGCTAACAAATTTGAAGAAAACGTCAAAGAAACATTTAATGACATTATAGCAATGGCGGAAAAAGTTTTTACTGATGATGAATCAATGGACAATTTTATCTTCCAAAATCTTACATTTACAATAATTGCTTGTTTTAAAACAGATGACGAGTATATTGTGAAAATTTTTGGAGATGGATTTGTTGTAACCGAAAACAAATATGGTTTAATAAGCTATATAAGATTTTTTTATGGAGATTGCCCACCTTATTATGCTAAAAAATTCTTAAGAAAGGCAGATCCAGAACTTCCGATAAATGAATTTGTAACACTTAAATTTAGCAGGAAGGTTTTTCCTAAAATTGCAATTGCAACAGATGGAATTGCACCTTTTGCAAAAGGTTTAATTCAGAACAAAGATGAGGCTATAATTAATTGCATGTCTGTAAGTATAAACAGTGCAATTAGCAGACACAAACTTGATGATGATGTAACAATTGCAATTTTTGATGATATACCACCTGAAACTGAAAAAAGTGCAAAATAAGAAATGGAGAGGAAGTAAAAATGGAAAAAAATATCTTTAAGAATATTTTCAAAAATGTTTTTCCGGTAAAAGATGAAAAACGGGAGCAGCAAGACAAAGAAAAAAAAGATCTTTGGACTAAAAAAGAAGATGTAAAAACTGGTAAATCTTCAGAAGGAGCTAACTTAGTTAGAGTAAACAAATCTTCTGAAGACGCAAAACATTCTACAGTTAATAAACCTTTAGGACAGCATGCGGGCAGTGAAAAAAGTGGATTTTTTAACGAGGAAGATAAAAGTTTGTCCTCTGGAAAAGACATATATGCAATGGACTTAAAACAGACAGAAAGTCCATTTAAAACACCAAAGTTACTCGGAGATAGAAGTGCTTTTTACTTTGAAAGAACTAGATACGAAAAAGAAAGAGTACTTACAGTATTTTTAATTGAAAATACAATAGAAACAAAAAAATACGAGTCAGATATTAGATCTATGATAGAAGATACTGAAAGTGAATCAGATACCAATGTAATAAATGATGGAGTATTTATTATCTATGGAAAAACAGTATTAAAAACTCCGATTTTAAGTCTGTCTGAGCTTGCAAAAAAAGATATATTTATTGAAAGCGGAGAAGAAAAATGCTTCTATGATGCTTTAGTATCTCTTAAACATGTTGTAAAAGAATATATTAGCGAAAAAGAAAAGCATAATTACAAAATTTCTAAAATCAATATTATAGGAATTGGGTCTGGTACTGACAATGTAGGTAATACTGCTAAAGGAACAGCAATAAGAAGCTTTTATATTTTATCATATAGAAAAGAATGTATGAGTAAATATTTATGCTTATCTGAGGAAAACCTTGCAGAAATGGCAGAAATAGGATTTCATTCGATTGGAGCAGTTCCAAAAAGAGAGGGATAAGATGGCAGATTTTATTAATTCAATAATAGCCTTTTTTCGGAGATTGTTTTTAGGCGAAAATTTGGAAGAAACAAATTCTTACGATTTTGAAGCTTTAAAAGAAGAATCAAATAAACGAGTAAAGGAAATTGAAGAAAGAGCCGAAGAAACAATAAATTTAGTTGAAAAAGAAGAAAAAAGCAGCAAAGAGGTAAATGTTTCAAGAAGAACTGTTTTAACAAGGCTTTATGTGTTAGAACAAAAAATGTTTGTCTTTAATGAGATATTTCCAGAAGAATACAGAAAATTCATGGAAAGAATTGAGATATTAAGAGACTTATATAATCAGTCAATAGACGAAAATAAAAAGGAATTAACATTTCAAATTAATCCAGAATTTGATGAAAGAATGCTTGGAAATACAATAAAGCTGGAAAGAGAAGTTGATAAGTTTTTAAATAAACAGGTAAAATTTGAAATCACTTCAGAAAGAATGAAACAATTAATTGTTAAACTTGGGATACTTTATAATGTATCAATTAAGCATTCTAAAGAAGAAGATAGAAAAAATGCTTGTGACCGTTTAAAAACAGCAAAAGAAAAAGCAAAAAGTTTGTTTGAAGAAATAATCGGAAACGAATATATTTTGAAAGATGAACAAATGCTTGAAAGATTTGTAAATTTACTAGCATATGCGGAGTATTTAATTATAAAAACATATGTAAGAGTAGCTTATTTACTTCCAAGTGAATTTACAAATATAATGAACAACTTTAACTACAAAGAAGCGTATAAAACATTTTTTGTAGAAGACGTAAAACAGTTAGAAGAGCTGATTTCAAAAATTCCAGAAACAGAAATAAAAAATACGTTAAATAAAGAAAGAGAAAGACTTGTTCAAGAAGTAACGTTTAAAGATGATGTCTTTGAAAGAGAAGATGAATTTAGAAAAATCTTTGATATTGAAGATACTATTTTAAATGTTTTAGACTTAAGCGGAGAAGAAAATGTAAAGCTAAAATTACTTAAAAACATGGACATTAATATAAATGAAAAAGAACTCATTGAAAGTCCAATTGTTAATAGTAAAATTGCATTTACACAAATTTTTTCAAAAACACATAGTCAAAATATACTTATTGTATTGAAATTTCTCGAAGGTTTATCTGAGGACATAAGATATAAAGATATATATTTTATACTAATCATTTTCGATGTATTAGAAATTGTAAATAGTATACCTAATGCTTTAAAAGATGAGATAGAAAAATATTGTCAAAAATATCCTTATTCCGAAGCTAAAATTAATGAAAAGAAAAAGTATGCTTTTTCAATTACATCAAAAGAATACTTATACGCATTTTCTGTAGAAGATGAAGAAGAAAAGGAAGAAGCTAAAAAAATGCTTGAATCCTTAAATCTGGATTTTGAAATAGATCAAAAAAAGATATTATTAAGTTCTTTTTATTTTGAAAAATTAGAAAGAATTTTAAATAATATGAAAGCAAACACGAAAAACAATTTTTAAAGGAGAACACAATATGAGCAATTATATGAATTTTACCTCAACCAACCCAAATGTCAATGTAATCTTAGTCGATAAGTCTGGATCTATGAGTGGAGACCGGGAAAGGGTTCTTAAAGGCTTAGAAGGATACAGAAGAAACTTTTTAGAATTTCCAGAGGCAGGTTCAATTGCCGTTTCAATCTGCACATTTAGTGATTATGTTGAATTAGGTGATTTTAATCAGGTAAGAGAAATGGAAAGAATCAGTTACCATCCAAATGGAGGAACAGCGTTAAACTATGCTATTATAACTGCGGCAAATCATTTGGTAAAATATATGGAAGAAATTGAAAAAGTAAAGAAATGCAGCCCAGTTGCTAGTTTTATCGTATTTTCAGATGGCGAGCCATGTGGCGATAAAAATACTGATGAAGAAGGGAAAGCAGCAATTGATGAACTTAACTTTCTGGGAGTAAATACAATTTTTGTGCCATTTGGAAAAGCAATTAAAGAAGAATATGGCTCAAAAAAAGGTTTTAAAGCAACTAGAAAGATAGGTACAGGAGAAGAGGCTGTAGAGTTTTTTGCAGAAGAGCTTTCAAGATTTTCTAAAGAACAGTCAAAGCTTAATGTTGGAATCGGGCAGGAATTCTTTAGCAAAACAGGAGAAAGCAAAACTGGAAACTCTTCAAATTACTCAAACACTGCAAATCAGGCGTTAAAAAAGGACGCTTGGTGGAATAAATTCTAAAAAAGCAATATGGGAGTCAATTAAAAATTGACTCCCATAACAAAAAAAAGGGGAATCAGTATGAGTATTACCGATAAAATCAAATATGAGCATTTTTTTAATAAGGCTGGTTATAAGGTAAGTAGAGTTGAAGGAGTTGAAACTAGATACTTTAGTGAAGAAAAAGAAGATATTATTATCGAAGTTGAAAATGAAGAACTTGGTCGGAAATGTTATCCTCTATTAAAGGACTTAAAAAGAAGAGGACTTAAGCAAGATAGTGCAAGCTTGAACACAGTTTATGTAAAAAAAATCGACTTTATTTCAAAAGGAAAAATTGTCAAAAAAATTATTTTAAAAGCACTATCTTATATGGACTGCAGTGAAATTAAAAAGACTTATAGAGGAAAAATATACCTTTTAAGAGATGCGATAGCTATATCAAATTATATTTCTTATTTAGTAGGATATAGTTTAAATGAATTTAACCCAGAAAACTTTAAATCAGTTGTTGGTTTTTTAGCGGCATTTGAAAAAGGTAGTAACCCAGAATACCACATTGTAAGAAACAATGCGTGTATAATTAAATTTATTCATTATTTTCTTTCGGCTGGTGGAGATTTTGATAGCTTTTATGAGGAAATGGACAAAAAAGAAGGAATCTACAAAGCTTATGAATTCCCATACGCAAAATCAATTGTAAAATTATGCAATAATTATTACAAAGAAAAAATTTTCAAAGGAGATATTAGAGAAAGTCTTAATCCAGATGAGGAAACTGAAACACAAAATGATATTTTGTATGCAGATGTTGATACAATGAGAAAAAGACTAGAAATCACTTATGAAGATGACAAAAAAGTTATTTTTTCTGAAAAATACTGCATAATTAAAGTGGATCCAAATAGTAAAGAAATTGCAGAATATATTCCAAACCAAGAAAATAATGAACTACTTGAAGTTGCCAAAAATTTGCTTTACAACTTTGATGGAATGCTTATAGGATTTGAAAAAGAAGCTATTGAGTCTAAAGAAGCTAAAAGCGATGTTATTGGAATATGTGAGAAAGAGTTTCAAAGCACAGCTAAAATTTGCGACTTTCTTATGTTTTTGTATCGTTTTTTATTATATGAAATACGTGAAGATTCAAATTCCAATGAGCAAAAATTCGATATCAGAAAAGATCTTGTACTTGAAAATGGTAAAGTGAAATTTCTTTCATTCAATTCTTTTTTTAGAGTAAAAGCGTCAACTAAAGCACATATAGAGCAGCAGATAATAGAGCTTACTCTCGAATACTTTGTAAATTACATCAAAAGAAAATATGGGAATATTACCTCTTTTGAAGAAATAATGTCGAAAAAAGAATTAAGGTACTTAAATCCTGTATTAATTTATGAAGTAGTGGAAATATTAAATAATAAGCCAAGAAGTGTTATATACCATCTACAGAAGTATTGTATATTAGACTTTATAACAAGATACTGCGAAGATGAAAATTATATTTATGATAAAAATTTCCATATGAATCCTTTTTCAGATAAAACAAATATATGTTTTAATTTTGAAGCAAAACATATATATAAGCATCTGGAATTAGGAAAAAGATATGGAACATTACCTGATGGTAGAACCATTTTGCTGTATGAGTGTAATGAAGACGCAAAAGAATTCTTTAATAGAATTAGCAAAAACGAAGAAACACTTTCTGAGCTTTTCAATGGACCTAATTGCAAAATGACAACACTAGACACTATAATATATACTTCTGTAATAAGTGATGATGGATTTTATAAAGTTAGCGGTGTTATAGTAAAAGATCTCAAAGGCGAAAAGTTAGAGGACAAAATAAAAAATGCAAACAATAGAGAACTTTATTGGCTACTAGGTAACATTTACTGCAGATATGCTTATAAAATTGTAGAAAACGGAGTATATTTAGATGGATCAGGAGGGATATATTTAAATCCATATGATGAAATGTGTGAAGTAATTAATTTAAAGAGCAGATATAAGGACTTTAAAACATTTATTGAAAACACAGTGATTAAATATATGAAATATTCATATCCTAATTCACTTGTTGGGGTAGAATATCCATCTTATCCAGATAGATTCGGATTATATTTTAGAAGCCTTGCAGTTGAAGCAGAAGAATGGTGCATTGAACACCAAATTTACTATAATCCAAGATATGGCTGTCCTATTTGTAATAAATTCAAGGTATATTTGACACCAGATGAGTTAAAAACAATGTGGCTTCCTTTTTATAAAGACAAGTATGCTTCATATTATTATTTTAATGGTATGTGTGTAAAAATATACTACAAGAATATTGTTGATATAAAAAGTCTGAACAGAAATATAACTAGAATTTTGAGTATGGGAACCTTAGAAAGTGTTTTAGATGAAAAAAAGGATTTTGTAGAAGATGCTTTTATTCCTAAAAAGTTATTATATGATGGTGGAAGAAATGAGTTTATAGGTTATGTATACAAAATGGTTTCTATGCAAGATAGCGAAGAATGTATTAATATAAATGACCCTCAACTTCCAAATGCACAAAGAGCAAAAGCATTTATAAGGCTTATAGAAAAATTTGAGCAAATTATATCAAAACAAATGGCAGCCACTATAAATCCATTTACAGATATATTTATAGTAAAAGACTTAGAAGGAGTTCAAATTTTAAATATTGAATTCTTCAAAGAATGCGATAATCATAGAATTATAGCTAAAAACTATGAATGGATTTATGATTATATAGTAGCTACAATAAAAAATGACGAAAACTTAAATTACTTTATAGACCTTGAAAAGATAGATAAAATTGAAGATGGAAAGCCTAAATTAGATAGCTTATATTTAGAACTAGAAAATGTGGTAAATACAAATACTAAATATTGTGGAATCCACAATATGTTCTATAATCCATCAAGTGTGTTTTGTCCAATATGCACTGGAAACCATAAAATTCCAATTGAACATGTAGATATTAAAGAAATTATTTCAAGAAATACAAAAATTGGAAGAGGCGGAGAAGCTAAAGTCTATAGCTATCAAGATGAGTCAGTTATTAAAATTTTTAATGATGAAGTAGATATGGATAGAAAAACTGCTATTATTGTTAGAATTATAAGTAAAAAAGATATATTTGATGCAGAAAGCAAAAAAGATGTGAAATACCATTATATTATTCCAGAAAAAATTATCGAAACAGATAATGGTTTTGCATATACAATGAAAAAAATAAAAGGTAACAATATATCTGACTTACGAGATACTAACGTAATAAAAGAAAAAGGCATAACAAGAAAAGAAATTCTTGAGATATTAATAACAGTTGGAGAAGGAATTGAAACATTACACTCAAAAGCAAACATTACAATTGGAGACTTAAATGGAGGAAACATTGTTTTTGATTCTAAACAAAATATCTATTTTATTGATTTTGATGGTATGGGAATTGATGAATATCCTCCAATAACATATACTACAGGATATATTGATCCAGTATCAGAAAAAAATCATCAAATTTCCATGAAAGATGACTGGTATTCTTTTGCTATTCAGTCATTCTACTATTTAACTCATGCTCACCCATTTAGCGGAATTTACGAAGAACGAAATGGTGAAAGAAAAAGAAATATGAGTCTACCTGATAGAATGGAAAAACGAATTTCTATTCTTGGAAATCATGGAGTTGCTATTCCAGAAGAAGTTGAGCCATGGGATTGGATGGGAGAAGATCTTACAAACAAGTTTTTAGAAATTTTTGAAGGAGATGATAGAACAAGTATCTTACCTGAGCTTAAAGAACAATACAGCAAATTATATGAACCAAATGCTGACAAAAGTATTCCAGAAGTGATTAGGCTAAATGAAAATATTATTGCCAAAGAAGACAAAAAATTTGAAAATGCTTTAAAAATAATAGACCAGGACATAGCGATTTGTTTAGATCAAGAGTCCCATCAATACATTAGTATAAAAAGGACTGAACAAGACGAAATAATATATTATCCTATGCCTGGTGAGATTAATGAAGTATTATTAGATCCAAATGGTAAATATGCTTGGATTATATATGAAAGTATGGCAATTGAATTTAGCTTAGAAACTAATGAAGAAATTGTTAGGTATGTACCAAAAGAAAAAATCTTAAAAGCTGTGGTAAACGAAAATAATTTGTATCTTGCAATTGAAGGAGAACCGGGTATAACGGTAATTGATTCTAATGGTAAAGAAAAAACGATTATTTTCGATTTAGCTTCAAGAATAGAAACATTTTTTGTAAAAGATAATAATAAAATGGTAGCTGTTATGAAAGACAAGAACAGACAAGATTGGGCTAGTGTTTATTGTAATTACAAAAAATTTAAAACTATTCCGTTAGAGCAAACAGAAGATTTAAGGTTTAATGTATTGTATGATGAAATGAAAAATATGTGGTGTGTTATATCATCAGATGGATTCGGTTTAGCATTTGATACACATCATACAGAAAAAACATTTCTTACAAGACATGGAATTGACGTAGAAAGAGTAAAAATGGTTAGCGGAAAATTATATATTCCAGAAGATGAATTCTTATTTTCTTTAGACATCTTTGATGCTGAAAAAGACAAAAAATTGAAATGGAATATTATTAGGCAGACCTCAAAATTATGTGATATAACTGTACATGGATTTTCTATTATTATAGGAAATAAGCTGTACAGAGTTTGCGAAGGGTAATTTTTCCTTTGTAATTATCACCAAAAAGCAAATAATCAAAAAGTCTAGGTTCAAATGAGCCTAGACTTTTTAAGATTTAATGTATACATTTTTAAAATTATATGTTAAAATGTAAAACGACTGATAAAATTAGGAAGGAATGTGATAAAAAATGAGTTTTTTTGATAAATTAAAAACTGGTTTAAATAAAACAAAAGAATCATTTAATACAAAAATAAATGATGTATTTAGTAATTTTAGAAAAGTAGATGAGGAATTTTTAGAAGAGTTAGAAGAAATTTTAATAATGTCAGATATGGGAGTAGATACCTCTGTAAAAATCGTAAATAACCTAAGAAAAAGAATAAAAAAAGAAAATATAAAAGAAGAAGAAGACGTAAAACAAGCTTTAAGAGAAGAAATACAATCAATATTTGATGAAGTAAATAATGAATTAAAATTGGAAACAAAACCATCTGTAATATTAGTAGTAGGTGTAAATGGAGTTGGAAAAACAACATCTATAGGAAAAATTGCAAATAAACTAAAAAAAGAAGGAAAAAAGGTTGTAATTGCGGCAGCAGATACATTTAGAGCAGCAGCAGTAGAACAGTTAGAAGTATGGGCAAACAGAGCTGAATGCGAATTAGTAAAAAAAGAAGAAGGACATGATCCAGCATCAGTTGTATATGACGCAATAAAAAGAACAAAAGAAACAGATGCAGATGTATTAATTGTAGATACAGCAGGAAGACTACATAACAAAAAATATTTAATGGATGAGCTTCATAAAATAAAAAAAGTAATAAACAAAGAAATGGGAGATTTAAGTCAAGAAGTATTACTAGTATTAGATGCAACAACAGGTCAAAATGCAATAAATCAAGTAAAAGCATTTAAAGCAGAAACAGATGTAACAGGTCTTGTTTTAACAAAACTAGATGGTTCAAGCAAAGGTGGAGTTGTAGTTGGAATAGTTCAAGAAAATAAAATTCCAGTAAAATTTATTGGAGTTGGTGAACAAATTGATGATATGGAAATATTTAATAGTGAAGATTTTGCAAAAGCAATAATATAGAAGGTTACATAATGCTTGAAAATGAAATAATATTGTGATATAATAAAGAAGTAAACTAATTGTGTAGCACAATGGAGGAAAACAAATGGCAATTTTGAGAAATGAAATTGTAAAGGAACTGATTATCTTAAATAATAGAACATTATTTAAAGATATCAAAGGAGAACCGATGGTTATGGTACACAGAAAAACAACAACTGTGTACGAGGACGAAAAGAAAGGATTCGTCTTCCTTGATTGTGAATACGATCCATATTATGACCTTAGTATTCACTTTTGGTTTGGAACTTTATGGACATTTTCAGAATTCTGGGATCTGAAGCTTCCATACAAATCGGCAAAAATTGAAAGTATGGTCACAGAAGAAACCAGACCATCGCTTATGTTCCATAAGTTTGGAATCAATATCAAAATTTTTGGAAGTCCAGAATTTGCAGAAAAGGAATTTAAACTTCCAAACGGCGAAACATGGGTATTTCCTAAAAAGGAAAATGGACATGAGTATACTTTGTTTGTATTAGATGATACGTCTAAATAACCTCCACACAAAATGAAAAATTTTTTCTTAAATATCTGTCAGCTTGTCTGGCAGATATTTTTTGCAATTTAATTAAATGTATGCTATAATATACGGGAATTTAAAGGAAAAGAGGAGAAAAATGTGGAAAAAAGAAAAATATTAACTCTTAGAAGAATTGCAGTAACAATATTTCTGGTAGTATTTGCAATAACTGCATACATAAGCTTTAGAGGTAGTTATCTAGAGTATAAAGAATTAGGAGAAAATTATTTACAAACATTTTTAACTAAAGAAAAATATAATTATATAGTACTAGGAGTAAACTTTATTTTAGTATATATAATAATGTATATAACAGGTAGAAAAATAAAAAAAGGATTAAAAGTATTTTTTGAGCAAGAAAACAAAGAAGTACCAAGGCTTCCAAATAAATCTATAGCTATAGTAGTTTCAATAATAGAAAGTATAATTGTAAAGCAAAAATTTACACCAAATATTATACTTTGTATAAGTAACACAAGTTTTAGAGAAGTAGATCCAATATTTAATTTAGATGTATCATTTTTCATGTTTATAGAACCATTACTTAAAATGCTAGCTAAGTACTTTATATTTATATGTATAGCAATAATTTTATATTCATTTGCTTATTATGTTATAGTATTTAACAAATACTTTGATGGAATAGATAAAGAAACATTAAAAAAGAATTCTATAATGAAAACCTTATACAGATGTATTAGACTTATAGCAGTAGGATTATGTGCATATATACTAATATGTTCTATGGATATAGTATTTGATAATTTCCTAACAACAAATAATAGTATAAAACTTGCAGGTGCAGGACTTGTAGATAGTACTATAAAATATTGGGGATATAATTTACTTGCAATAATTTTACTTATATCAATATTTATGGCAGTAAATAGTTTTAAAAAAGGAAAACAATCAAAAATTTTAAAAGACTTAATTGTAGTTCCTATATATTTGGTAGTATTATTTATAGTAATGTTAGGATTTGACTTAATATTTGTAAGTCCAAATGAATTTGACAAAGAAAGAAAATATATAGAAAGTAATATAGAAACAACTAAAAAAGCATATGGAATAGACTGCAATGTAGATAGCATAGAATATGCAGGAACAATAACATCAGAAGATGTAGAAAACAACCAAGAAATTATTAATAATGCTGTAATAATAGATAAACAAACAGTATTAGAAAACTTAAATGAAAATCAAGCAGGAGCTGGATATTATACATATAAAACAGCAAAAATTGCAAGTTATAATGTAGATGGTCAAAAGAAATTAATGTATATTTCACCAAGAGAAATAGTAAGTAATAAAAGAACATACAATAGTAAAACATATGAATATACACATGGGTATGGTTTAATACTTTCATCAGCAACAGAATCTGCAAATGATGGAACAATAAAATATATTCAAAATGATATATCACAAAAAAGCGAAAATGTTATAAATATTAATCAACCAAGAATATATTATGGATTAGAGACAAATACAACAGTTGTTACAAATACAAAAAATAATAATGAATTTGATTATTCAGATGATCAAAAAGATTATGAAACAACATATCAAGGAGATGCAGGTTTATCACTAAAATTTATAGATAGATTAATATTAGGATTAAAAGAAAAAAATACTAATATTGCATTTTCAAGCTCGGTAACATCAGATAGCAAAGTTTTAATAAATAGAAATATAATAAAAAGAGCAAGACTTGCACTTCCAGATGTTTTATATGACAATAATCCATACACAGTTATTGATGAAAATGGGGATATTTACTGGGTTTTAGATGCTTATACAGTATCTAGTAGCTATCCATATTCAACTTATACAGAAATAGATTACAATGGACAAAAAAGAGATATAAATTATATAAGAAATTCTATTAAGGTTATAATAAATAGTTATACAGGAGAAATAAAATATTATATAACAGACAGAACAGACCCAATAGCAATGGCATATAGAAAAGTATATCCAAAATTATTCCAAGATTTAGAAAACGAAATACCAGAAAAAATACAAGAACAATTTATATATCCAGAATTTTTATATAATGTTCAATCAACAATGCTAGAAGAATATCATAATACAAAAGCAGATGTATTATATAGAAGTGATAATACATGGGAAAAAGCAACATATAAAAATGGACAAACAAGTAGCAAAAATAAAAACACATTGAAACCATATTATACAATGGTAAAATCAGATAATAATGAAAGCCAAATTGGTTTAATACAAATATATACACCTAAAAATAAACAAAACATAACATCATATCTTGTAGGAACAGTAGAAAATGGAAAAAATAAATTAACACTAAAATCATTACATTCAGATACAAGTATACTTGGGCCAACACAGTTAGATACACAGATTTCACAAGATGAAACTATTCAAAGCCAAATAGATAGTCTATCTGTTACAGGTGCTAAAGTTACTAGAAACATGATAATAGTTCCGGTAGATAATACACTTATATATATAGAACCAATATATCAAACACTTGTAAATGAGAGTAAAGTGCCAGCTTTAAAAAAGGTTGTTGTGGCTTCTGGAAATAAAGTTGCCATTGGAAATGATTTAAAAGAAGCGGTAGAAAGTTTAATTTCACAAGATGCAACTAAAATAGAGATAAATAACACCGAAGACATAGATGGAATAATTAACTCTATAATAAAAGCAAATGATAATTTATCAGAATCATTAGGTAGCAATAATTGGGAACTTATGGGCTCTGATATTCAAAGATTGCAAGATTTAATAAAATCATTAAAGAAGAAAACAGAAGAAGAAAAGAAAAATGATAGTAATGAAAATATTATAGAAGAAAATACAGTAGTTAGTGTAGAAAACGGTGTATAAAAAAATTCCGTCCTTATTAAACATAAGGATGGAATTTTTTTAAAATCTATTATTTTTCTAAACAATAATAGATTTTTTTGCCTTTTTTAATAATTGTATTTTCTGGTTCAAAATCTTTATCAGAAAGCATATAAGAAATATCTGTTATTTTTTCATCATTTAAACTAATAGCTCCTTGTGAGATTAAAGTTTTTGCTTGAGATTTAGAAGTACAAATTCCACATTCTACAATTGCTTCAGTTAAACTGCAATTTGGATTTGAAAGTTTTACTCTAGGCATATTATCTACAGAACCTTTACCTTCAAATAAAGCATCTGATGCTTCTTTAGCTTTTAGAGCTTGAGCTTCACCATGAACAAGTTTTGTAATTTCATAAGCTAAGATTTTTTTTGCTTCATTTATATTTTCATCTTTTAGAGATGCTAAACGATTAACTTCTTCCATTGGTAAAAATGTAAGCATAGAACCTACAGTATAAACACTACTATCATCAATATTTCTCCAATATTGGTAAAATTCATAAGGCGAAGTTTTTTCAGAATCTAACCATAAAGCACCTTTTTCAGTTTTACCCATTTTTTTACCTTCTTTTGTAGTAAGAAGTTTAAATGTTAAACCAAAAGAATCGTCTTTTCCTATTTTTCTTATTAATTCAACACCGCCTATTATGTTAGACCATTGATCATTTCCACCCATTTGAAGTTTGCATCCATAAGTTTCGTATAAGTGTAAAAAGTCATAAGATTGCATAAGCATATATCCCATTTCAAAAAAAGTAAGACCTGTATCCATTCTATTTTTGTAGCAATCTGCTGCTAGCATTTTATTAATAGTAAATTTACTTCCTATTTCTCTCATAAATTCAATATATTTTAAATCACATAACCAATCTGCATTATTTACTATAATTGCAGCATTTTCTCCTTCAAAACTAACAAATTTTTCAACTTGTTTTTTTATACATTCTACATTGTGATTAATATCTTCTCTAGTTAACATTTTTCTCATATCAGTTTTTCCTGATGGATCACCAATAATTGCTGTTCCTCCACCCATAAGTATAATAGGTTTATGTCCACATTTTTGCATATGGCTTGCAACCATTAATGAAACAAAATGCCCAACATGTAAACTGTCTGCTGTAGGGTCAATTCCTATGTAAAATGGAACGCTTGTCTTTGAAAATAATTGTTTCATTTGTTCTTCATGTGTCATTTGTTCAATGTAATTTCTTTCTTCTAAAATTTCAAATACATTTTGCATAAATTTACCTCCTAAAAATAAAAGGTATCTTACTTTTAAGATACCTTACCTATTATTTATTTAAATAATTTTTTATATCCTTCAAGTCCGTCATAATTTAGAAAACGATTTAGGTTTTTTTCTGAAATTCCTGTAGAAATAGAAACTTGATCTAAGGATTTCAATTCAATACCATTGTTTTCTACATAATTTTTGAATTCAGATAATTCGAAATTATCCTTATCTTCACATTTTGGGCATACATAACCACCGTTTGTATAAAAAGCTCCACAACGAGAACATCTAACTACTTCCATAATAATTCCTCCTATTTCTTTTAGTATGTTTTGTTTTTTAGATTTTATCATAAAATGACGTAAAAAGAAATGTTTTTTTGAAAAAAATTAAAAATATTAATTCCTTATTATAAGAAAAGTTTTAAGAAAAAATTTTGTTGATATTTTAAATGATATGTAGTAAAATAAAAATACTTAAAATAAATAAGAGGTGAAAACATGTTAGAACAATTATTTTTTATAACTACATCAGTTATTATTTTTGGAATAATATTTTATAAAATGATAAAAAAGAATGAAACAGGATATATTTTTTTATTAATATTATGTGCTGCAGGAATAATAATAGATGGAATTGGAATAGTTTTTAATTTAAATGCAAATATATTCTTAAAAATATCAATATATATAATGTCAATAATAATACCAAGTATAATACTTATATTGGAACATAAAAATATAGATATAATAAATGAAGCTAAATTTTTAAAAGTAAAAATATATTTAGCTAGAGGAGATTTAAAAAAAGCAAAAGATGAATTGCTTTCTATAATAGATAAAAATCCAAACAATTACAATGCACATAAATATCTAGCGGGAATTTATGAAAAAGAAGGCGGAATAAGAAAAGCAATAGATGAATATGTAAGATGTATAGAAATAAATAAAAAAGATTATGATTCATATTACAAAGTGGCAGTACTTCTTAATGAATCTGAAAGAAAAGAAGAAGCAATTGAAATGCTATATGGATTATTAGATAAAAATCCAAATTATTATAATGCTACAATAACATTAGGAGACTTATTAATAGAAACAGAAAGATTCAAAGATGCTGTTTCTATATTAACAGAAGCATTAAAATATAATCCAACAAGTTTTGATATAAATTATCAATTAGGACTTGCATATACATTGTTAAATGATTTTAATAGTGCAAAAGAATGCTACGAAAAGGCAGCTGAACTAAATAGTTTATTTTATAATGCTAAATATAATTTAGCTCAAATTGCTATGCTATATAAAGATTTAGATTCGGCAGAAGAATATTTTGAACAGACTCTTCAAGAAGATGAGCTAGAAGCGGATAGTTATTTTGAACTTGCGAAAATAAAATTAATGAGAGGACAAAAAGATCAAGCAATTAAATATGCAAATATTGCAATTGATATAGAAAGTAAAAGAATATCAGAAAAAATTAAAAAAGAACCATTATTTATTCCAATAATGGCAAGATTATCTATACCGTTTAATTTAGAAGAAAAAGAAGAACCTTCAAAATTAACTATTCAAGAACAAATGGCAAAAGAACATTTAGAAAATACATCAGATATAACTACAAATATGGGATATATTAATTTAAAAAAAGAAGATTTAAAATCGGGGAAAAGCACTGTACAAAAGGAAAGGGAAGAATAGATAAAAAATACAAAAGAAAAAAAATAAAAAAAATGAAAAAAAGTGTTGACAAATGTCGAATAAGGTGTTAATATAAGAACGTACCACGCAGGAGGACATAAAAAGTTAAAATAAATAGCTAAAACAAAGTTAGTAATAAGGAAATCTAACAGGAAAACAGAGGCAAAAAAGTTACTAATTTTTTTATGTCTAAAAGCAAAAAAACAAGTCAAAAAAATAAATTAAAAAAAATTAAAAAAAGACTTGACAAACAAAAAACAACATAGTATAATACG
>CAKPCG010000012.1 GCA_934141475.1 uncultured Clostridia bacterium
CGGTCCTTATCTGTCGCAGGCGGAGGATATTTGAAGGGAGTTGGCCCTAGTACGAGAGGACCAGGCTGAACGAACCGATGGTACACCAGTTGTCTCACCAGAGGCACAGCTGGGAAGCTAAGTTCGGAAGGGATAAACGCTGAAAGCATCTAAGTGTGAAGCCCACCCTAAGATAAGATATGCCATACCGAAAGGTAGTAAGATTCCAGAAAGACTAACTGGTAGATAGGTTGGAAGTGTAAGTGGTGAGAGCCATTAAGCTAACCAATACTAATAAATCGAGGGCTTAACCACAAGGTTAAAAAAATAACGAAGGTCTTTAACTAGATTGGAAAAGCCTAAAACAAATTCATCTATGTATTTTTGAGTGTGCTAAAAATTGCATACAATAATTTTCTAGTGATGATTACATTGAGGAAATACCTGTTCCCATCCCGAACACAGAAGTCAAGCTCAAATGTGCCGAAAATACTTACGGGTTACCCTGTTGGAAAGATAGGTTGTCGCTAGATTTTTTTTTGTTTAAAAGGTAGAAATCAGACAAAAAGTTTGATTTGTGCTTTTTTTTCGTAATAATTAAGATGAATAAAGATATAAAAAATATAAATAATAAAAAAAATATAAAAAGAGGTGTAAATAATGTCAAAAACAACTTGGAAACCAGGTACTTTTATTTATCCAATTCCTGCTGTAATGGTATCTTGTGGTACTATGGAAAAAGCAAATATCATAACAGTTGCATGGACTGGAATAATAAACACAAATCCTGCAATGGTATATATATCTGTAAGACCTGAAAGATATTCTTACAATATAATAAAAGAGCAAGGAGAATTTGTAATAAATCTTACTAACAAAGATTTAGCCAAAAAAACAGACTGGTGTGGATGTAGATCTGGAAGAAAATACGATAAATTTAAAGAAATGAATTTGCATAAAGAAAAAGCGAATTTTGTAAATGCTCCAATGATTGAAGAAAGCCCTGTATCAATAGAATGTAAAGTAAGAGAGATAAAAGAACTTGGAAGTCATAGTATGTTTATAGCAGATGTATTGGCAATAAATGCTGATGATAAATATATAGACGAAAAAGGAGCTTTTGACATTAGTAAATGTAATCTAATATCATATGCTAATGGAGGATACTACACACAAGGCAAAAAAATAGGAAAATTTGGATATTCCGTACAAAAGAAAAAAGGCAAAAGAAGTAAATAGTCACTATTTAGCCATAAAAGAAAAATAACGATGTCTTAAAATTAAAAATTATTGGTCAACTGAAAAAGTAAATTTTATTTAGAAAAGCAAAAGAAAGTTACTAATTAAAATTATTTCCTAAAAATGTAAAAAAATGGTTGACATATTATTACTAAAGTGATAGAATATTTAGGCATATGTAACTTAGATATATATGTTCACATCGTTTAAATAAAAAAGGTAAATTAATTCGGAGGTGTATAAAATGGCAGCAAAAGGACCAAGAGAAAATATTATACTAGAATGCACAGAATGCAAAAATAGAAATTACATGACTTCAAAAAATAAAAGAAACAATACAGATAGACTTGAATTAGTTAAATATTGTAAATTCTGCAAAAAACGTACAACACATAAAGAAACAAAATAATAAAGCTATTTTAAGGAGGATATAAAATGGCTAAAAAAGAAAAAAAAGAAGCAAAGCAAAAAAGTAGCTATTTTAAAGAAATGAAAGCAGAGCTTAAAAAAGTTGTTTGGCCAACACCAAAAGAACTTGCAAATAATACTATTGCCGTAATCGCATTTGTTTTAATATTTGCAGTATGTGTTTTTGTTCTTGATTTCTGTTTTGATAACTTAAACAAACATGGAATATCAAAATTACAAGAAAAGGTACAATCTTCATTCCAAGCAACAAACAATTCTGAAGATGAAAGTTCAGAAGGAGATGCAAATAATGAAGAAAATAATAGTGAAGAACAAAATAATAATGGTGAAAACAGCAGTGTAGAAAATTCTGAAAGTTCAAATACTTCAGAGGAAAATGCCAAACAAAACTTAGAAAACATTGAAACACAAAGCAATCAAACAGAAGAATCAACAGAAAATAATTCTGAAGCAAATCAATAAAAATAAGGGAGGCTAAACTAATGTCTCAAAAAGATTATGATATGGTTCCAAGATGGTATGTAGTTCATACATATTCAGGTTATGAAAATAAAGTAAAAACAGACCTTGAAAAGACAGTAAAAAATAGAGAACTTGAAGACTTCTTTTTTGATATAATAGTTCCAATGGAAGAACAAATAGAAATAAAAGATGGTCAGAAAAAAACAAATCTAAAAAAAGTTTTTCCAGGTTATGTTTTAATAAAAATGATTGTAACAGAAGAATCATGGTATATAGTTAGAAACACAAGAGGTGTTACAGGTTTTGTTGGTTCAGGAACAGATCCAATTCCACTTTCAGATGAAGAAATTAGAAAAATGGGATTTGATAATGTGCCAATAAATGTAGATTATAATGTAGATGATAATGTAAAAATTCTTGGAGGTCCATTAGATGGATATACAGGAATTGTAAAAGAAATTAAAAAAGATAAGAACAAAGTAATTGTTTTAGTATCTATGTTTGGTAGAGAAACACCAGTAGAACTAGAATTTTCACAAGTTCAAAAACTAGATTAATTAAGGAGGTGCCATAAAAAATGGCAGAAAAAGAAGTAGTTAAACAAATTAAATTACAAATTGAAGCAGGAAAAGCAACTCCAGCTCCACCAGTAGGACCAGCATTGGGTTCAAGTGGTGTTAATATAATGCAATTCGTAAAAGAATTTAATGATAGAACAGCTAGTCAAGCAGGTTTAATAATACCAGTTGTTATTTCAGTTTACAAAGATAAATCTTTTGACTTTATAACAAAAGTTCCACCTGTAGCTGTTTTAATTAGAAAAACATTAGGTATTCAAAAAGGTTCAGGAAAACCAAATAAAGAAAAAGTAGCTAAAATAACTAAAGAACAAGTAAAAGCTATAGCTGAACAAAAAATGCCTGATTTAAATGCAGCATCATTAGAAGCTGCAATGAGCATGGTAGCTGGTACTGCACGTTCAATGGGTGTAGTAGTAGTTGACTAATAATATTATTACGATATAAATAGCAATTTATATAAATTTATTGGGAGAGCAAAAGCTCGATAATACCAAAGGAGGATTAAAAAATGAGTAAAAGATATCAAGAAAGCAGTAAATTAATTGAAGCAAATAAAAAATATCCAATTAATGAAGCTTTAGAAATTATCGAAAAAATGCCAAAAGCAAAATTTGACGAAACAGTTGAATTACATGTTAAATTGGGAGTAGATTCTAAACATGCTGATCAACAAGTTAGAGGAACTGTTGTATTACCAAATGGTACAGGAAAAACTTTAAAAGTATTAGTATTTGCTAAAGGACCAAAAGCTGATGAAGCTACAAAAGCTGGAGCAGACTATGTTGGTGCTGAAGAATTAATACCAAAAATACAAAATGATAACTGGTTTGACTATGATGTTGTTGTTGCAACACCAGACATGATGGGTGTAGTAGGTAGACTAGGTAAAGTATTAGGACCAAAAGGATTAATGCCAAATCCAAAATCTGGAACAGTTACAATGGATGTAACAAAAGCAATTGCTGATATTAAATCAGGTAAAGTGGAATATAGATTAGATAAAACTAATATTATTCACTTAGGATTTGGAAAAGTTTCATTTGGAGCTGAAAAATTACAAGAAAACTATCAAACAATTATGGATGCCATAATAAAAGCAAAACCAGCAGCAGCTAAAGGACAATACATAAAAAGCATTTCAGTAACAACAACAATGGGACCTGGAATTTCAGTAGAATAATATAAATAAAATAAGCCAAAGACAGTAGGCAAAAGTAAGTCCTACCGAGGCATATATAGAGAAAAACTCGTTATATGTCTCGAAGTGTAGGCTATAACGAGTTTTTTTAATAATTAGTAAAAGTTTTTAAATTATATAAAACTTAAAAAATTTCAGGAGGTGAAAAAAACAAATGGCAAGTGAAAAAAATATCAACTTAAAGAAAGAAGAAGTATCAAAATTAGCAGAACAAATGAAAGATGCTAAATTAATACTTTTAGTAGATTACAGAGGAATTAACGTTGCTGATGTTACAAATTTAAGAACAGAAATTAGAAACATCGGTGCTGAATACAAAGTTATAAAAAATAATATCACAAGAAGAGCATTAGCTGAATGTGGTGTTGAAAGTTTAGATAAAGAATTAGAAGGACCTACAGCAGTAATAATGACAAATGGAGATTATTTAGAGCCAACAAAGGCAATATATAACTTTACAAAGAAAAATGATTTCTACAAAATTAAAGGTGGAGTTATTGAAGGAAAAGTAATGACTGCTGATGAAATAATCACATTAGCAAAATTACCATCAAGAGAAGAATTACTATCTATGCTTGCTGGTGGATTACTTGCAAATATTTCAAAACTTGCAATTGCTCTTGACCAAGTTAGAATTCAAAAAGAAGAAGCTTAATTAAAAGGCTTTAAAAAATAAAAATAAAAATTAAAATTTAAATTATGGAGGATTGAAAAATGAATAAAGAAGAAATGATTGAAGAAATCAAAAAAATGACAGTTGTAGAATTATCAGAATTAGTAAAAGCTATAGAAGAAGAATTTGGAGTATCTGCAGTTGCAGCAGCTGCACCTGCTGCAGGAGCTGCTGGAGCAGCTGCTGAAGAAAAAACATCATTCAATGTTGTTTTAGCATCAGCTGGAGATCAAAAAATTAAAGTTATAAAAGTAGTTAGAGATGCTACAGGATTAGGATTAAAAGAAGCTAAAGAATTAGTTGATGGAGCTCCTAAAGTAGTAAAAGAAAATGTTAGCAAAGATGAAGCTGAAGAATTAAAAGCTAAATTCACAGAAGTTGGAGCTACAATCGAATTACAATAATAAAAAATAAAAAGGTTATATAAAGCTAAATTAAGGCATTATGTAGCCTTTTTTTCTTATAAGGCTTGCAAAAAGTTACATAATGTGGTAAAATATAGGGTAGTCACAAATAAACAAAAGCAGAAAAAACGGAGGTAGAAAAATGATGTCGTATTCTAATTACTTTAAAGAAGAAGGAATTGTAAGAAAGATTTATATCAAACAAAATAATTCCGTAAAAGTAACAGAAAAAGACCGGGATTCTGAGGACAATGCTGTAAGCAGAACCGTTGGTGGTGGCAAGTACCAGTTAATTACAAGACTGGAACTGGAGGATCACATGGCACAGTGTGTTGACAACAAAGGTGGAAAGGTTGACTGGTATAATCTTGATTTGTGTAAAAAGGTTATTTCAGTTGGAAACGAGGATGACCTTGAAGTCAATGTGGTAGCAGGAAAGCTTTACTTCAAGGTAACCGAAGCTGATACTGGTTGCCAGACAATTTATGATGCTGCGGGATTAACGGTTGCTACCGAAAAGAACAACAGTAAAATTATTAATGTTGTTTTTGCTGGTTCTGGAGCTTGCATTCAGAAACAGGACAAAAAAACAGGCTATAAGTCTCTTTATAACTTTGAAGGTTATTTAGTGGGTTAATACCTTTACTTATGAAAGCCGTTGTTTAAAATCTCCAAAAGCCGGAATGCGAATATGCATTCCGGCGTTTTTTACTATTTTACAAAAAAATAATCAATAAAAAAATCCTCCCACATATTGAAAAAATAACAAAATATGGTATAATACAAAGGTACCTAAAAATTTAGTTTCAGAAAAATGGAGGACAAAAAATGGAGGTAACAAATGAAATCCGAGTAAGTGATGAAGAAATTCGTCGGATAAAAATATCTACCGACGATAACAAGGTAAAGATTGTAACTATAGTAAAAAGCAATCAAGAAATGCACTCGGAATCTGAAGATATAACACAAGGCAAGAATACAAGCGAGGTTACAACAACCGAACAGAAATATAAGACTTTAGATGTATTTTTTGTTGGTCCTATATGGATCTGTGAGGCTTTGGGCAAAACACGTAATATCTATTCTATTCAAGATGCTATTAAAATATGTTCAGAAGGATTGAGTGCAGATGTTGAATATATATCAATAGAGGAAAAAGTATTCATTAAAATTAGTACGAAAAGGATGCAAAAGATTTACAATACAAATGGAAAATTAATTGCAACTGATAAGAAATACGAGCTTGGGTTGGTACAAAATGAAAAACAACAGGTATTCCTTCATAGACTCGACAAAACAAGTGGCAAGATTGTAAGTAAAGAAAAAATCTAATAAAGTCACTTAAAATTAAAAAAAGGAGTAAAAAACTTTAATTGTTTTTTACTCTTTTTTAGATAATAAAAATCCTTTTGCGAGATATTATTATTATCTAGAAAAAGTTGATTTACAAAAAATCATTTTTAAAAACATTCAAAATTACAAATCACAAATAAAAAAACAAATTAAAGCAAATTAAAAATTACAATATTTTCCAAAAAATATTGATTTTTTTCTTAAAATATGATAAAGTATAGGAAAATAAAAAACAAGGAGTTCTTATATGCAAGGAAATCAAAATCAAGAAGATGATGAAAAAATAATAGATATAAAAGGAACATTAGCAGATTTTTTAGATGAAGAAAAACCAGAGCTATCTCAAGAAGAAGCAATAAAAAGATATAAAAAAAATGATACAATAGATTATAAAAGCAAAAAAAAGAAAGAATCTGATGATGATGAAAATGAAGATGATGAACATTTAAAAAGATTAAAAAGAGAACTACTTGAGTCTCTAAAAAGAGTAGATATAATAGAAAAAAAGATATTTGAAGAAAAAGACAAAGAAACAATGAAAAATATAAAAGTAAAATCTAAAGAACAAAAAGCAAAGGAAAAAGAACAAGTAATTGAACAAATGAGGCAAAAAATTCAAAAAGAAGAAAGAAGTAGAGAAGAATGAATTTAATACTAAGAGAACTTGATAAAAGTTTAAAATATAATGATTTTATAAAAAGTATAGAAAATAAACAAAGCCCGATAGCAATATCGGGCTTAACTGGCGTTAGCGAAGCTGCAATTATAAGTTCTTGTTTAGAAAAAAATAAAAAACCAATAATGGTAATAACATATAATGAGATTCAAGCACAAAGTTTATTAAATGATATTAAATTTTTTACAGATAAAGTTGTATATTTTCCTAAAAGAGAAATAATAACATACGACTATGTTGCAGAAAGTAAGAATTTACCATATGAAAGAATAGATATATTAAATAAAATTTACAAAAATCAAAATATAATAATAATTACATCTTTAGAAGCCATAAAACAAAAAATGATATCTAAAAATGTATTATATAAAAACATGCTAAGTTTTAAAATTGGAGATAGATGTGACTTAGAAGAATTAAAGCAAAAACTTATAAATTTAGGATATGAAAGATTTGACTTAATAGATGCTAGAGGACAATTTAGCATAAGAGGAGGAATAATAGATATTTCTACTACTCAAAATACGGGAATAAGAATAGAGCTATGGGGAGATGAAATTGACTCGATTAGAAACTTTAATATAATAAGTCAAAGATCTGTAGAAAATTTAGAAAAAGCTGAAATATTTCCAGCACATGAGTATCTATTAGAAAATAAAGTAGAAGATGTAGTTAAAAATATTAATCAAAAGGTTTATTCTGAAAAAATAATAGAAAAAGTAGAATCTGATATAGAAAGAATATTAAATGGAGATTATATAAGCAAAATTGATAGGTATTTTGATTCTTTTTATAAAAATACAGAAACAATTTTGGATTATTTAAATGGTAAGTCATTAGTTTTTATTGATGAATTTAATAAAATATATCAAAGAAACGAGAATATTGAAAATGATAATGAGAGTACAATTAAAGCATTAATTGAAAAAGAAAGAATTGTTCCAGATATTTTAAAAGACTATGAAGGAATAGATGAAATTAATAATAAAATAAATAATTATCAATCTATATATTTAGAAAAATTAGATGACAAATTAAAAAGTGGAATGCAGAAATTTGATTTTAAATATAAAGAACTTAATTATTTTAAAAGTGGAATAGATTTATTTATTAATGATATTGAAAATTTTAAAAAACAAAATAAAAAAGTATATATTGTAGTAGATACAAAAGAAAAAGCAGATAAAATAAAAAAAATGCTTATGGATTATAATATTTTATCTATGTACCAAGAAAAATTAGATAATACAATAATTACAAAAGACACTGATACTGTAGTAATTACAGTAGGAAAGCTTTCAAAAGGATTTTTTAGTATTGAACTTAACCAAGTAGTTATAGTTGCAAGTGATTTAGTTGATGCTACAAGAAATTTGAAAAAGAAAAAAAGCGAAACCTTTAAACAAGCAGAAAAAGTAGTGTTTGCAGATTTAAAAATTGGAGACTATGTAGTTCATAGAAGATATGGAATAGGAATATATATAGGAGTAAATACGATAAATGCAGATGGAACAACAAGAGATTATATAAAATTAAAATATTCTGATGATGATATTTTATATATTCCAACAAATTCATTAGATGAAATAAGAAAATATGTTGGTGGAGAAGAATTAAATTTAAAATTAAATAAATTGGGTTCTAAAGATTGGGAAAAAACAACTACAAAACTTAGAAAAAATTTAAGAACAGTTGCAAAAGAATTAATAGAATTATATGCAAGACGTGAAAAATCCAAAGGCTTTGCTTTTTCAAAAGATACAGAATGGCAAAAACAATTTGAAGAAGCATTTCCATATGTTGAAACAGATGATCAATTACGTTGTATAGAAGAAGTAAAAAAGGACATGGAAAATGAAAAGCCAATGGATAGATTATTATGTGGAGATGTTGGATATGGAAAGACAGAGGTAGCAATTAGAGCAGCTTTTAAGGCTGTTATGGATCATAAACAGGTTGTATATTTAGCACCAACAACAGTACTTGCAAAACAGCAATATGAGACTTTCAAAGAGAGAATGAAAGATTTTCCAATAACAGTTGATGTGCTGAATAGATTTAGAACAACAAAAGATAAAAATAGAATTCTTAAGGAAGTAAAATTAGGTGATATAGACATTTTAATTGGAACACATAGAATATTAGGAAAAGACGTAAGCTTTAGAGATTTAGGACTTTTAATAATTGATGAAGAGCAAAGATTTGGGGTAAAAGCAAAAGAAAAAATAAAAGAATATAAAACAAATGTAGATGTATTAACTATGACAGCTACTCCAATACCTAGAACACTTCATATGTCAATTGTTGGTGTTAGAGATATGTCTGTAATTTATGAACCGCCACAAAATAGAAAACCTGTACAGACATATGTTTTAGAATATGATGAAGAAGTTATAAAAGAGGCAATTTTAAAAGAGTTAGAAAGAGATGGTCAAGTATTTTATTTATTTAATAATGTTGAAGAAATAGCACTTAAAGCAGATAAAATATCTAGGATAGTTCCAGAAGCTAAAGTAGGATTTGCACATGGCAGAATGACAGGAGAAGAAATTGAAGACATAATGGAAGAGTTTATAGAGGGAAATATAAATGTTTTAGTTTGTACAACAATTTTAGAATCTGGAATAGATATACCAAATGCAAATACAATAATAATGGAAAATGCAGATAGAGTTGGTTTAGCACAGCTATATCAATTAAGAGGTAGAGTTGGAAGATCTAATAAACAAGGCTATGCTTATATTACATACAGAAAAGACAAAATGTTATCAGAGGTTGCAGATAAACGTTTAAAAGCAATAAAAGAATTTACTGAATTTGGATCTGGATTTAAAATTGCTATGAGAGATTTAGAAATTAGAGGAGCTGGAAGTCTAATAGGAGAAGTTCAGCATGGTCACCTAGAAGAAGTTGGATATGATACATATTGTAGGATATTAGATGAAGTTTTAAAAGAAGAGCAAGGTATTGCTGTTGAAGAAGAAATAAACTGTCAAATAGACTTAAATGTAACAAGTTACATACCAGATAGTTATATAGAAGATCAAAATCAAAAAATAGAAATTTACCAAGATATAGCATTATGTAAAAATGAAGAAGATATAAGAAATGTTATAGACGAAATAATAGATAGATTTGGAAATATGCCTAATGAGATTGAAAATCTAATTGAAATATCAAGAATAAAACAATTAGCTAAAAAACAATATTTAACAAAAATACAAAGCAGAAAAGATTCAGTTGTATTTACATATGATGTAAACAAATTCGATAATAACAAAGTTCCAGAACTTATAAAAAAATATGGTTCAAAAATTCAATTTTCATCAGGATTAAAGCCAATGATAACACTAAAAATAGATAAAAATGGTGAAAAAGCATTACTACAAGAAGTTAAAGAATTTTTAAAATAAAACTTGTATAATATATTTAAATGTGATATATTTAAAAAGACAATGCTAAAACAAGGGGGCTCGTTTGTGGAAGAACAAGAAAAAGATTATAAAAAAACAATATTAATAGTTGACGATGAAAAAATGATATTAAATCTATTGTCATGCAATCTATTAAAAGAAGGATATAATGTTGTAGAGGCAAAAGATGGTTTAGAAGCAATTGAGGTAGCACAAGAGAAAAAGCCAGATTTAATATTGCTAGATATAATGCTACCAAAATTAGATGGACTAACAGTATGCAAAAGAATAAAAAATATGATGAATGTACCAATACTTATGGTAACAGCAAAAGACGAAGAATTAGACAAAATAATTGGACTAGAACTAGGTGCAGATGATTACATAACAAAACCATTTAGCATAAGAGAATTACTAGCTAGAGTAAAAGCAAATTTAAGAAAAGCAGATGTTATTGCAGATATAAAAAGAGAAGAAAAAGAAAACGAAAAAACTGAAGAAATATCGGACTTAAAAAGAACAAATATTATAAATGTAGGAGTACTTACATTAGACTTAGATAGATTTGAGGTAATGGTAAATAATAAAGTAGTGGATTTAACATTAAGAGAATTTGAAGTTCTAAAATTTTTAGCAACAGATCCAGGTCAGGTTGTAACAAGAGAAACACTACTTGAAAAAGTATGGGGATATGAGTATTATGGAGATATAAGAACAGTTGATGTAACTGTAAGACGTATAAGAGAAAAAATAGAAAAAGATACATCAAATCCTAAAATATTAATTACAAAAAGAGGAGTAGGTTATTATATAGCTACATAAATCTTAGGAAGAGCTTAATATATTTTTTTATTAAGCTCTTTATTAAAATAATGAGTGAAAGTTTGAAAATAATTGTTAAATACGATATGTTTACTCAAACTTTGTGCCTTAAAAGAAAGGAATATTAGTAAATATGAAAAAATTAAGTAAAAATAATGGAATTACTATGGTAGCATTAGTTATAACAATAATTGTAATATTAATAATTGCAAGTATAACTATAACTCAAGGTTCTGGTTTAATGCAAAACACAAGAGTAGAAACTTATGTAACAGATATGATTACTATAAGAGCAAAAGCAAAAGTATATGCAGAAGAAGTAAATTCATCTGTATGGGATGAAGAGGACAAAGTTTCAGCAAGAGCAGAAAAATTTTCGGAAAAATATAATATGACAAAACCAACTAATGAAGAAGAATTAGAATCAAAAGTAGGAAGTAATATTAACAAAGGAAATGGTTTAGAATTTTATCAAATAACAAAAAGTACATTATCTAAAATGGGATTAGAGGATTTAGCAAAAGAATTTAATGATGGTGACTATGTAATAGTATTTGATGCAAGTGATTATAAAAATTTAGATGTAATATATACTCCTGGAGTAAAAAAGAATCAAACAATGTATTATACATTATCTAGCTTACAAGAAAATAACTAAATAACATATAATACCTTTAAAGAAGGGAAGTTTGAAAAATAATTGTAAAAACAATATTTTTAATCAAATTTCGTCCCTTTAAAGAAAGGAATACTGGTAAAAATGAAAGAAAAAGAAGAAGAAAGATTAAAAAAGCTAAAAGAAATAGAATATGAATATTATAAAAGAAATATAAAATATATAGCAGGAATTGATGAGGCAGGAAGAGGACCTCTAGCAGGTCCTGTTGTTGTTGCCTCAGTTATAATGCCCAAAGACTCAATGATTGAAGGAGTAAATGATTCTAAAAAAGTATCTGAGAAAAAAAGAGAAAAACTATATGATATTATTTTAGAAGAAGCAATAAGTTATGGAATAGGAATAATTTATCAAGATGAAATTGATGAAATAAATATATTGCAAGCAACTAAAAAAGGTGTTACAACTGCAATAAAACAAATGGATATAAAGCCAGATTTAATATTAGTTGATGCTCTAACAGGAATTGATACTTTAAATATACCATATCAATCAATAATAAAAGGAGATGCTAAATGTTATGCTATTTCTGCTGCATCAATAATTGCAAAAGTTACAAGGGATAGAATAATGAGAGAATGGGACAAAATATATCCACAGTATGGATTTTCATCACATAAAGGCTATGGAACAGCAAAACATATTGCAGCAATTAAAGAATATGGACCATGCCCATTACATAGAAAAAGCTTTATAACACATTTTGTTTAATTGGAAGGAGAAATTATGAATATATTAGACATTATAGCAAAAAAAAGGGATAAAAAAATTTTAAGTAAAGAAGAAATAGAATTTTTTGTAAAAGAATATACAAAAAATAATATAACAGATTATCAAGCAGCAGCCTTAATTATGGCAATTTTTATAAATGGAATGACAGATGTAGAATTATATGATTTAACATTTAGTATGGCAAAATCAGGAGAAGTATTGGATTTATCAGAATTTGGAGAAACAATAGTTGACAAACATAGTACAGGAGGAGTTGGAGATAAAGTATCAATAATATTGCTTCCAATTGTTGCATCACTAGGAGTACCTGTTGCAAAAATGTCTGGAAGAGGTCTTGGTTTTACAGGAGGAACTGTTGATAAATTAGAGTCAATACCTGGTTATAAAACAAATATAAAAATAGAAGAGTTTAAACAAAATGTACACAAAATTGGAATAAGTATGATAGGACAAACTATGAATTTAGCACCAGCAGATAAAAAAATATATGCTTTAAGAGATGCTATAAGTTGTGTTGAAAATATTCCACTAATAGCATCAAGTATAATGAGTAAAAAAATAGCATCAGGAGCAAATAAAATAGTATTAGAAGTAACATATGGAAAAGGTGCTTTTATGAAAAATATTGAAGATGCAAAATTATTAGCTGAAAAGATGGAAAAACTAGGAAGTTATGCAGACTTAGAAGTAAAAAGCGTATTTACTCCTATGGACGAACCAATTGGATATGCAGTAGGAAATACACTAGAGATGATTGAAGCTATAAACTTTTTAAAAGGAAAAGATATGCCAGAAGATTTAAAAGAAATAGTACTAGAACTTGGAAGTCAAATGATTAAACTTGCAGGTCTTGGAGAAGACATTTATCAAAACAAAGAAGAAATGTTAGAGGCTATAAAAAATGGTTTAGCGTATGAAAAATTCAAAGAAATGGTAAAAAATCAAGGTGGCGATATTGCATATTTAGAAAAAACTGAAAAGTTTCCAAAAGCCAAATATAAAATAGAAGTAAAAAGTAAAGAAAAAGGTATAATAAATGAAATAAACGCAGAAGAAGTTGGAAAAACAGCATGTTATTTAGGTGCAGGAAGAGTGAGAAAAGAAGACAAAATAGATATAGCAGCTGGAATTGTATTAAATAAAAAAATTCACGATTTTGTAAATGAAGATGATTGTTTATGTGAAATTTTTTCAAATGATGAAGAAAAGGCTCTTTTAGCAGTAAAAAGAATGGAGAATATAATAAAAATCAACAAAGTTTAAGAAAAAATTTCTATTGCAAAAAATAAAAAAAGTGCTATAATAATTATGTAAAAATAACAAATAAAAGAAAGGAAAATTATAAAACATGGAAAAAAATAAAGAAAAAGTAAATAAATTAAAAATAGATAAAGGACAACTAGCAGTAAGAATAATGGCTGGAATACTAGCTATTCTAATGCTTTTATCTGTATTTGCATCATGCATATATTTTATTTTTGATTAATTTTCTAATAAAAAGAGGAGAAAAATATGATAGAAGATTTGAAAAACAACATACTAACATATGTTCAAATATATCAACAAAGTCCTTTTAAATTAATAACACTTTTAATTGATATAGCAATAGTATTATTTTTAGCATATAATTTATTAAAAATAGTAAAAGATTCTAGGGCGTGGCAATTAGTTAAGGGAATTGCATTTTTGGTTATTGCAACATGGCTTAGTGGAATTTTAAATTTAAACATATTAAATTACATATTGTCTGCTGTTATGAATTGGGGAGTTATATTATTAATAATAATTTTCCAGCCAGAAATAAGAAGAGCATTAGAACAATTAGGAACAAACAAATTTACAAAATTGTTTGGAATGGATAAAGATATTGCAACCAGAACAAAAGAAGATATATACAAAGTTGTAATTGCAGCTACAGAGCTTGCTAAAAGTAAAACTGGAGCATTAATAGTATTAGAAAGAGATATAAAAATAAAAGACATTATATCAACAGGTGTAGAGGTAAATGCCGAGGTTTCACCACAATTAATAGTAAATATATTTGTACCAAATACTCCTTTGCATGATGGAGCTGTAGTTATAAGTGAAAATAAAATCGTAGCAGCAGCATGCATGTTACCACTTGCAAGTGATGCTGATATAGCAAAAGAATTAGGAACAAGGCATAGAGCAGCAATTGGAATATCTAAAGAATCAGATGCAATTGCAGTTGTTGTATCAGAAGAAACAGGTAAAATTTCTGTTGCAAAAGATGGAACACTAATAGCAGACGTAAGAGAAGATGTATTAAAAAAGATATTAATAAGCAATATTGTAACAAAAAGATTTCCTGAAAAAGAAAATACAACAAGTAGTAATTTTGAAAAAATAAAAGATAAAATAAAGAAATTTAAAGAAAGTGCTTAAAACAAAAAATGAGAAATATAAAACTAACAATAGAATATGATGGAAAAGACTTTAATGGCTGGCAAAAACAAAAGGATCGACTAAATATTCAAGGAACTATTGAAAAAGCAATAGAATTAGTTACAGGAGAAGAGGTGGATTTAAATGCCTCGGGAAGAACAGATGCAGGAGTACATGCTATAGGGCAAGTAGCTAATTTTAAAACAAATACAAAAATTCCAATAGAAAAAATTCCGATTGCATTAAATACAAAATTGAAAAAAACAATTAGAATTATAAATGCAGAAGAGGTAGACGAAAGATTTCACAGTAGGTTAACATGTAAAAGAAAAACATATAGGTATGTTATAAATAACTCTGAATTTTCATCAGCAATATATAGAAACTTAGAATGCCATATTCCTCAAAAATTAGATATAGAAAAAATGCAAGAAGCAACAAAATATTTTGAAGGAGAACATGATTTTAAAGCTTTTAAAGCTAGTGGAACAAGTAGTAAAAGCAGTGTTAGAACAATTTATAAAGCAAATGTATATAAAAGGAATGATTCAAGAATAATAATAGAATTAACACGGAAATGGCTTTTTATACAACATGGTAAGAATAATTGCAGGAACACTTGTGGAGGTTGGATTAAATAAAATAAAGCCAAATGAAATACCAAATATTATAAAAGAAGAAAAAAGAGAAAATGCAGGAAAAACATTGCCACCATATGGACTATTTTTGGTATCTGTTGAATATTAATAAATTGTAACTTTTAAATAAGCAAATTCATAATATATAAAAAGAGAGACTAAAAGGAGGAGAAAGTATTATGAATTTGCTTATATTTTTTGCCTTACCTCTAGCTACAGTACTTCTTGCAATAGTTTTTGAGAAAATATTAAAATGTCCAATATTAGTTGCAATTACATTTTTTTCAATATATTTAATAATTTTATTCTCATTATTTGCAACAGGAGTAATTACTGATTTAGCATTGGGATTAATTGCTGTAATAATATATACAATAATAGCTTTTATTATAGCATGGATAATAAAAGTACTTCAAAATATAAGAAATAAATTATTTAATGAAAATACATCTTCAAGAACACGTAATGGATGCTGCCAAAGTGGTTCTGAAAATGATAATCAAGTAAGTAATAACAATGATTTATTAAGAATTAGTTGTAGATGTAATAATGGCAATAGTCAAAATTTATTAACAATAAATAGTAATTGTTTAGATCAGCAAAATAACAACTCTACTTGTGGATGTAACAACAGTAATAAGGATGCTTTAAATAATAGCGGAATTGCACTTACCGGGAATGTAATACCAAATCAATCCAATTGTGGAAGAACAGGTTGGATAAGAGGTTGTTATAGAAGATACTAAAAAATATCACCACCTTATTATTTTAATAAGATGGTGATATTTTTATTTTAATTAATTATTTATTTTTTTCTTTCTTTTTATCATCGCTCATAACTTCTTTAATAGCACCTAAACTACTTAAAGCAGAAGTAGCTTCAAATGGAATAAATATTTTATTTGCATCACCATTTGCAACTTCTTTTAAGGCTTCTAGTGATTTTAATTGAACTAATTTATCATCAGGTTTAGCATCTTTCATTGCAGCATAAACCATAGCAATTTCTTTAGCTTTAGCTTCAGCAACTTCTTTTATAGCTTTAGCTTCACCAGTAGCTCTTCTAATTTTAGCTTCACTTTCAGCTTCGGCTTCAAGTATTGCAGCTTCCTTTTTACCTTCTGCAACAGTAATATCAGATTGTTTTTGAGCTTCAGCTTGTAAAATTAAAGCTCTTTTATTACGTTCTGCATTCATTTGTTTTTCCATTGCATCTCTAATATCTGTTGGTGGGTTAATATCTTTAATTTCCACTCTGTTAATTTTGCATCCCCATTTATCTGTTGCTTCATCAAGAATAGAACGAAGTTGGAAGTTGATATTATCACGAGAACCAAATGTTTCGTCTAAGTCCATTTTTCCTACGATATCACGAATAGTTGTTATAGCTAAATATTCTATACCTTTTTTTAGATTAGCTATTTCATAAACAGATTTTTCTGGATCTGTAATTTGGTAGAACACAACAGTGTCTATATTAATTGTAACATTATCTTTTGTTATAACTCCTTGAGGTGGGATATCCATTGTTAATTCTTTTAAAAGAACTACAGAACTTACTCTATCTATAAATGGTAATATAAGAGTAAGACCAGCTTCTGCTGTTTTATAATATTTACCAAGTCTTTCTATTATATAAACCTCTGATTGGTTTACGACTTTGATTGATTTGAATGCTATTACAGCAATTATTACGATTAAGATTAATAAAAACATCATAATAAAATATACCTCCTAAAATTTTATAAATTAAAAACTAATATCAATATTAATTTTGCTTTGCAGTATCTAAAATTTTATCTGCAACTTTCTGGACTTTTAGTTTAACACCATTTACCGAAAGAACTTTTACAATTGTATCTTTTTCAATATCTTCATCAGATATTGCAGACCACAATTCTCCATTTACTTTAACTTTACCAGTTGAATTTAAAGAATCTATTTTTTCTAAAACAATTCCTTCTTTTCCTATGATGCTATATACATTTGTTGGTTTTGTTTTTTGTGTTTTTACCATTTTTTTTATTAAGGGCTTAGTAAATAACAATAATAATGTTGATGAAATTACAAAGACTGCAGATTGAATAAATAAGTTTTGTGTAAATAAACTAACTATTAGTGCAAATAAAGCTCCTATACTGAACCAAAACACAAAGAATCCCATTGTAAAAGATTCTATAATGATGCAAATCCCAGAAATTAATAACCATAATTTCCACATTTTTATTCACCCCCATAATATCTATTATAATTGTAAAAATTACAAAGACAATGATATTATATCATATTTAATCGGAAAAAGTAAATATATGTTGGAGAAAAAGGTCGTAAAAAATGAAATTTATAAAATATAATTAAATAACCTTTGATGTGAAAGAAATATAGAATATGATGTTATAATTGATGTGAATGAAATATAAAATAGAGTGTTACAATTGATGTAAAAGTAATACAAAATTCATTGACAACAAATTTGCTAATTGATAAAATAATTTCATATTAAAATAAATGAACTAGATTTAAAATGTTTTATATAAATTTAATTAATAAAAAAGTTCTATTTAAATAGGTAAAGGGGAAAGGATTTTATAAATGAAGTATGAAGTATTATTATCTACAATGAATGTAAATGGAATAGCGGAAAATATGAAGTTAATAAAAAAAATCAATACAAAATTTGATACTTTAACAATAAATCAGATAACAAAAAATAACATAAAAATGGAAAATGTAGATGAAGGAAAAAACAGATTGATATCTGTGAATGATAAAGGATTAAGCAAAAGTAGAAATATGGCTATAAAAAATGCTATTGGAGATGTTGTAATTATTGCAGATGATGATTTAAAATATAAAGACGATTTTGAAAAAATAATATGTAAAGAATATGAAAAAAATAAAAAATTTGATATTATTTGTTTTTTTGTAGAAAGCAAGGGGGAAAGAAAAGTAAAAAGAATGCCAACTTCAAAAATTGGCAAAATAAGAGCAATGCGAATTTGCTCTTTTCAAATTACTTTTTTAAAACAAAGAATAATAGATAAAGGAATAAAATTTAATGAAAATTTTGGCGCAGGTACATATTTCGACAGAGGAGAAGAAACAATTTTTTTATGGAAATGTATAAGAAAAGGTTTAAAAGTTAAATTTGTGAATAAAAAAATTGCAGATGTTACACATAGTGAAAGTACATGGTTTAAAGGATACAATGAGGAATTTTTCGTAAAGCAAGGAAGAGTTTTTTATGAATTATCAAGAAAATACTACAAAATACTAATACTGCAGTTTGTAATAAGAAAATGGCATTTATATCGTAAAAATTTTAATATGTTTAAAGCAATAAAATTAATGGAAACATATTGTAAATAATAAAACTAGAATTTAACAAAAAATATTGTGAATCTTTTGAAATGGCTTTATGTGAGGCAGTAAATTTGGGTTGTAAAATATTATGAAAAAAATTAAATTATACTAAATAAGATCAATTAAAATGGTAAATATAGAAAATAAAACAAAGGAAGTAAAAAAAAGTGAATGTAATAGTAAAAAAGTTAAAAGAAAACATTTTTGAAAAAATATATTTTTTAATATTATGCTTAAATGTATTTTTATTAAATTTATTTGTAGGGTCAACACATGATGATCCAAAAACATTATTAGAAACTATAATAATCATAGAAGCTTTAATTTTTATAATTATATCTAAAATAAAGAAGAAAGGCCACGTATTAATAAAGGGAAAAATAGACATAGCGGTTATAATAATGGTTACAACAACATCCATACCATTAATATTTAGAAAATATTGTTCTTTAAGTGATACTATAGATATTTTTATAGAGTATCTGGCAGTGTATTCTACATATATAATGGTTAGAAATATAATAACATCCGAAAAGAAAAAGGATATTTTTCTAGATATTATATTATTAGGCTCTTCATTAATAGTAATATTTGGAATAGATAGATTAAATTTTAATGTTTTTCAGAAATTATACGATTTGACTCGAGTATCACAAGTTTCTGAATGGAGAATGACCTCAACAATAGGATATAGTAATGCAGTATTTGCATATATTGTTTCACTAATGTTTATTGCACTAGGAAAATATTCAATAACAAAAAGTAAAGTAAAATCTGGATTATATGCTGTATATATAGAGCTTACAATGTATGCTTTTTACTATTGCAATTCAAGAGCTGGAATGGTAATATTTGCTCTTATATTTGTTTTATTTTTGATAAAAATAAAAAACAAAAACTACATATTTTTAAGCTTGGCAACAGTAATATATACATATATTCTTGTTGTTATATTCGATAAAATAAAATCGATAAATTATACAGCCACAATGTTAGCTTTAGAAATTTTTATATCATTACTTGTATCATTTATTCTTGGAATTTTAATGAAAAAAATATCTAACAACATAAAATGGAAAATCAGTAAAAAAAGCAGTATAACAATTTTAATTGGATTTACTTCGATATTAATTTTGTATTTTTTTATCGCCCAAAATATTAGTGAACCATTAAAGTTTGATTCAGAATATGGTAATGCTACTATATACAAAATAAAATCTGAAACAGTTTATATAGTTAAACTCGATTATACATATTATGGAAGTAATCCACTTACAATGAAAGTATTTGAAGTAGATAACAAGAGAAATAAAAAATACTTATATAGTGAAGTAATAAAGGAAAGTGGAGAGAATTTAACTACAGAATTTATAATAAAAACAGATGATGTAGACTATGCCATGGTTGAATTTTATATTCCAAGTGATAGTAGTATAATATTAAACAAGCTATATATGGACGGAAAGGAAGAAATTGTTAATTATAAATATATTCCAAATGATATAATGAGACTTATTAAAACTTTTAAAATGGAAAATATAAGTATTTCAGAAAGAATTAGTATGTATAAAAGTGGACTAGAGTTATTCAAGGAAAGTCCAATTGTAGGAAATGGCGCAAAAACATATGATAATATGTTTCAAAAAGTAAGGAAATATGCCTATACAACAAGAGAAGTTCATAGCTATTATTTAGATATACTAATGGATTATGGTATTATTGGAATTACGTCGTGTATGATGATTTTAGCTATAACAATATATAATTTTATTAAACAAAAAAATACTAAAAATATTATAAATATAGGAATATTTTATGGTTGGTTACTTGTTGCAATACATACAACAATAGACTTTGATTTGGCATATTTGTTAACACTTACTAATTTCTTTGTTATGATTGCTCTTATAAATGAAGAAGATAATAAAATGCGTATAAAAAATAAATGTATAGAAATTGTTACTATAGCAGTAATGAGTATTGTAATTTTGTTAAATATATTTAAATTACCAGGAGAAAATTTATATAGAAAAGGAAAATATAAGGAAGCAATGAAGCACTTATTTTACTCAAAGAATAATATGAGTTTGTATTTGGACAGTAAAGAAGATGATGATGAAGAAAACATAAATAACAAAAAAAAGATACTGATAAAATATTTAAACAATGAGAGAAATAGGTATCAATATAATAAAATAAAATTATTGTATAACATTTCATTAGAATTAATAAGAAAAAATAAAATAGATGATGGTATAGAAGGAATAGAAGCAATATTAAATTTGATAGAAAATGACAAAGTAATTATAAAATATGATTGTATAGATAAATATAAATGGGATGAATTTATAAAAAAATTTAAAGATGACATAGAGCAAATAGATAACCAAATCTATAATGAAAAAATAAAAAATATAACATATAAAATAGATAGAATTACTAGATAATAGAAATACTAAATAAAAATGAAGTATTAACTGAAAGGTATAGAGATATAAAAGTAAAAATCACCAAAATCTACTTGTAAATCCACTAAAAAAATGTTAATATAATATAGAAAAAAAGGAGGCAACCCAAATGTTAAAAAAAGACATAATAAGCAAAATAATATTTGAAGAGCCAATGAAAAATCACACATCATTTAAAATAGGTGGAAAAGCAGACGAATTTATAAAAATAGACTCAGAACAAGAACTAATCCAAGCAATAACATATGCAAAAGAAAAAAACATTCCAATAACAATACTAGGAAATGGAAGCAATATACTAGTTAGTGATAAAGGAATAAGAGGACTTGTAATAAAAATAAACATACAAACATTAAAATTAGAAAAAAAACAAGAATATATAGAAATAACAGTAGGAAGTGGCTACAAAACTATGGCACTTGGAGTAAAATTAATGAATGAAGGTATTTCAGGATTTGAGGAACTATCAGGAATTCCAGGGTCAATAGGTGGAGCAATATACATGAATGCAGGTGCATATGGAAAAGAAATAAAAGACATAAATATAACTACAAAATGTATGGATTATGATGGCAAAATATTTAATCTTTCAAACGAAGAACAAAAATTCAAATATAGGTCAAGCATTTTTAATGAAAAAAAATACATAATTCTTGAAACAAAACTAAAATTAAATTATGGTAAAAAAGAAGACATAAAGAAAAAAATGGATGAATATTTAGCAAGCAGAAAAGAAAAACAGCCAATAGAGTACCCATCAGCAGGAAGTACTTTTAAAAGACAAGAAGGAATAATTACAGCAAAATTAATCGATGAATGTGGGCTAAAAGGTTTTTCTATTGGAGGAGCAAAAATTTCAGAAAAGCATGCAGGTTTCATAATAAACTATAATAATGCAACAGCAAAAGATGTTTTAAATTTAATAAAATACGTAAAAGACAAAATATATGAAAAATATAAAATAAAAATCGAAGAAGAAGTAAAGATAGTAGGTGATAATTAAAATGAAAGGTATATTTTATTGGTTTAAAGATAGCTCTAAAATGAAACGATGGATAATGCTAATATTAGTAGGAATAGTATTTTGCTCCTTTGGAATGGCAAATATGATAGTATCAGAAGAGGCAATTACATTTATGCAAGCAGCTAAAATAATAACATATTTTGTAATTGGTTTTACATGTGTTGTTTTAGGTTTAGTATTTATAAATAAAAGAAATATGGAATTATTTATAGAGGCCACAGATAGCAGACTAGACAAAGACGAAAAAGTAAATGTAAATTCATTAATATTTAATAAAACCGTTTACAACCAAGGACCTAAAATTGTAGTAATAGGTGGAGGAAGTGGTTTAAATAATACTTTAGAAGGATTAAAAAAACACACAAGTAACATAACAGCAGTTGTAACAGTATCAGATTATGGAGAAAATTTTGGCAAAAACAACGAAACTATGTTATATAGGCAATTAGAAGATATAAAAAATGGAATAGCATCACTAGCATTAGAAGACAAAAGCAAAATGAGTAATTTATTAAACTATAAATTTAATAATGGAGCACTAAAAGGAGTAACTTTTTCAGACCTATATTTTGCAGCAATGGATGATATATCATCAACAACAGCAGATGCAATAAAAGATAGTAATGATATTTTTAAAATTTACGGAAAAGTTTTACCAGTAACTAAAGATAAAATGAAAATATGTGCAGAACTTGAAAATGGATATTTAATAGAAGAAAAATCAAAAATAGCAGAGACAGTATATGATAAGCTAACAAAAATAAATAGAGTATATTTAAGTCCTACAAATTGTAAAGCACTTCCAGAAGTAATAGAAGCAATAAAAGAGGCAGATGGAATAATAATTGGACCAGGAAGCTTATATACAAATGTTATTCCAAATCTATTAGTAAATGGAGTATCAAGAGTAATTAGAGAATCAAAGGCAATAAAATTATATGTTTGTAATATAATGACAGAACCTGGTCTTACAGATAACTATTCAGTAGCAGACCACATAAATGCCATAATAGACCACTGTGGAGAAGGTTTAATAGATTATTGCTTATATGACACAGGAGAAGTAATTCCAGAATATATAAAAAAATACAATTTAGATGGTTCAGAACTTGTAGAACAAGATTTATCTGAGATAAAAGACAAAAAAATAAAATTCTTAAAAGAAGACATGTCTATTATAAAAGATGATTTTATAAGACATAATAGCATGTTAATAGCAGATACTCTAATAAAATTAATATGTGATGATTTAAAATTTAAAGATAAACAAAACGACCCTGAATACTTAATGATGAATTCTAAACTTCAAGCAGATAAAGAAATAAAAAAAGAAATAAAACGTCAAAGCAAAAATAAAAAAGATAATAAGAAAAATAAAAAGCCAAAATCAAAAAGTAAATTTGCAAGTAAATATAGTGATAGAATAGAATCTATAAAAAATTGTGACGAAAAGGCAGCTAAAAGAAAAAGAGCGAGAATTATAAAAAAACAAACAGAATTAGCAAAGATTGAAGATCAAGCAAAAATTGAACAAATATTAAAACAAAAAGAAGAAATTTTAAAAGCATACAGAGCAAGTAAAGAAAATAAAGAAGTAACAAGACCAAAAGATTATGATGAAATAAGAAAAGAAAAAATAAGTAAATTTAACAAAGGAAAATAAATTTACTATTGGAGGGATACGAATGAAGTTTGAAAAAAAGGACTTAGAGCTAGATAAGGGATTACAAAAAGAATGGATAATAACAAATGGAATAGGAGGATATGCCTCATCTACAATTATAGGTGCAAACACAAGAAAATATCATGGACTTCTTGTAGCACCATTATATGCTCCAGCAAAAAGACATTTAATATTATCAAAATTAGATGAAAGTATAATTTTAGGTGAAAGAAAATATGATTTATATACAAATGTATGTAAAAACTATGTATCACAAGGATTTAATTATTTAAAATCATTCCAAAAAGATATTTTACCTATTTTTAAATATAAAGTAGAAGACACAGAAATAACCAAAACAATATGTATGCAATATGGAAAAAATACAGTTGAAGTATATTACAAAGTAAGAAATGGAAACAAAAAAGCAAAATTAGAATTAGCACCAATATTTAATTTTAGAGATTTTCATAGTATGAATACAAACCATGACTTTGAAATAAAACAAGAAATGAAACAAAGCAAAATAAAGCTTATAATAGACAATAATATATCAAACCCAATTTATATGAAAATTTCAGAGGGAAAATATATAGAACATGTAAAAAATATATTTTACAATATGTTTTATATAGAAGAAGAAAAAAGAGGATTTTATCCTGAAGAAAATCATATAGTAAGTGGTGTTTTTGAAATAGAAATTGAACCTAATGAAGAAAAAGAAATTGCATTTGTTTGTTCAATGGAAGAAAATATAGATGAAATAAATTATAAACAAATATTTAATAATGAAATAATAAGAATTAATAATATATACAATGAATCTTTATTAATAGATAATGGAAAAGCAAATAAAACAAAAGAAGAAATTCAAAAGGATGAGCTTGCAAAACAATATATGGTTGCTGCCGATAATTTTGTAGTATATAGACCATCATTCGGATTACATACATTAATTGCAGGATACCCATGGTTTTTAGATTGGGGAAGAGATACTCTTATATCTTTTGAAGGATTACTTTTAGTTACAAGAAGATATGATATTGCAAGAGAAGTGTTACTTACATGTACAAGAGACCTAAAATATGGACTACTTCCAAATGGGTATTCAGAAGTAGATAATAGTCCATTATATAACAGTGCAGATAGTAGTTTATTATTATTTGAACAAGTCCAAAAATACTTAGAATACACAGATGATAACAAATTTATAAAAGAAAATATTTACCCAAAATTGAAGAAAATAATAGAAAATTATTCAAATGGAATAGATTTAGATAATAACAATATTCATTTAGAAGAAGATGGATTAATATCATCTGGAACAGAAACAACACAAAATACATGGATGGATGCAAAATATGGTAATTTTGCATTTACACCAAGAAATGGAAAAGTTGTAGAAATAAATGCACTTTGGTATAATGCTTTAAAAATAATGGAAACATTAAGTAAAAAGTATGAAAAAATTGGAAAAAGAATTCAAAGCAAAAAATATTCAGAAATGGCTCAAAAATGTCAAGAGTCATTTAATAAAGAATTTTATAATGGAAGAAGAAAATGCCTATATGATGTTGTTGGAGACAATAAAGTAAGACCAAATCAATTATTTGCGCTTTCTTTAACATATCCAGTAGTTAATCCAACATCTGAAATGGCCTTAAATATTATAAATGTTGTAGAAAAAAAATTACTAAATAACTATGGTCTAAAAACACTAGCAAAAGGCGAAAAAAATTACGTAGAAGTATATGAGGGAGATGGCTTTAGAAGAGATATGAGCTATCACCAAGGAATTACATGGCCATGGCTTTTAGGATTATATTATAATAGTTTAAGAAATATGAAAGCATTTGAAAAAAACAAAGAAAAGAAAAAAGAACTTACATCAAAAATAAGTGAATTTAAACTAAAAGTGGAAAAGACATTTAAAAAAGAATTAACAGAAAGTGGATGTATTGGTTCAATTTCAGAACTATATGATTCCAAAACGCCTTACTTACCTAAAGGAGCATTTGCACAAGCTTGGAGTGTTGCTGAAATATTTAGAATCATATTTGGATAATAAATAAAGTAAAACCGTATTTTTTAATACGGTTTTACTAGAAAGGACAAAAAATTGAAAATAGAAGAGCTTGAAAAAAAATTAAAAAGTGGAGAATTAGATTCTTTATATTTATTATATGGAGAAGAAAGATTCCTTTTAGAAAATTCACTAAAAAAAATAAAAAATTTATTTGGAGAATGTTTAAAAGGAATAAACTACATATCAATAGATCAAGGAAATCTTCGGAGAATTGATTTCTGATTTAGAAACACCAAGTTTTGGATTTGAAAAAAAACTAATAATTGCTAAAAACACAGGAATGTTTAAAAAAGAACCTAAAAAGAAAAGCAAAAAAGAAGAAAGCAGTCAAAAGCAAAAAATATTAAATTATTTAACAGAAAACTTTAATTATATAAAAGACGAAGTAATACTTGTTTTTATTGAAGAAGAAACAGAAAAATGTGATTTGTATGAGTTTATAGAAAAAAACGGAATAGTATGTAATTTTGAATATCAAAAACCAGCACAAATTCAAGCTCGTATAAAAGCAATAACAAATGCTTACAAAGTAAATATAGATACTCCTACACTTACATATTTTGTAGAATGCTGTGGAACTTCTATGCAAGAATTAATAAACGAAATAAGAAAATTAATAGAATATGTGGGACAAGGTGGAACTATAACAAAAGATGATATAGACAAATTATCTATAAAAAAAATAGAAAGCATAATATTTGATTTAACAGACAGCTTAGGTAAAAAAAATACTAAAGTTGCAATAGAAGTATTAAGAAATTTAATACTTGCAAAAGAACCTGTTCAAAAAATTTTAATTACTTTATATAATCATTTTAAAAAATTATATTTAGTAAAAATAGCATTAAAAGAAAAGAAAGATATAATATATGCACTAGATTTAAAACCAAATCAAACTTTTTTGGTCAATAAATATAAAATGCAAGCAGGATATTTTAAAGCAAATGAAATAAAAACAATATTAAAAGAACTAACCAATTTAGATTACAAATATAAGATTGGTTTAATAGACTTAGAAGTTGGATTTGAATCTATACTTTGTGCATATTGTTAAAAAAATGTATAAAAAAACCTTTTTTAGATAAAAATAATAGTAAAATTATTTATTACTAAAAAGGGGTTTTTTATGTTAAGAAAAATATTTAATCATAGAATAGCAGTATTTATTTTTATATTATGCTTAGTTGCAGTTTTAGCAATAATAGGTTTATCTAGAATTAGTAGAGTAGAAGCATTATCAAAATATGGTTCAAGAGGAAATGAAGTAAGGCAAATACAAGAAAAATTAAAAAGATGGGGCTATTATAAAGGATCTGTAGATGGAATTTATGGAAGCAAAACACTATCTGCTGTAAAAGCATTCCAAAAAAAGAATGGATTAACAGTTGACGGAATTGCGGGAACCAAAACATTACAAGCAATGGGAATAATGAATTCATCTGGAAATTCAACTTCAAATAGTTCAAGTAATAGCAATTCAAATAATGTAAACTTAATTGCAAAAGCAATTTATGGTGAGGCAAGGGGAGAACCGTATATTGGACAAGTTGCAGTAGGGGCTGTAATTATGAATAGAGTAAAAAGCAGTTCATTTCCAAATACGATTTCAGGGGTAATATATCAATCTGGAGCATTTGACGCAGTTTCTGATGGACAAATAAATCTTACTCCAGATAGTACAGCCAAAAAAGCAGCACAAGATGCAATAAATGGCTGGGATCCATCATATGGTGCAATATATTATTTCAACCCAGATACTGCTACAAACAAATGGATATGGTCAAGACCTTTAACTGTAAAAATTGGAAAACATAGATTTTGTAAATAAAAAAAGCATATATAAATTTAAAATGAATTCAAATTATTAGCTACAAAAGTTTAATAATTTGAGTTCATTTTTTGTATAAGAATTAAATAAAAGTACATAATAAAAATATGAGGAAGAAAATTGGAAAAATAATTGTGAAATACAATATTTTTAATCAAATTATATTATTTTGAAGAAAGGAATATTGGTAAAAATGGAAAAAAAACAAATAACAGAAAATGGGGAAAATACAACTAAATACGGAGAATTTATAACTTCATATTTTGCGTGGTTACCTTTATCTATACAGAAAAAAAGAGTAGAAGAACTTCAAGATATTTCAAAAAAGAGAAAAAGTAAGTAAAAAAAATAAAAAACCTCCAAAAATGGAGGCTCCAACACACACTACCGTTTGGAAATTGAATCATCAAGTGATGCCAAAAGCATCAAAATAAGAACGATTAATAATGTGTTTTTGGTAATTAAATCAAGAGCATACATTATCAAGGCAAAACAATTGGTTAGCCCGATTGCTGTTTTCTTTTTTAGTTCTTCTTTTTTTAAGTTTTTCTTGTTTTCCATTTTTTGCCTCCATTAATAGGTTTTTCAAGTTATTATAATAACTTGCTTGTGCAAGTAATATACTTAAATTATAACACTTAAAAGAACAAAAGTAAAGGAAAGGGCGTGAAAACATGATATATAAATTTACATCAAGAGCCAAAAAAACAATAGAAATAGCCAAAGAAGAGGCTAGATTACTAGGACATAGTTACATAGGAACAGAACATATTTTGTATGGATTAATAAAAGAAGGTGCAGGAGTTGCCGGTAGAATTTTATTAAATCAAGGAATTCAAGCACAAGAAGTAGAAAATAAAATTATAGAAATGATAGGAAAAGAAAATATAGAAGAAAAAAATACCTTAGGTTTTACTCCAAGAACAAAAAGAGTTATAGAAAATAGTTTTATTGAAGCAAGAAAGTTAGGTTATGACTATATAGGAACAGAACATCTATTAATAGGAATTTTAAAAGAAGGAGATAGTATAGCAGTTAGAATTTTATTAGATTTAGATACCGAACTTCCAAAATTATATAATGATATTATTAATGTAATAAATGAAGATGAAGAAGCTTTAACTGATGGAACAATAAATAAAAAAATGGACCGTAATTTTAATTTATCACCAACTTTAAATCAATTTGGTGAAGATTTAACTAAAAAAGCAAGTGATGGAAAATTAGATCCAGTAGTTGCAAGAAACAAAGAAATTGATAGAGTAATACAAATATTATCCAGAAGAACCAAAAATAATTCATGTTTAATAGGAGAGCCAGGAGTTGGAAAAACAGCTATTATTGAGGGGCTATCACAAAAAATAATTTTAGGAGAGGTACCAGAAAGCCTAAAAAATAAAAGAATTGTAAGTATGGATATTTCAGGAATGGTAGCTGGAAGCAAATATAGAGGAGATTTTGAAGAAAGAATAAAAAAAGCATTAGAAGAAGTAAAAAAAGCAGGAAATATAATATTATTTATTGATGAAATTCATACAATAGTTGGTGCAGGCTCAGCAGAAGGTGCAATAGATGCAGCAAATATATTAAAACCGATGCTTGCAAGAGGAGAAATTCAATTAATAGGAGCAACAACAATAGAAGAATATAGGAAATATATAGAAAAAGATACTGCATTAGAACGTAGATTTAGCCCAGTTACAGTAAATGAACCTACTCCTAAAGATACAATAGATATATTAATTGGCATAAGAGACAAATACGAAGCACATCATAATGTAAAGGTAACAGATGAGGCAATTATATCTGCTGTAGAATTATCTAAAAGATATATAAATGATAGGTTTTTACCAGACAAAGCTATAGATTTAATAGATGAGGCATCATCAAAAGCAAGAATACAAACATATAGTGAACCAAGAAACTTAAAACAAATACAAAATGAAATTGAAAAAACAATAAAAGACAAAGAAGAAGCAATAAGAAGTCAAAAATTTGAAAAAGCAGCATTACTTAGAGATGAAGAAAATAAACTAAAAGAAAAATTTGGTAAAGAACAAGAAAAATGGAAAAATAAAAATAACAAAAAAATAATAACAATAACAGAAGAAAATATAGCAGAAGTAATATCTTTATGGACGGGAATACCAGCAAAAAAAATTTCGGAAGATGAAAATGAAAGACTAAAAAAATTAGAAACAAATTTACATGAAAGAATAATAGGACAAAATGAAGCAGTAGAAGCAGTAAGTAAAGCTATAAGAAGAGGAAGAGTTGGTTTAAAAGATCCAAATAAGCCAATAGGGTCATTTCTATTTTTAGGACCGTCAGGAGTCGGAAAAACAGAATTATCAAAGGCTGTAGCAGAAAGCTTATTTGGTGATGAAAATTCAATGATAAGAATAGATATGTCAGAATACATGGAGCCTCACGCTGTATCTAAACTTATAGGTTCACCTCCAGGGTATGTAGGATTTGAAGATGGAGGTCAGCTAACAGAAAAAATAAGAAGAAAACCATATTCTGTAATTTTATTTGATGAAATAGAAAAGGCACATCCAGATGTTATGAATATATTATTACAAATTTTAGATGATGGAAGACTTACAGATTCTAATGGAAGAACTGTAAATTTTAAAAATACAGTAATAATTATGACATCAAATATTGGAGCTAGAATAATTACAGACAAAAAAACATTAGGATTTACAAATTCAAGTAAAGTAGATGAATATGAAGATACTAAAAAAGAAGTTATTAATGAATTAAAAAAAGAATTACGTCCAGAATTTATAAACAGAATAGACGAAATAATTGTTTTTCATAAATTAGAAGATGAACAAATTTTGAAAATAATAGATTTAATGTTAGATGAAATTACAAAAACAATGAAAACAAAAAAATATTATATAGAGTTTGAGCCAAAAGTAAAAGAATTAATAGCCAAAAAAGGTGTAGATAAAGCGCTAGGAGCAAGACCTTTAAAAAGAACAATTCGAAATTTGGTAGAAGATAAAATTGCAGATGCAATACTAGATGGAAATGTGAAAAAAGGAGAAATTGTAAAAATAGATATAGATGGAGAAGAGATAGTAATTAAATAATTTTTTATGAAAAAAATTTTTATAATAAAATACTTATGGGATAGAAATAAAATAATATAAATAATGCAAAGAAAATAAAAAATAGCACAAAATAAAGTATAGATAATGGATGGTGTAAAGTAAAGTGTATAAGTTTTGGTACCTTCTAACTTACACACTTTGTTTTACACTATCACCAAAACTTATACACTTTACTTTACAAAGTCATACACCGTTTTACAATATTCTTATACATTTTATAACCTTACAAAAATATAATACTTTTTAGAAATAATTTTAAACTATGAATTTTCTATAAAAGGTTCAACATGTACAATAGTTTTGTAAACATTATCTAATTTACTTACACTTTTTTCTATGCTATCTGCAAGTGAATGACTATTAAAAGTAGACATTTTTCCATCAACTGAAATTACTATAAAAATAATATACTTATATCCAACAGGAGTCGATGTAACACTAGTAACCTTTTTTACATCTTTATAAGAATTTACAATATCTAAAATTAAATCTTTGGTTTTAACATCAACAGAAATGTCCATTAAAACATTGTAACTTTCAATAAAAAATTTAAAGCCAGTAAAGCCAATCCATATTGATATTCCAATACCAGTTAAACTATCAAACCAATATATATTTTTCAATGTAAGCAAAACTGAAATTAAAGTAAAAGTTGTAACAATACAGTCATTTCTATGGTCATTCATATTAGCATTTAAAAGAATATTATCATATTTTTTTGCAACTTTTCTAGTATATAAAAATAAAAAAAGCTTAACAATAATTGTAATAATACAAGTAACAACAAGAAGCCAAGAAAAAACTAAATTACTTCCAAATATAAGAGTTGAAATAGAATCATAAAAAAGCTTAAAGCTGACAACAATCATAGAAATTCCAATAAACATTGAAAATATATATTCTGCTTTTCCGTGTCCAAAATTGTGGTCATTATCTTTAGGTACACTAGATATTTTATTTCCTATAAAAGTCATAAAAGAGGCAAAAATATCACCAGCACTGTTAATACTATCTGCAATCATTGCTTGACTTTTAGTTGAAAAACCAATAAATCCCTTTATAATCAATAAAAAAATATTACCAATTATTCCTAAAATTCCTACCCTTTTTGTTTGAATAAAACGATTATCATCCATAATATACAAATCTCCCTTAATAAATTTCTAAAAGCAAAAGACATTATACCATAATACATAAAAAAAGTTAATAAAAAAGTAAAAATTACAAAATATTTGTGACCATTATGTGAAAAATTACAAAAATATTACCGCTATATTACAAAAATATTACAAAAGGGTTGCAATTGAATTACAAAAGTGGTATAATAGATATGTACAAAGGATATTATGTGAGGTGATTAGGATGAAAGGAATCGGAATTTTAATATATGTTTTAATATTTATAATATTTGCATTAATAGCATATGCGGTATTACAAATTAAAATGTTTGGAATGAATGTAAAAGATTTTTGGAGCTTTATAGAAGCAAACCAAACTTTAGATAGATTATATGAATTTTCAAAAAAATACGAAAAACTAAGTATACAAGAACAAATAATATATTTAAAAGAAGCAGAAGAAATATTTAACGCATTTGACAAAGTGCCTAACGCATTATGGGAAGACGAATATGAAAAATATAAAACAGTACTTGAAAAGTACAAAGACATCAAAATGCTAAGATGGGCAAATAATTAAATTAGTTTAACATAATAATTCCCAAAATATATAGATAATAGCTAGGTTTTAAACTTAGCTATTTTTATTTTTTAGAAATAAATAAAAAAATCAAGCATATAAATAAAAAGAGGTGTTAAAAAAATAAAAGGAAGGAATAAAAATGGCATATTCAGAAAGAGAGCTAATAGCGAGAATGATTCAATGTGAAGCAGGAGGAGAAGGTGATAACGGTATGAAGGCAGTGGCAACAGTTATAATTAATAGAGTAAATGTACCAAATGGAGAATATGCAAGAATATCTAACGGTGAAAGCATAAGAAACATTATTTTCCAGCAAGGGCAATTTGATTGTGCAAGAGAAAATATCTTAGGAAGATACAATCCACAAAATATATACAATATGACACCAACAGATATACATTATCAAATAGCAGATTGGGCATTAGCAGGAAATAAATTAGCTGAAATTGGAGAATGTCTTTGGTATCTAAATCCATTTAAACCTACTTGCAATCCGGTATTTCCAAGTAATGGGTCAGGTTCATTTCATACAAGACTTGGAAATCATTGTTTTTATAGGCCAACATCTCAATATGATAAAACATAAATAGAAAGGAGTTATTATGGCTGAGCAAGAAACAGAACAAATACAAGAGAAAAGAGAGGAAAGAAATGTAAACATAAATCAAAATACACCAGAAATTTTAACAAATACAATATATACACCAGCATTTTTAAGAGAACAAATTGGAAGACTTATGAGAGTAGAATTTTTAATTGGAACAAATAACATGACAGACAGAATTGGAATCCTTGAAGATGTTGGAGCAAGTTATATTTTGCTTCGTTCATTTGAAAATGACAGTTTAGTTTATTGTGACATATATTCAATAAAATTTATAACAATATCTACAACAGGGGTATATGGTACAATGAATAATTTTCAAAATATGAATAATGTAATGAACAATCAAATGATGAGAGGTCAAATGATGTATTAATAAAAAGGTTCTTTTGAAAGCTAATCAAAAGAACCTTAAAATATAATTTACATTTAAGACAAAAAATAGTATAATTTAACCAAATTAAAACAAAGGAGACAAGCTATGTCATTTTCAAAAGAAGTAAAAGAAGAACTAAGTAAATTAAATAATTTGGCAAACAAAAAAGAAATAGAAAGTGAATTTTATGGATATTTAATAAGTGATAATACAAACATAAACGAAAACAAAATAAGATATTCAACAGAAAATGAATATAATATAGATAGATTTGCAAAAGTTATAAGAAATGTCGGAATAGAAGATTTTAAAATAGATGTAAATGGAAAAATATATTTTATAGAATTTGATAAAAAAGAAAATATACTGAAAAAAATAGAACAAGAACAAGAAATTTTGAAAAATAGAAATTTATTACAAGCATTTATAAGAGGAATTTTCATGGGAGCAGGTTCTATAAACAACCCAGAAAAAGAATATCACTTAGAATTTAAAATAAAAAAAGAAGAACACATAAAAATAATTGATAAACTAGATAAAAATGATATAAAATTAAAATTTAGAGAAAATACCTTTTATATAAAAGATGGAGAAGAAATATCAAAATTTTTAGCTTTTATTGGAGCTGTAAAATCTGTTATGAAATTTGAAGAAATTAGAGTAAAAAGACATATGAACAATAAAGTAAATAGACTTGTTAATTGTGAAAATGCAAACTTGAATAAAGTACTAAATGCTTCAGTTGAACAAATAGAAGCAATAAAAAAACTAAAAGAAAAAAAGCAATTTGAAAAACTAGATGATAGCTTAAAAGAAATTGCAAATTTAAGACTTCAAAATCCAGATATATCACTAGTAGAATTAGGAAAAAAACTAAGTAAGCCAATTGGAAAATCTGGAGTTAATTATAGACTAAAAAAAATTATAGAATTATCAAAAGAGTAAAAAATATTTAAAAGGGGGAAAACATATAAAAAAAATGAAGGAAATAGGGCTTTACATACATATTCCGTTTTGCGTACAAAAATGTTATTATTGCGATTTTGTTTCTTTTACAAATAAAGATTGTATAATACCAAAATATGTACAAGCAGTAAAAAATGAAATATTAAACTTTATTCAAAAAAACAAAGATATAAAAATAAGTACAATGTATATTGGAGGAGGGACACCATCTTATATTGCATCTAAATACATAAAAGAAATAATGGATTTATTAAATGAGCAAAAAATACTAGAAAATACAAAAGAAATAACAATAGAAGTAAATCCTAAAACAGCTAATATAGAAAAATTAGAAGAATATAAAAAAATGGGAATAAATAGATTAAGTATTGGACTTCAAAGTACAGAAAATAGGCTATTAGAGCAAATTGGAAGAATACACAATTACCAAGATTTTTTAGATACATATAATATGGCAAAAAAAGTAGGATTTAAAAACATAAATGTAGATTTAATGATAGGACTTCCAAATCAAAATTTAAAAGATGTAAAAAAATCTGTAGAAGAATTAATAAAATTAAATCCTCAGCATATTTCTGTTTATTCATTAATAGTAGAAGAAAATACACCTATTTATAAAATTCTTGAAACAGGAAAAATAAAATTGCCAGATGAAGAATTGGAAAGAAATATGTATTGGTATGTAAAAAACAAGCTAGAATTAAATGGATTTAAACATTACGAAATATCGAATTTTGCAAAAGAAGGTTATGAATCTAAACATAATATGGACTGCTGGAGTCAAAAAGAATATATTGGTTTTGGCGTAGCAGCATATTCATATATAGATAATGTAAGATTTGGAAATATAGATAATATAGAAAAATTCATAGAAAATTGTTTAAATAATAAATTTGATGAAAATAAAATAATTGAAGAAATTGAGGATAACATATTAAATAAAGAAAAAGAATATATGCTTATAGGACTAAGAAAAATAGATGGAATATCAATACAAGAATTTAAAAATAAATTTGGAGAAAATCCAATTTTTGTATTTAAAAATGAACTAAATAAATTAGTAGAGGAAAAACTTATAAAAATAGACTATGATAAAATATTTTTAAGCAACAAAGGACTAGATTTAGCAAATATAGTTTGGGAAGAATTTATTTAAAAACTTGCAGGTGAAAATTTGTAAGTTTTTATTTTTTTATTTATAAATTACATAAAAAATAAAACATATAAGCTATAAAAATCAACTAATTTATATTGAAAAAAATACAATAATATAGTAAAATAGGGTGGAAAACGAGGAGGTAAACAAAATGAAGGTAATATTAAAGGAAAATATAAAATCAATAGGAAAAAAAGACGAAATAATAAATGTATCAGATGGATATGCAAGAAATTACTTATTTGTAAAAAATTTAGCAGTAGAAGCAACAAATGCAAATCTTGCAAAATTAAAATCAAAAAAAGAATCTGAACAATATAAAAAAGATGTAGAAAAAGAAGAGGCTAAAAAGCAAGCAGATAAAATGTCAAAAATAAGATTAAAATTTAAAGTAAAAGCAGGAGAAAACGGAAAAGTATTTGGAGGAGTTTCAAGCAAAGAAATAGCTGAAAAACTAGAAAAAGAATATAGTATAAAAGTAGACAAGAAAAAAATAGAATTAAAAGAAGCAATAAAACTACTTGGAACAACAAATGTCCAAATAAAACTTTATGAAGGTGTTATAGGAACTGTAAAAGTAGATGTATTAGGAGAGTAAAAAATGGAGCTAGGAAAAATACCACCACATGATATAGAAGCAGAGCAAGCAGTAATAGGAAGTATGCTAACAGATAGTGAAGCTGTAATGGCAGCAGTAGAAAAATTAAAGCCAGAAAGCTTTTATAGAGAAGACAATAAATTAATATTTGAGGCAATTATAAATTTATATAATAGATCAGAACCTGTTGACTTAATAACATTAAAAGACGAATTATCATCAATGGGAAATTTTGAAAAAGTTGGTGGGTATGAATATTTAGCAATATTGCCAGATAAAGTGCCAACAACAGCCAATGTTCAAAAATATATAGAAATAGTAGATGAAAAAGCAACTTTAAGAAATCTGATAAAAACAGCAAATGAAATAATAGATTTAGGTTACAACCAAACAGAAGATGTAGAAGACATAATGGCAGGTGCTGAAAAGAAAATATTTGATATAATACAAAATAAAAATCAAAAAAGTTATACACCAATAAAAGATGTATTAATAGAAAGTTTTACAAAACTAGAAGAATTATATAATCAAAAATCAAAAATTACAGGAGTACCAACAGGATTTGTAGATTTAGATGATAAAACAGCAGGACTTCATGGATCAGATTTAATCTTAATTGCAGCACGTCCCGCAATGGGAAAAACAGCATTTGCTTTAAATATAGCAGCAAATGCGGCAATAAGATCAAATACACCTGTTGCAATATTCAATCTCGAAATGTCAAAAGACCAATTAGTAAACAGAATTTTATGTATAGAAGCAATGGTAGACAGCAACAAAATAATGACAGGTAAACTAGAAGAAGATGACTGGGGAAAACTTGCAAGTGTTGTAGGACCAATTTCAGATTCTGGAATATATATAGATGACACCCCAGGAATTTCAATAATGGAAATAAGAACAAAATGCAGAAAACTAAAAATGGAAAAAAATATAGGTTTAATTATAATAGACTATATTCAATTAATACAAGGAAGTAATAATAGAAAAAATGGAAGCCGTGAGCAAGAAATAGCAGAAATTAGTAGATCACTTAAAATACTTGCAAAAGAATTAAATGTGCCAGTAATTGCACTATCACAGCTATCAAGAGCAGTTGAACAAAGACCAGATCATAGACCAATGCTGTCAGACCTTCGTGAATCAGGATCAATAGAACAAGATGCCGATATTGTAATGTTTTTATATAGAGATGATTATTACAATCCAGATAGTGAAGAAAAAGACATATCAGAAGTAATAATTGCAAAACACAGAGCTGGTTCAACAGGGACAGTAAAACTACTATGGATGGGAAATTATACAAAATTTGTAAATCTTGCAAGAGGATATGATGATTAGTATGTTAGAAAAAGAAGTACAAAATACAATAAAAAAATATAATTTAATAAATAAAGATGACAAAATAATATGTGGAGTTTCAGGAGGACCTGATTCAATATGTATGTTAAATATTTTAAAAAATCTAAAAGAAAAAATAGGGTTTGAAATAATAGTTTGCCATGTAAATCATTTAATAAGAGAAGAAGCTATATCAGATGAGCAATATGTAGAAAATTATTGCATACAAAATAATATTAAATATTATATAAAAAGAATAGATGTGAAAAATTATGCCAATGATAACAAACAAGGAACAGAAGAGGCAGGAAGAAATGTAAGGTATGAGTTTTTTGACGAAATATTAAAAAAAGAAAATGCAAATAAAATAGCAATTGCACATAATAAAAATGACAAAATAGAAACGATAATAATGAATATGCTTAGAGGCTCAGGAGTTTTAGGCTTAAAAGGAATAGAGCCTAAAAGGGAAAATAAATATATTAGGCCATTAATAGAAACATCAAGAGACAAAATAGAAAAATACTGCGAAGAAAATAATTTAAACCCGAGAATAGATAAAACAAATTTTATAAATGATTGTACAAGAAACAAAATAAGAAATATTGTAATACCATACATAAAACAAGAATTTAACCCAAATATTATAGAAACAATAAATAGACTATCAAATCTTATAGAAGAAGAAGATAAATATTTGGAGAGAAAAACAATCGAAGCCTTTGAAAAAATAAAAATAGAAGAAAAAACAAAACAGATAGTATTAAATTTAAAAGATTTTAATAGTCAAGATTTAATTATAAGGCAAAGAATAATTTTATATACTATAAATAAAACAATAGGAAACATACAAAATATAGAAAAGGTAAACATAGAAGATATAATAAAACTTTGCGAAAAAAATGTAGGTAACAAATATCTAATGCCAAACAAACATATAAAAATTTTAGTAAATAAAAATAAAATTTATTTTGAGAGTAAACAATAGAAAAATATTTGAAATATAAATAATAAAAACTATTGCAAAATTAAATTTGTTATGTTATAGTTCAAACAATAAGGAGGAATGGAATAGTGAAAAATGGAATAAAATCATTGGCGGTATGGCTAATAATAGGTGTAATTCTAATAGTAGTTATTTCTTCAATAATGGAAAACAGCAATACAAAAATGACCTATTCAGAATTAATCGAAAATATAGAAGAGGGAAATGTATCTAGTGTACAACTAGCAGCTGGAGGAAATTCAGCAAAAATTACATTAACAGATAAAACACAAAAGCAAGTTAATATTCCAAGTTTAGATAGTTTTATAACATATGCAGAACAATATATAAAAAATGGAAATTTATCGTTAGAAGAAGAGTCAGAATCAATATGGATAACAATACTTAGTTTAATTACCCCATTTGGATTATTACTAATATTCTTAGTATTTTGGTTCTTTATGATGAATCCTGCAAATAACCAAGGCGGAAACAAAACAATGACATTTGGAAAAAGTAGAGCCAGAATGATAAATACAGCAGAAAAAAATAAAATCACATTTGATGATGTAGCAGGTGTAGATGAAGAAAAAGAAGAATTAGAAGAAATAGTAGAATTTTTAAAAAATCCTAAAAAATATACTGATATGGGAGCAAGAATTCCAAAAGGAGTATTACTAGTTGGTCAACCGGGAACTGGTAAAACATTACTTGCAAAAGCAGTTGCAGGAGAAGCAGGAGTACCATTTTTTATAATAAGTGGATCAGACTTCGTAGAAATGTTCGTTGGTGTAGGAGCTTCAAGAGTTAGAGACTTATTTGAACAAGCAAAAAGAAATGCACCATGTATAATATTTATAGATGAAATAGATGCAGTTGGACGTCAAAGAGGAGCCGGACTAGGTGGAGGACATGATGAAAGAGAACAAACATTAAATCAATTACTAGTTGAAATGGATGGATTCTCAGCTAACGAAGGAGTAATAGTACTTGCAGCTACAAACAGACCAGACGTACTAGATAAAGCATTATTAAGAGCAGGAAGATTTGATAGACAAATAGTAGTAGGAGCTCCAGATGTAAAAGCAAGAGAACAAATACTAGAAGTTCATAGTAAAAAGAAAAGATTATCAGATGATGTAGACTTAAGAATAATAGCAAAAAATACATCAGGATTTGCAGGAGCAGACCTAGAAAATGTATTAAACGAAGCAGCACTATTAGCAGCAAGAAGAAACAAAACAGAAATTGGAATGCAAGAAATTGAAGATGCCATGGTAAAAGTAACAATGGGACCAGAAAAGAAGACAAAAGTAAGAAGTGATCACGAAAAGAAACTTGTTGCTTACCACGAAGCAGGTCACGCTGTAGTAAGTAAATTCTTACCAACACAAGATCCAGTACATGAAATATCAATAGTACCAAGAGGAATGGCTGGAGGTTATACAATGTATAGACCTACAGAAGATAAATCTTTTATGTCTAAAACAGCAATGGAAGAACAAATAATATCACTTTTAGGTGGTAGAGTTGCTGAAGCCATAATTTTGAATGACATATCAACAGGAGCAAGTAATGACATAGAAAGAGCTTCTCAAATTGCAAGAAGCATGGTAACAGTTTATGGAATGAGTTCAAGACTTGGAACAATTATGTATGGTCAAGGACAAGGAGAAGTATTTTTAGGAAGAGACTTAGCTCAAACAAAAAATTATTCTGAAGAAACAGCAGCAATAATAGATGAAGAAGTAAAAGCAATAATTGACAGAGCATATAATACAGCAAAACAAATATTAGCAGCTAATATTGATAAACTTCATATAGTTGCAGGAATATTACTTGAAAAAGAAAAAATTGATGGAGAAGAATTTGATAGAGTATTTAATTCTTAATAAAAAACGTTTAGAGTTTGTATAAACTTTAAACGTTTTTTATATTGTGGAAAAGATGTTTTATAAATTTGTTGTAAATAGCAACACTTGTACTATAATAAATTAAAAATATGAAAATGCTTGATATTTATTTTATTATAGTTTAAAATAAAAAAGAACAACATAAATATTTTTAGTATAAACAGAGGAAAATAACAGCTAATAAAAATACAAGGGAGATAAAAGTATGGATTTTAATAGCGAAAAAGAATTGCAAGATTTTATGGAAGATAAATTAAATTGGTCACCAGTTATAACAAGACAAAAAAGTATTATAGAAGGAAAGACTATAGTTGAAGGATTAACAATAAATTATGGACCAAGTATAGAACATTTAATAGACATAAAGATTGAAGCATTAAAAATGGGGGATTTAGAAAAAGCAAGAATATGTCAAGAAATATATGAAAAATATTGTTACGGGAATAATATGGGTAGTATAGCATATACAGCAGAGCAAGAGAAAATGGTAGTAAGTCTTCTAGAAGAACAATTTAATGTATTGGAAAAAATGTACGAAAATACAAACAATCAAAAAGACAATAAGATTTTGCTAGAAAAATGCAGGGATTTTTTAGCTATAACAGAAGGTACAAAAATAGAAAATAAATTTAACTTACAAAAATTAAAAGAAGAAATTGCAAAATTAGAATATTCTAACTTAAATAAAGAAAAATCTGTAAAAAGAAATAATGCAACAAATTTGGAAACAACAAAAAACGATGCTGTGGAGGATTTATTCGAAGATTTTTATAGTAAAGATGTTGATTATAGTAATTTAAACGAAAAAAAAGATAAACAAAAAATAGAAAATAAGGAAAATAAAGATGAATCAAAAAGAATGGTAAAATATCCAATTGTTAATGAGTTAATAACAAAAGAAAAATATGGAGAATATGCTCCAATTGTTCAAGAGTTTTTAAACAGAGCAATGAATGAATACGATTTATCTCCTGAATTTATTAACATATTTGCAGAAAGTTGTGAAGCAGTAAAAATATCTAAATTACCAAAAAAATACGAACAATATGATGGACTAACAACATATGCAAAAAAAAATATAAGAATAAATAAAAATATATTAAAAAAATTTAAAGATAAACCAAATGAAAAAATGTATGAATATATGTCTGATGTATTAAATCATGAAATGATGCATATGTTGCTTAAACAAATACCAGGAATAGGTTTATCACTTACAGAGGCGATAACAGAAGTTGCTGCAAATAGAACTTCATATGGAAAAGATAAAAACAATATGGAGAAATATAGATCAGAAACATTAGGATATCCAAATATGACATTTGGAGTAAATATTTTAGCAGCAGCTATGGGAATATCTGAAAAAGAATTTTTGAAGCTAGCATTTGGACATAAAACATTTGAAACAATATCTAAGCAAATACATTCTAAAAGTGAAGCACAAAATTTTCTAAATGAAATAAACGAGGAATTAGAAAAAATTAGAGTAGCATCATTTGAAGAAAAACATACAATAAAAGAATTAAAAGACATTCAAACAAAATCTTATCATACTTTGTATGTAAAAGGAAAAGAATATTTAAACAAAAGAATTGCTAATATGGAAATAAATGATAAGAATATAGATGAAGTAGTTGAAAGCTTAAAATACAGTTCAAACAAAATGACACAAATTCTGCAGTCTGAACTTGAGAACAAAGGAAATAATAAATTGAAACCAGGATTGAATTTGGTAAATGGATTTGGTATGTATTCACCTGAAAAAGTTCAAAACATACAAGAAGATCAAAGAAATACTCTTAATGCAAGAATAGAAATATTAGATAAAATGTCTAAAGAATTTAAAAAAAATTCTGCATTTAGAGGAGTAAAAGGGGAAAGTGACAAAAAGATAATTTTATTATATATTCAAAAATACGCATTAAGCCAAAAGGATATAGTTTCTATGAATAGAATTTTAAAAGAAAGATGGAATATTAATATAGATGATATTGTAGAAAAAAATATAAATTCTAAAGATGAAAAAAAATTCAAACTAAAACCAGAAACTATAGAAAAAATTATAAAAGATGATTTTAGCACTTCATATGATGATAGTAATATTACATTAATGGAAAAAGCAGCAAATCCCACATTAAAAACAAGATTAAAAAACAGCTTTTTAAAGTTAAAAAATAAATTATTTAAAAGAAAATCACAATTTTTACTTCAGCCAGGATTGAATGTAGATGGTAAAGTAAGACCAGAAAGACCTATAACAACAAAAGAAGAATATGATGAAATAAGTAAAGGAGTAGATGATATGGTACAATCATCTGATCCATATTTAGGAATTGATAAAAATACAAAAAAAAGTTGGGTTATAAGCCAAAGCTCAAAAGAGGCAATCAACAAGGCAAATATAAGATTTGCAGAAAAATATGCTAAAAACAAAATAAAAAACAAGAATCCAAAAGATATTGAGCATGATGATTGATTATAAAAGTATTTTATTTTGTAATTAAATAATAAAGTAAATAGAAATATATAATAAGTATATGTAAAAAATTTATTGCAAAATTATAATAGGAGGTATATAAAAAATGCATGGAAAAACTTTCAAAAGAAAAAAAGGCATAACTATGATAAGTTTAGTTGTTACAATTGTTGTATTGTTAATATTAGCAGGGGTAACCATAAGTATGACAACAGGTCAAAATGGAGTTATAAATAGGACTAAACAAGCAAAGCAGGAAACAGAAAAAGCAGAGACAAAGATTCAATTACAATCATCGGTATCAAATGCATTAGCGGTAGGAAAAGGAAAAATAAAAGAGGAAAAATTAAAAAGTGAACTAAATAATAATTTTGGAGAAGGCAACTATGAAATATCTGGAGATGCAACAAATGGATGGAAAATAGTATTACAAGGAGTTGAATATCAAATTGGAAGTGATGGCAAGATAGCTACAGAAACCTCAAAAGAAGACGAAGGAGTACTACCAACAGGGGAAGGTACAAGACCTTATTTGCCAAATGATAAATTTACATATAAAGAAGGAGACTTGAGTAAAGGATTAGTAATAATTGATGAAAATGAGAATGAATATGTATGGGTAGAAGTGCCTAAAACAACAAAGGTATATAAAACAGCAGGTATTAATATAAAAGATTTCACAATAGAAGAATATCAAAAAATAGCAAAAGATTTAAAAACCTATACAGAAGAATATAGTTCTTCGAATTGTGGAGATACAAATTCGGTGTTTATGGAACAATATAAAGCAATGTTAAAAAGTGTATACACAAACGGAGGATTCTGGATAGGAAGATATGAAGCAGGATTAGAAACAGGAAAGAGACCAAGAAACAGGTATATAAAAATAACTGAAAAAGACAGAGCAGTGACAAAGCAAAATATGATACCATATAATTTTATTACAAGAGACGATGCACAGATATTAGCGCAAAGAATGAACTACGATGGGTGTATAAGTAGCTTAATATTTGGAGTTCAATGGGATTTAATGCTGAAATATATAGAAACAAAGGCGGTAAAAGAAAACAAAATTTTAACAACAGATAGTATAACTATAGGAAATTATTACAACGGATCATTTGAAATAAATAGAGGAAAGTTTGCACAATATGGATTATATTTAAAATGGTATGATTATAGTAGTAATGAGAGAACAGACTTAATAGAAAATTGCAAAAAGAAAGCACAAACTCGAGGTTCAAATGGAACATTATTAACAACAGGAGCATTAGATATGACAAAATTGCAAAACATATATGATATAGCAGGAAATGTATGGGAATGGACATTGGAATTTTGTACTGTTGAACATCCTTGTGTTCGTAGAGGAGGAAGTTATGTTAGTAAAGGAAAAGAAAGCCCTGCTAAAGATCGAAATGACAACAGTATTACAGATACTTATGGTGGACTTGGATTTCGTATAGGAATTTGGAAGTGATTTTTTATGTTTAAAATAAAGTTTATAAATACTTTTAAAATATAGGCTAAAAACATTGACACCACAAGCAAAAAATGATAAAATATAAACCGCTATGGATTTAAAACTATAGCGGTTAAAATTTTTATAGGAGGTGAATTTAAGTGCCAACAATCAATCAATTAGTAAGAAAAGGAAGAAAAACAGGAGTTACAAAATCAACTGCTCCAGCTCTTCAACATGGATATAACTCAAAAAGCAAAAAATTAACAAACAACAGAGCACCACAAAAAAGAGGGGTATGTACAGTAGTAAAAACAGTAACACCTAAAAAGCCAAACTCAGCTTTAAGAAAAGTAGCAAGAGTTCGTTTATCAAATGGTTATGAAGTTACATCTTATATCCCAGGTATAGGACATAACTTACAAGAACACAGTGTTGTATTAATAAGAGGAGGAAGAGTAAAAGACCTTCCAGGTGTTAGATACCATATAATCAGAGGAACATTAGATACAGCAGGTGTTAAAGATAGAATGCAAGGTCGTTCTAAATATGGAGCTAAACGTGCTAAAAAATAGTAAAATCGACTAAAACAGGCATCTTGCATATTTTTAATATTCATTGTGAACATCAGCATACAGATGTATAGCTTCAGCTCATAATAAACATTAGAAATGTACAATATACCTAATTTACTCGGTTTTACAGAGCATGAAAGAAAGTTCTGTATAATATTTAAAATATTTTTAATAGTGCTTATTCTTACTAAATATTAAGGTACTTAAATTTAGCAATAGATAGAGCATTATGCGGATAGTTTTAAAAAAAAATTATCAGAGTAACTTTTGGCAATTTGGAAAATCAAATTGTTGACTTTAATTAAAATAAAAAATGTAAAGGAGTGAAGAATAGTGCCAAGAAGAGGTTTTATAGCAAAAAGAGACGTATTACCAGATCCAATGTATAACAGTAAAGTTGTTACAAAATTAGTAAACAACATAATGTTAGATGGTAAAAAATCAGTTGCTCAAAAAATCGTATATGATGCATTTGACATCATAAAAGAAAAAGAAGGAAAAGAACCTTTAGAAGTTTTTGAAGCAGCTTTAGAAAATGTAATGCCAGTTCTAGAAGTAAAAGCAAGAAGAGTAGGTGGAGCAACATACCAAGTTCCATTAGAAATTAGACCAGAAAGAAGACAAACTTTAGGTTTAAGATGGCTTGTTTCTTACAGCAGAAAGAGACATGAAAAAACAATGGCTGAAAAATTAGCTGGAGAAATCATGGACGCTGTAGCTGGAAACGGTGGAGCATTCAAGAAGAAAGAAGATACTCATAAAATGGCTGAAGCTAACAAAGCTTTTGCACATTACAAATTTTAGTATGAGGAGGAAAAATAGATGGCAGGAAGATTATGTCCATTAGATAAAACAAGAAATATAGGAATAATGGCTCACATTGATGCAGGAAAAACAACAACAACAGAAAGAATCCTATTTTATACAGGAAAAACTCATAAAATAGGAGAAGTTCACGAAGGTGCTGCAACAATGGACTGGATGGCTCAAGAACAAGAAAGAGGTATCACAATAACATCTGCTGCAACAACATGTTTCTGGAAAGATCATAGAATAAATATAATCGACACACCAGGACACGTTGATTTTACAGTTGAAGTTCAAAGATCTCTTAAAGTACTTGACGGAGCTGTAACAGTATTAGCAGCTAAAGGTGGAGTTCAACCACAAACAGAAACAGTTTGGAGACAAGCTGACAAATATAATGTACCAAGAATGGTATATGTAAACAAAATGGATGTTATTGGAGCAGACTTTATGCTATGTGTTGATCAATTAAAAAATAGATTACATGCAAATGCAGTTCCAATTCAATTACCAATAGGAAAAGAAGACTATTTCCAAGGAATAGTTGACTTAATAAAAATGAGAGCATTCATCCATAAAGA
>CAKPCG010000013.1 GCA_934141475.1 uncultured Clostridia bacterium
CAATGGTGTAATGTATTAAGATGGGAAAAAGAAACAAGACCATTTTTACGTTCAAGAGAATTTTTATGGCAAGAAGGTCATACAATTCACGAAACAGCAGAAGAAGCAAAACAAAGAACTTTGCAAATGCTTGATATATATGGAGATGTAATAGAAAATCTTTTAGCAATACCTATTATAAAAGGAATAAAAACAGAATCTGAAAAATTTGCAGGAGCAGAACAAACTTATACAATAGAAACAATGATGTATGATGGAAAAGCACTTCAATCTGCTACATCTCACTATTTTGGTCAAAACTTTACAAAACCATTTGAGGTTAAATTCCAAAATAGAGAAGGAAAACAAGAATATGCTTACCAAACATCTTGGGGGTCAACAACAAGATTAATAGGAGCAATTATAATGGCACATGGAGACAACAGAGGACTAAAATTGCCACCAAAAGTTGCACCAATACAAGTTGAGGTAATTCCAATTGCGCAACATAAAGAAGGTGTTGAAGAAGCAGTTTCTGAAGTATATAAAAGCTTAAAAACAAAATTTAGAGTAGAAGCGGATTTTAGAAGACAAGTATCACCAGGAGTTAAATTTAATGACTCAGAAATGAGAGGAATACCACTTAGACTAGAAATGGGACCAAGAGATATAGAAAACAAAGAATGTGTACTTGTAAGACGTGATACATCTGAAAAAATAACTGTAAAATTAGAAGAACTAGAAAACAAAATTACAGAATTATTAGAAGAAATTCAAAAAAATATGTATAATACTTGTAAAAAAAGAATGGAAGAAAAAACTACAGTTGCACATAATTTAGAAGAATTTAAGGCAAACATGGATAAAGAGCAAGGATTTATAAAGGCTATGTGGTGTGGAGACCCTAAGTGTGAAGAAAAAATAAAAGAACTAACATCAGCTAAATCAAGATGTATGCCATTTATAAAAGAAGAAATAGGAGATACATGCGTATGTTGTGGTAAAAAGGCAGATAAATACGTAATTTGGGGAAGACAATATTAGAAATACCTAAAAATTGGTAAAAATTTCAAAAAAAACTTGCAATTAAGCCTAAAATAGTGTAAAATATAAAGTGCATAAAGAAGGAGAAAGAGCGGGAGCAAAAATCCCGCTCTTAAATCTTGTATATTAGGAGGTAAAATTTGGCAAAAATAGAAGAAAAGGTTGAAGCCATAGTAAAAGAAAAAATTGAAAATATCGGCTATGAACTATATGATGTATTGTATATAAAAGAAGGTCCAAATAGAATACTAAGAATAGTAATAGATAGTAAAAATGGAATTTCATTAGATGACTGTGAAAAAGTAAACAATGAAATAAAAGAAACAATAGATCAGGCAGATTTAATAGAAGAACAATATTTTTTAGAAATATCATCACCAGGAATAGAAAGACTTTTAAGAAAAGACTGGCAATTAAAAAAATTTAAAGGACATGAAGTAAATATAAAATTATTTAAAAAAGACGAAAAAGGCAACAAAGAATATACTGGAACTCTAGGAGAAATAACAAGTGATACATTAAATATTGATGTTGGAGAAAATATAAATATTGATAGAAAAACTATATCACAAATAAAAACAGTATATAGTCAAGAAGACTAAAAATGATTTAGGTGCAAAGTGCTATTGAAATTGTTAAAATATAATATTAACGAATTTTGTGTAATACACCAAAAGAAAGGAAGAGAAAAATGAAAGCAATTGATAACAAAGAATTAATATTAGCATTAGAAGATTTAGAAAAAGAAAAAGGAATAAAAAAGGAATATTTATTAGAATCTATTGAATCAGCATTAGTAACAGCATACAAAAGAAACTTTGATGCCCTAGAAAATGTAAAAGTTGTAATGGATAAACAAACAGGTGCAACATATGTATATTCAATAAAAGAAGTTGTAGAAAGAGCAAATGACCCTGTTCAAGAAATAAGCTTAGATGAAGCAAAAAAAATAAACAAATCATTACAATTAGGAGATAATGTTGAAATAGAAATAGTTCCTAAAAACTTTGGTAGAATAGCCGCTCAAACTGCAAAACAAGTTATTGTACAAAAAATAAGAGAGGCAGAAAGAGAAATTATATACACAGAATATAGTGACAAAAAAGGAGAAATAGTTTCTGGCCCTATTCAAAAATCAGAAAAGGGAATAGTTGTAATGGATCTTGGAAAACTAGAAGGAGTTATGCCATTAAAAGAACAAATACCTACAGAAACATATAATGTAAATGATAAAATAAAAGCATATGTTGTAGATGTAGAAAAAGGTGAAAAGGGAGCTCCACAAGTAATTGTATCAAGAAGTCATCCAGATTTTGTAAGAAAACTATTAGAATTTGAAATACCTGAAATATATGAAGGATTAATAGAAATAAAAAGCGTGTCACGTGATCCAGGAAAAAGAAGTAAAGTTGCGGTATATTCACAAGATCCAAATATTGATCCAGTAGGTTCTTGTGTTGGTCAAAGAGGAATACGTATACAAAACATAATAAATGAATTACATGGCGAAAAAATAGATGTTATAGAATGGAATCCAGATATTTCAATTTATATAGCAGCAGCATTATTACCAGCAAAAATAATGGCAGTAGATAGTAAAGAAGAAGAAAAATTTGCCCAAGTAATTGTTCCAGATGACCAATTATCATTAGCAATAGGTAAAGCAGGACAAAATGCAAGACTTGCTGCTAAACTTACAAATTGGAAAATAGATATAAAATCAGAAAGTCAATTTAGAAAAATGCTAGAAGAAAAACAAGAAGAATCTAACCAAGAAATTGCCCCAGAAACTAATATAGAAAACAAAGATTTAGAAGAAACATCTATGGAAGAAGAATAATTGTATTTAAAGCAAATACAATCAAAAGAGCAAATAAAAAGGAGACGATTTAATTTGAAAAAATTGCCACAAAGAACATGTATAGGATGTAACACAAAAAAAGACAAAAAAGACTTAATTAGAATAGTAAAAAATAAAAATGGAGAAATAAATATAGACTCTACTGGAAAAATGGAAGGTAGAGGGATATACATATGTAAAGATGAGAATTGCTTAAAAAAAGCTATAAAAAATAAGAGAATTTCAAAAACATTTGAAATGGAAATAGAAAGTGATATATATGAAAATTTAAAAAAGATTATTAGTGGGGGTGATGTTATTGGGTAAATTAAAATTATATGAATTAGCAAAAGAGATGGATGTATCTAGTAAAGATTTGTTAGAACAAGCAAAGCAAATGGGAATTAATATAAAAAGCCATTTAAGTGTTCTTTCAGATAAAGATATAAAAAACTTAAAAGAAAATTATAAAAAACCAGAAAAAAATAATATGAAAAAAGATAACAAAAAGGTAAATGGACAAAAAAAGGATAATCCTGTAATAATAAGAAGAGAAGTAATTATTGAGGAAGAAAATAAAAATCATAAAAATGAAAGTAAAAACCAAGATACAAAAAATCCGTTTGTACAAAGAAACAAAAAGAGTGATTTTAACATAGTTTACAGAAATAAGCCTACAAAGCCTATGACTGTAAGTGAATTGTTTGGTTTAAATAAAAAGCAAGAGGATGTTGAAAATAAAGAAAAGATGAAAGTTGAAACAAAAATTGAAACTAAAATTGAAGAGACAAAAAAAGAAATAGAAAAAAAATTAGAAGAAAAAAAGGTAGAACAAAAAGAAGTGAAACAAGTAAAAGAACAAGAAAATTATAATAAAAAAATAGAGAATAATCAAAATACAAATAAAACATATGATTTCCATGAAAAAAGAAATCAACCATTTAACCGCAACAATAATGAGAATAACTCTTATCCACAACGTAATTACAGAAATAATGATAGATATAGTAGTGACAGAAATTACGAAAAGAATGATAGAAACTACGATAAAACAGAAAGAAATTACGATAGAAATGATAGAGGATATCAAAATAGTAGAAAAGAAGGATATAGATCAAATCAAAGAAACTTTGATGGAACAAATGGATTCCAAAGAAGAGACAACAGATATCAAAATGGTTCAAATGATAGAACTTGGCAAAAAGATAATAGAAATGGTCAAAATAATAATTACAGAAATAATAATCAAAATGGTAGAAGCGGTTATAATAATAACTACCAAGGAAATAAATTTGGAAATAATGGAACAAAAAGGCCATTAGATGAAAAAGGAATAGAAAAAAATATAAAAAATATTATTACTGTTGAAACAAATATAGAAGAAAAAAGTGCACGTGAATATAGTAGAAACATGGAAAAACAAAAAAATAATAATAAATTTGATGAAAACAGAAATAATAAGAAAAAAACAAGAAGAAACCAAGAAGATTATTCTATAAATGAAAAGAAATTAAATAATTTAAAACAAAGAAATAATTTATCTAATATGTTTGATGACCAAGAAGACAGCATGCTAGATTACTATGATTTAACAACACAAAGAGGAAGAAAAGGTAAAAAGAAAAATACTAAGGGAGAAGAAAGAACAAAACAAAAAATCTTCAAACTTACAGAAATTACAATACCAGAATCTATTAGTGTTAAAGACTTAGCAAGTGAACTTAAAAAGACATCAAGTGAAGTTATAATGAAATTAATGTCTTTAGGAATAATGGCAACATTAAACAATAATTTAGATTTTGATACAGCATTTTTAGTTGCTTCTGAATTTGGAGTTACAGCAAATAAAAAACAAGAAATAAAAGAAGAAGATATTTTATTTGATGAATCTGAAGATAAAGCAAATGAACTAAAAGAACGTCCACCAGTAGTTGTTGTTATGGGACACGTTGACCACGGAAAAACATCACTTTTAGATGTAATTAGAAAAACAAATGTAATAGGTGGAGAAGCAGGAGGAATTACACAAGCAATAGGTGCATATCAAGTAAAAGTTAATGATAGAGAAATAACATTTTTAGATACACCAGGACATGAGGCATTTACTCAAATGAGAGCAAGAGGTGCACAAATTACAGATATAGCAATACTAGTTGTTGCAGCAAATGATGGTGTAATGCCACAAACAGTAGAAGCTATAAATCATGCTAAATCAGCTGGAATTCCAATAATAGTTGCAATTAATAAAATAGATTTACCAGATAGCAATCCTCAAAAAGTAAAAGAAGAACTTATGCAATATGAATTAGTACCAGAAGAATGGGGAGGAGACACAATATATGTTGAGATTTCTGCTAAAAAGAACATAAATATAGATCAATTACTAGAAATGGTATTACTAGAAGCAGATGTATTAGAATTAAAAGCAAATCCAACAAAACAAGCAAAAGGTGCTGTAATAGAAGCAAGACTAGATAAAAACAAAGGAGCTATAGCATCAGTTTTAGTACAAAGAGGAAAACTTGATATTGGAGATACAGTAGTTGTTGGAACATCTATTGGTAGAATACGTTCAATGGTAAATGATAAAGGTAAAAAAATAAAATCTGCAGGACCATCAACACCAGTAGAAATTATGGGTCTTACAGAAGTACCACAAGCAGGAGATATTTTCTATGAAGTTAAAGATGAAAAAATGGCTAAACACTTAATAGAAAGAAGAAAACGTCAAGCAAGAGAAAAATCAATAAATCAAGTATCTGCAGTAACATTAGATAATCTATTTGGACAAATGGAAGAAGGAAAATTAAAACAATTAAACTTAATTGTAAAAGCAGATGTTCAAGGTTCTGTAGAAGCATTAAAACAATCACTTGAAAAATTAACAAATGAAGAAGTAAGAGTAAAAGTAATCCATGCTGCTGCAGGAGCTGTTACAGAATCAGATGTTACACTTGCAAAAGTTTCAAATGCAATTATAATAGCATTTAATGTAAGACCTGTTGCATCAGCAAAAAATGAAGCTGAAAAGGATGAAGTTCAAATAAAACAATATTCAGTAATATATCAAGCAATAGATGATGTTGAAGCAGCAATGAAAGGAATGCTTGATCCTAAATTTGAAGAAGAAGTAATAGGAACAGCTGAAATTAGACAAATATTTAAAATATCAAATGTTGGAACAATTGGTGGAGCAATGGTATTAACAGGAAAAATAGAAAGAAATGCAGGAGTAAGAGTTATTCGTGATGATGTTGTTATACATGATGGAAAACTAATATCATTAAAACGTTACAAAGATGATGCAAAAGAAGTTGCAAAAGACTTTGAATGTGGAATTCAGCTAGAAAAATATAATGATATTAAAGAAGGAGACATCTTAGAAGCATATGTAATGAAGGAAATAAAAAGATAAAAAAGCAAAGAAGGGAGGCTTATATGCCACAAAGAAAATCAACAAATCGTATGGATAAGGTAAATGAAATGCTAAAAAAAGAAATTAGTATTATAATAGACCAAGACTTGCGAAATCAAAATATTACAGGACTAGTTAGTGTAACAAAAGTAAAAACAGCACCAGATTTTAGCATAGCAAGAGTATATATAAGTTTACTAAACTGTAAAAGCAAAAAGAACACATTAGAAGGGATAAAAAAAGCCTCAGGTTACATTAGAACAGAGATTGCAAAAAGAATAAATTTAAGATACACTCCAGAACTTATATTTGAACTAGATGAAACAATGGAATATGGTTCAAGGATAGAAAGTATATTAAAAGAAATAATGCCACCAGAGGAATAGTTAAAATGAAAATTAAAAGCGGTTCTTTTATAAAAAAGAACCGTTTTTAAAATAAATAAAGAAGGGAAAAAATATGACTTTAGATACAATATTAGAAGAAATAAAAAAAGCAAAAAAAATTGTAGTATTAACACATGAAGCTCCAGATGGAGATGCAATTGGAAGCTCACTTGCTGTAGGTCTAGCTTTAGAAGGACTAGAAAAAGATGTTGATATAATAATTCCAGAATATTCAAAATCATTTGCATTTTTACCAGGAACAGATAAACTAAAAAAGAATACAGATATTACAAAATATGATTTAGCAATATCTTTAGATTGTGCAGACATAAAAATATTAAAAGGATATACAAAATATTTTGAACCCGCAAAAACAAAAATAGTAATAGACCATCATAGTAGTAATATAATGTATGGAGATATAAACTTTGTAAATCCAGTAGCACCAGCTTGCTGTGAAGTTTTAATAGGAATGTTTAATTATTTTGGAATAAAAATGACAAAAGATATTGCAACATGTTTAATGACTGGAATAATAACAGACACAGGTGGATTTGCATATAATGCAACAGCAGAAACGTTTGAATTTGCATCAGAAATTTTAAGACTTGGTGTTAATATATCAGAAATATTTAGAAGAGCATTACATACAAAAAATAAAGCAAATTTTGAACTAACAAAAAGAGCAATGGATAGGTTAGAATTTTTTGAAGATGGAAAAGTAGCATTTACATATATAACAAACGAAGACCAAGAAGAAGTACATGCAGTTCAGGGAGATCATGAAGGTATAGTTGATGTTGGAAAAAATATAGAAGAAGTAGAAGTATCTATATTTTTACATGAAACAAAATCAAAAGGATATAAAATATCTTTAAGATCACTTGAATATGTAAATGTAGCTCAAATAGCAATTATGCTAGGTGGCGGAGGTCACATTAGAGCAGCGGGAGCATATGGAAAAGGAACTCCAGAGCAAATAAGAGAAAAAGTATTAAAAGAAGTAAGAAAACAATTAAAATAAAAGGTGTTTTTATGGATGGAATAATAATAATAAATAAAGAAAAAGATTGGACATCTAATGATATAGTTCAAAAATTAAAAGGAATTTTCCGTGAAAAAGTAGGACATACAGGAACATTAGACCCTCAAGCAACAGGAGTATTACCAATTTTGATAGGAAAAGGAACAAATCTTTCAAAATACTTAATAAATCATGACAAAGAATATATTGCAACAATAAAATTAGGAACAAAAACATCAACAGCTGATGGAGAAGGCAAAATTATTGAAACAAAAAATGTAAGTGAAATAATGTTAGAAGAAGATTATATAAAAAAAGTACTAGAAAGTTTTATAGGAAATCAAACTCAAATTCCTCCTATGTATTCTGCAATAAAAGTTAATGGAAAAAAACTATATGACTATGCAAGAAAAGGGCAAAAAGTTGAAGTTCAGCCAAGAAATATAAAAATTTATGATATAAAATTAGTTGGAATTTCAAAAGAAGAAAAAGAAATTACATATAAAGTAAGGTGTTCTAAAGGAACATATATAAGGACTTTATCAGAAAATATTGCAGAAAAATTAGGAACAGTAGGATTTATGAAAAATTTAAATAGAACAATGGTAGGTGAATTTTTAATAAATCAAGCTATTAAAATTTCTGAAGTTGAAGAAATTTTAAAAAATGGGGATAACATTGAAGAAAAGATTATAACTGTTGAAAAATTTTTTGAAAATAAACCTAGAATTGAATTAAATGATAATAATTTAAAGAAATTTTTGAACGGTGTTTTAGTTTATTTTGAAACAAAAGATGGAGTATATAAAATATATAATAAAAATATATTTGTAGGAAGTGGAGTAATAAGGGAAAATAAATTAAAAAGAGATATAATTACATTAATAGGTTGACATAAACAAAGAAAAAGTGGTATAATATACTTGCTTAAGCATAAATTGTATGCTTAAAATAACCGTAAACCCAGAGTATGCAAGTGCATAAGGAGGAAAAAATGAACTTAAAAAAAGTGGATTTTAAAAAGATCTATAGTCTCACACTAGACGAGATGATCTTAGCATCTGTTCTTGAAAAAGCTGCTAAGAAAGCCAATGAGGCAAGGGAAATCATCTCAAAAGCTTATTTATTTAAAATAGGTGAGGACAAAAAACTTGTCTGGAAAAATGGCACAAACGAGGAATACATGTCTCATAATGGAATATGGGAGTGTAATTATGTGAGATTTGGGAGCTATTGTGTACGGTGCAGTGAAAAGGATTCCAATATCCACATTTTCTACTTTGCTCAGAGCTTAGTAGATGCAGGCTATGTACAACCTGAAGAAATGTTCAACAAAGACACAACATATAATGAAATGCGTCTGGTTGCATTATACTTCGATAACTTTGTTCAGAGAACAAGAATTGAGTATAAAAAGAACCATCCAGGAGAACCAAAATGTGAAGGTCTTGAATTACAGCTGGAGGCAGAAAGTGCAGAGAAAGAAGAACATGAGAGCAAGAGAAGTGTTATTAAAAATGCTGTACGATCTACAAACGAAAGTAGAGTTATGCCGGAATACGCTTATATAGATGCTTCAGAAGTATTAGGCTTGATGAATGAAGGTGATGCAAATATGGCTTATAGAAATCCAGATGTAAAGGAGGCTCTTGAGGCTGTAAATGAAAGCAATGAAAGTACACAGATGGAAAGAAACCCAGATGTAGAGGACGCATTGCAAGCTGTAAATGCAAACGAAAACATGCAGGCGGATGTAAATCCAGATGAAGTTTTATCAGCTCCAATTAGTGCAGAGACAATTGAAGAAGATAGCGGAGTTGAAGAAGACGGTGGACTTGATATTTGATATTAGGAATACCATTTTCTAAGCAATAATCCACAAATAGGAGCAGAGCAAGTAATTCTTGCTCTGCTCTGTTCAATTTAAAATCTTAATTCATTATATAAAAAAGTATTTTTATAAAAATAGAAAAAACTACTTGCCAATTGTCGAATTATGAAATATAATAAAAATGTATAAAAGACACTTAGGAGGAAAAAAATGGAAGATTTTGCAACATATATATTAGATGAAAGTGATTTATCACAAAAAATGTTAATAACATATTATTTATCAAAAAAAACAGGGATTTTCTTTGATAAATCAATAGTACTAAAAGCAGAAATTGCAAAAATATTTATAGAATATATGCAAATAAATGTAGACAAAAATATAGTATTAACAGCAATGCTTTTATGTAATTGTAAAAAAATAGAAAATGCACAAAAAATAGGAAAATTAGAAACATTTGCAAAAGAAGGTGCAGAATATTTATCAACACTAGGTTTTAGTAAACGTTTTTGCAAAATATGTGAAGAAGTAAATAGATACAGTGGAAGTGAGCCAAGAGAAAAAGAAAGCGATATTCTAGAAGTAGTGGACCAATTTACAGGGCTTGTTTTAAATAGAGTAGAAAGAGACGCATTTTCTGCAAATGAGGCACTAGTTGTGCTAAAAGAAAGAAATTTAAAATATACAGATAATAGATATATTGAGCTATTTTCAGAATTTATAAAAGAAATAGACAAAATAACAATAAAAGAAACAATAGATGTGCCAATAATACAAAAATTAATACATTTACACAATAGAGAAGCAAATGTAAAAACTTTTATAGTTGCACTATCTAATACATATTCAGAAAAAATAAACAAAGCATTAGAAGAAAATATAAAAAGAAAAGCAAAAAAAATATTACAAAAAGAACCAGAAAAGGTATCAACAATGAAGACAGACTTAGAAAAAATGAAAGAACTTGCAAGAACCACTAAAAAAACAAGTAGAGCCTTATTTAGTGATGATACAGCAAAAAATGTACTAAGTCATAAATCAAAATATAAAGTGGAGGAATAAAAATGTACGAAATATTTGCAGATTTACATATACACATAGGAAGATCAGAAAATGGAAAACCAATAAAAATAACAGGAGCAAGAAGTTTAAATTTTGCAAATATCGCAAAAGAATGCCATGAAAGAAAAGGAATACAAGTTGCAGGAATTATAGACTGTGCATCTCCATATGTAATAGAAGATATAGAAAACTTTCTAAAAACAGGTGATGCTTACGAATTAGAAGATGGTGGAATAATATACAAAGATAAAGTATGTATTTTACTTGGAAGCGAAGTAGAAACATCAGAAAAAGGAAGAAATGGAAAATCAGGAAGTGCACATAATGTATGTTTTTTTCCATATTTAAAAGATATAAAAGGATTTTCAAATGAATTGTCAAAACACGTAAAAAATATAACATTAAGTACACAAAGGTCAGATTTATCAGGATATGACCTTGTAGATATTGTAGAAAAATATAATGGAATTGTTATACCAGCACATATATTTACACCACATAAAAGCTATTATGGAAATTGTACAGATAGATTAAAAAATATATTTAAAGAAAAATACGACAAAATATTTGCTGTCGAATTAGGTCTAAGTTCAGACACATTCTTGGCAGATGAAATATCAGAATTAGAAGACAAAACATTTTTAACAAATTCTGATGCACACTCTCTTCCTAAAATTGCAAGAGAATACAATAAAATGCTTGTAGAAGACATATCTTTTAAAGAGATTGTAAAGGCTTTAAAAGGGGAAGACGGAAGAAAAATTGTTGCAAATTATGGTTTAGATCCAAAACTTGGAAAATATCATAGAAGCTTTTGCGAAGACTGCAACGATTCAATAGAAATTGATGAAGCAGCAACAAAATGTCCTAAATGTGGAGGACAAAATATAACATTTGGGGTTTTTGACAGAATAGAATTAATAAAAGATAAAAAAGAAACAAAAAGTCCAGCAAACAGACCTCCATATATATATCAAGTTCCACTTAGTTTTATACCTGGAGTAGGAAACAAAACTGTAGAAAAATTATTATCACATTTTGAAAACGAAATGAATGTACTACACAAAGTATCTGAAGATGATATAGAAGCTGTTGTAGGCGAAAAAGTTGCAAAAAATATAGTGAATAGTATAAATGGAAACATCCATGTTCACTCTGGTGGAGGCGGAGTTTATGGAAAAGTTGTTTTAGAGAAAAAATAAAAAAGATGAAATATCTACCTAACATTTATTATACAACAAAAAAACTTTAAGTTAGAAATAGCTTAAAGTTTTTTTTATAAACTAAAAGTTAAGAATGTATAAAATCAAACAAAAATGAATAAACATTAAACATAAATATCCACTTAGGAGGGATTGATATACAAATGGGGAAAATATCATCAAATATAAAAAATATTATAATAGAATATATAGCTAATAATTCCAAGCAATATTTACTTGTTATATTAATATTTTTAATAGGTATATTTGCAGGTGTAATGTTTATAAATAATTCCAAAACAGAAGAAGAAAATGAAATTACATCTTATATAACAGAATTTATAGATAAGTTTAAGACAATAGAAAAAATAGACAAACCAAGCCTTATAATAGACTCTATAAAAGAAAATACATTATATAGTATAATAATATGGATTGCTGGCACAACAATTATAGGATTACCTGTAGTTCTTGGATTAATAATATTTAAAGGATTTTGTATAGGAGTTAGTTTATCTCGGAATAGTATTAACTCTTGGAATGCCAAAAGGTTTATTATTTTGTATTTTAGCATTTTTACCGCAAAACATTATATTTATACCAGCAATATTAACAATGGGAGTAAGTAGTATAAAATTATATAATACAATAATAGGTGATAGAAGAAAAGAAAATATAAAAAGCCAAATAATAGCACATTCTATAATGTCTATAATAATGCTTATTTTGATAATATTTTCATGTATTGTAGAGAGTGAAATATCGTTAAAATTGTTAAAATTTGGAATAAAGTGGATGTGAAAATAGTGCAATTGTAAATAAATGTAAATTATAAAAAAATTTTTCAAAAAAAAATTACTAAAACTATTTACATTTTCAAATTAGTTTGATATAACATATACGGACCTTATGTAAATAAGTTATTGCATAAAATATAAAAAGATAAGGAATGAGAATAAATGGAAAAACAATTAAAACAATTTTACAAATTTCTTGAAGTGGATAAAAAAGCATCTAATAACACACTTCAATCATATAAAAGAGATTTAAAACAACTAGAAGAATATTTAGAAGAAAAAGAAATAAAATATAATAAAGTAACAGAAAATGATATAAAAGAATACTTAGAATACTTAACAGAACAAGGTAAAAAAGCATCAACAATTTCAAGAACAATAGCATCAATAAGAGCTTTTTACCAATACGAAGTAAAAAACAAAAAAACAATAAAAGACCCAACAGAAAATATACAATCTCCCAAAATAGAGAAAAAAGCACCATGTATATTAACTTCACAAGAAGTAGAATTATTACTTGAACAACCAAAAGATGTAGACCTAAAAGGAACAAGAGACAAAGCAATGCTAGAATTTGCATATGCAACAGGAATGAGAGTTACAGAAATAATTTCTCTAAATATAGAAGATGTAAACTTAGAAGAAGGAACTGTTGTATGCAAAAATGGAAACAGATCAAGAGTAATACCACTTGGAAAAATGTCTTTAAATGCCTTAAAAGAATACATAAATGATGCACGTAATATACTAGTAAAAACAGAAAACGAAAAAGCTTTATTTGTAAACTTAAATGGTAGAAGATTAACAAGACAAGGATTCTGGAAAATAATAAAATACTATCAAGAACAAGCAAATATAACAAAAGATATTACACCACACACATTAAGACATTCATTTGCAACACACCTATTACAAAATGGTGCAGATTTAAAATCAATACAAATGATGTTAGGACATTCTGATATATCATCAACACAAGTTTATATGCAATTTCAAAACGGTGGATTAAACGATGTATACAAAAAGTCACATCCTCGTGCATAGAAATTTACACCTCATGCATAGAAATTTACATAAAAACGTTGAAAATTTAAGAGAAATATGATAATATAGTAAACATAAAAATAGAGATTCAATAAAAAAGCAAAGTAAATATATAAATAAATGTTAAAGAGAAAATGACCAAGGCTGTAAGTCATTTACATATTATATATCGAAATTTCACTTTTTTAGAACTTTTTGTGAAAGAAAAAACAATTAGCAAAAAGCGCCTAGGCAGCGTTAAAAGTTTAATAAGGTTAATTAAAAAATTAATAAAATTAGGTGGTACCACGAAAAACTCCATTTCGTCCTATGTTAGGCGAAGAGGAGTTTTTTTATTGCAAGAAAGAATTGGTGCAAATTCTACCTTAAAAGAAAGGAAAGTTAGTAAAAATGAAAGAACAAATTGAAAAAATTAAATTACAATCTATAAACGAAATTCAAAATGCTTCAAATTTAAAAAAATTAGAAGAAGCAAGAGTAAAATATTTAGGGAAAAAAGGAGAACTTACAATAGTTCTAAGAGGAATGAAAGATTTATCAAAAGAGGAAAGACCTATAATTGGGAATTTAGTAAATGAAGTAAAAAAAGAAGTTGAAAATTTAATAGAAGAAAAAGAAGAAAAATTAAAAAAAGAAGAATTAAATAAAAGATTACAAGAAGAAAAAATAGATATAACTTTACCAGGAAATAAATTAAAAAGAGGAAGTATACATCCAGTAAATAGGATAATAGAAGATATAGAAGATTTATTTGTATCTATGGGATATGATGTTGTAGAAGGACCAGAATTAGAAACAGATGAATTTTGTTTTGAAAGATTAAATTTACCTAAAGGACATCCAGCAAGAGATATGCAAGACAGTTTTTACATTACAGATGAATATTTATTAAGAACTCAAACATCTGCAGTTCAAGCAAGAACAATGATAGCAAACAAAGAAAAAAGCCCTATAAGAATGATAACTGCTGGAAAAACATATCGTAGAGAAGATGATGCAACACATTCTCATCAATTTAATCAAATAGAAGGACTTGTAATAGATAAAAAAGAAAGGAACGTATCACTTGCAGACTTAAAAGGAACATTAGAAGTATTTGTAAGAAAAATAATAGGAGCAAATTTAGATTTAAGATTTAGACCAAGTTATTTTCCATTTACAGAGCCATCATATGAAGTTGATGTAACATGCTTTAAATGTGGAGGAAAAGGATGCAATTTGTGTAAACAAACAGGATGGATTGAAGTACTTGGAAGTGGTATAGTTCATCCCAATGTCCTAAAAATGAATGGATATGACCCAGAAAAATATAGTGGATTTGCATTTGGAACAGGAATTGACCGTTTAGCAATGTTTAGATATGGAATTACAGATATGAGATATTTATATGCAAATGATGTAAGATTTTTAAAACAATTTGACAGAAAAGATGAAGAATAAAATGAAATAAAAGTACATCAAGACTTGATGGAAATATAAAAGAAAGGATGAAAAATAATGAAATTAAGTATAAATTTTCTAAAAGACTATGTTAACATAGATGATAATTTAGATGTTAAAAAAATTGCAGAAGACATGACAAATGTTGGAAATGAATACGATGAAGCACAAAAATTAATAAATGCAAGCAAACTTACAATAGGAGAAGTTATAGAATGTGAAGAACATCCAGATTCAGACCATTTACATGTTTGTAAAGTAAACATAGGAAGCGAAGTACTAGACATTGTTTGCGGAGCACCTAATGTAAGAAAAGGGTTAAAAGTTATAGTAGCTCAGGTTGGAGCAGAACTACCAGGGGATTTTAAAATAAAAAAAGGTATAATAAGAGGTCAAGAATCAAATGGAATGTTATGTGCGTTATATGAAATAGGAATAGATAAAAAATTTCTATCTGAAGCAGATAAAAGCGGAATTGCTAAACTACCAGACAATGCTCCTATTGGAGGAGATCCGATTAAATTTTTAGAATTAGATGACAGTTTTATAGATTTTGAGCTAACAGCAAATAGAGGAGATTTACTAAGTGTACTCGGAATGGCTTACGAAGTTTCCGCAATATATGATAGGGACGTAACACTACCAGACTTTACACATAAAGAAGAAGGAGCAGATATTTCTGAAGAATTTGAAACAGAAATTGAAACAGAAAATTGCAGTGTATTTTTAGCTAAAAAGGTTAAAGATGTAAATATAAAAGAAAGTCCTAATTTTATAAAAAATAGATTAATAGCTTCAGGAATTAGACCAATAAACAATGTTGTAGATATAAGTAACTATGTAATGCTTGAACTTGGTCAACCTCTTCATTTTTACGATGCAGATAATCTTGGAAATAAAATACTTGTAAGAATGGCAAAAGATGGGGAAAAACTAGTAACACTAGATGAACAAGAAAGAACACTAACAAAAGATGATATTGTAATTACAGATGGTAAAAAAGCTGTAGGATTAGCAGGTGTAATGGGAGGACTAAACACAGAAGTAGAAGACACAACCAAAAATGTTATAATAGAATCTGCAATATTTGATAGTGTAAAGGTAAGAAAAACTTCAAATAAAATATTAAGAAGTGAAGCAAGTAATAGATTTGAAAAAGGATTAGATCCTGAAAGAACATATATGGCAATAGAAAGAGCATGTAATTTACTAGAAAAATATGCAGATGCAAAAGTATCAAAAGGAATGCTTAAATATGATACAACAAAAAATAAAGAAAAGAAAATAGAAATAGAATATCAATTCATAAATGATGTTTTAGGAACAAAAATATCAAATGAAGATATAATTAATGTATTTAAAAGATTAAAATTTGAAGTAGATCCAAAAGAAACATCTGTTATAGTAACAGTTCCAACAAGAAGAATAGATATTTCTATAAAAGAAGATTTAGTAGAAGAAGTTGGAAGAATATATGGTGTAAATAACATAGAAGGAAAACTACCAGTGGTTCCAATGAAAATGGGGCATAGTGATAAAACAATAAGAAAAATTAGACATAAATTAAGTAGTTTAGGTTTAAACGAAACATTATCTTATATTTTAATAAATGATAAAGATGTAAAAAAATTCACAAAGGACGAATTTGAAGAATTAAAATTATTAGATCCAATTACAGAAGAAAGAAATACATTAAGATATAGTATAATTCCATCATTATACAAAATATACGAATACAACAAAGCACGTGAAAACAAAGACGTATGTTTATTTGAAATAGGAAAAGGATTCTGGAAAAAGAACGAAGAATATGGCGAAAATAGAAAAGTATGTGTTTTAATGACAGGAAAATACTATAATAAAGTTGGATACAATGAGCAAATAAACTTTTATGATATAAAAGGTGTAACAGAAGAACTACTTGACTTTTTAGGTTATAGTGGAAGATATAGCTTTGTTATGCCAAAACAAATGCCAGATGAATTCCATCCAGGTCAAACAGCAGAAATTTCTGTAAACAACGATATAGTAGGTATAGTTGGAAGAATTCACCCAGAAATCGAAAATGAAAATGTATTTGTTATGGAAATAAATTTAGATAAATTACTTGCTAAAAGAGTAGGAAAGATGAAATTTAAAGAAATATCAAAATTCCCTGTAATAAAAAAAGATTTATCAATTTTAGTAAATAAAGATATAACATCACAAGAAATAGCAACAAAAATCAAGAAAAAGGCAGGTAAGCTTTTAATTGATATTAATGTTTTTGATTTATATGTTGGTAAAAATATAGATGAAAACCAAAAAAGTTTAGCATATTCATTAACATTTGGGGATAATAATAGAACTTTAAATGATGACGAAATAACAGAAATTATGAATAAGATTATTCTAGATTTAGAAAAAGATGGAATGGAACTTAGAAAATAAAAATAGAGTAGAAATATATAACAGAAATATATAATAAAAAAATAATATAATAAAAAATATGCTACATCATAAGATATAGCATATTTTTTACTCTCTAATAATTTTTATCTATATGAATAATTATATCTCTAAAAACTTTTTTATCATTAGGTGAAAATGCTTTTAAATATTCTGTTAAAGTTGAATCTAAAGTGTCTTCTTTAAAGTTTAAAAGACCTTCAAATAATCTATTTGGTGATATTTTTAAGAAATTACACAAATTTAGTAAAGTAGGAACACTACCAACATTTCTTCCATTTTCTATATTTCTTAATAAATCAACCGATATATTAACTCCCTCAGAAACATATTCTTGTGTATATTTTAAATTTTTTCTAGCTTGTTTTAAATTTTTTCCTAAAACTTGTAATACATCTGTACTTGTTAATAACAAAATAAACACCTACTTTCTTATATTACTAAATAATACCATTGAATGTATTTATAAAAAAGTGAGCCAAAATAATTTAAAATTCTAAAAATAGATAAATGCTCTTAATAATAGTAATTATAAACAAAATCTAAAGAAATATACGTAGAAAAATGTCGATTATTAAATTAAATAATCGACATTTTTTTAAACATGTGGTTTACATTTTTTGATAAATGAATTTATCCATAAAAGTAAACATTTTTTCAATTTCAGGCTTTACATATCTAAAAACCATTTCCGGATTGTCTGGAACTTTTTCGGATGAGAACACTGCTTTATCTGTAAGCTTTTTATAAGAAAGGGTGTAGTCATTAGACAGCCACATCCAGTCTCCATTTGCCCATATATGAAATGTTTGATTAGAATCATATTCATATAAGCAGAGCTCTCTTAAGTATCCATAACTTGTTACTAAATGTCCTCGCGACATAAGTCTACCTGCAATGTTATTCGGTTTTTGGCTATGTTGGGGAGCATATTCGGTAACATAAATTTCAATCTTTTTGCAGTTCTTCAGCTCGTGTGGTGAAAAATGCAATAACTTTTGGAAAAAATTAGTATAAATATTAAGCAAGCTTAAATATTCAACAGGTTCTAAGTTTTCCAAGTAGTTTTGAATTAACTCCTTTTTCGCTTTAATCCAGGAGATTCTTTTGCAGGTAAGCTGTGAGCAATTGATTTCTATGTCTAGATTATATCTATTGCTGTGTGACACGCTAAACCGGAAAGAAGAATCCCTAGATGTGTTTATAGAGATCACCTTAACAGCATCTTGCTTATTGTATGAGCCAAATGCGTTTTTTAATGAAGCACTATAAATTTTTTTAAACCTTTTTGAAACCATTGTTGTTACCTCCCTAAAAAGTTTTTTTACAAGGTTTTTCGATGCCTGTACCTGAATTTATACTCTTGGTACAAGAGATTTTAACTAGTATATTATACCACAAAATAAAGTGGTTTGCAAAAAAAATCAGCTATTTTTTAATTTTTTCTGTAAATTATGTAATAATTCATATGCTTGTGATATAGAAAGATCATCAATTTTTACATTAAAAAATGTATTTAAAGTATCTTTGGAAGTTGTTGAACTTAAACATAGTTCTAAATCATGGTTAAAAATATCATTTGTAAGTGAAATTATTTCAAAATTTATATTTAAATTTTTTAATTTATTATTGTAAATTTCAAAATCCTCTATAGGAAATTCACATTTTAAAATAACAGGGTCTAATTGAGTTAATTCTAAATTTAATTTAGGTGCTATAACTTTGGCATCATCAGATATAAAAAAATAAAAGTTTTTTGTTTTAAACAAATAAAAAAAGTTAGAATTTTCAATTTTTAATGAAATATATTTTTTATATAGTTTATTATTCATATTACTTACACAACCTTTACTATAATTTTTTTATACATTATAAATAAAAAGGTAAAAAAAAATAACCACTAGTACTGGTGGTTAAAATATATGAATTATAGTGATATATAAATACAAAATAAAGGTATATAATTCTACTAAAAAGGTGGAGATATAATGTCATACTTTAGTAGATTTTATAAAAAAGAAAAGTTGTTAAATAGATCACTAGACATTGATGAAGAATTATACAATGAGTTAGAATACTTGTCAAAAAATGTTTATGAAGCATCTATAAGCAAACTAGTAAATGCCTCTATAGAAAAAATAATAGAAAATGAAAATATAGTGCTATATGAAAGAAAAAACAAATCTTATGTATCTAGGTCATTTTTAATAAGAGAAAGTTTTATAGATGGATTATATGTACTAAAAGATAAATACAGAATTTCAATATGTTTGCTTGTAAATGTAGCAATTAGAAATGCACTTTTAGAAGAAAAAAGAAAAGCCCCGGAGTCTAAGAGTTAGATCCGGGGTAACAGTTTGAGGATAGATTAATTATTCAGATTTTAAATTCTTAAAAAGAATTACTTCTTCAAAATCTGAGGAATCATGCTCCTCGATTTTGTCAATATCGCTCGCAGCATCTACCAATGTATATCCTACAGCAGATGTGACATATATAGGAACTAATTTCTTTTGCCCAGTAGCTAAGGCAACAAATCCATTTAAGTTGCATGTTGCAACTTTATTAGAATACAAAAACTCGTAGTAGTAGGAAAAGCAAAACTTTTTCCATACGTCAGCGGTTATATAGTCTTTCATAACTTTCCAGTTGTCTCTAAGAAGTCTGAAGCATTTGAGCAGCTCCGAAAAAGAATCATATATTTTCAATTCCTCCGGGATGCGATCCAGTTCGTCCTCATAAAATTCAAGTTTTTGAGGAGTTGTTGTTAGAATTGCATAAAACAGCTCAGACAATTCTGCATAAACAGATTTGTCGCTGAAATTTAAGAAATAGTGTAATTCATCTAAGAGATTTTCGACAGCTCTAATTTCGGACTGCTCAAGATTCCCTGAGATTTCAATCTGGTTATCTGCTTGGGCTACTATCTCTTCAGCAATTTTAGAGATAAACTCTAAATACCGAGCGTAACCATCAAGGTTATCGGTATCAGAGCTTCTGGCATTTTCATATGAAACGAGAATGCCTTTAAATAGACTGTTTACAGTTCCTTTCACATACGGGTATATTTCGCTATACCGTATGATTGAGCGATACTGTTTAATTCTTTTTTTGCAATTTTTTCTAAACATAATTTTACTCTCCTTTTTTTACTGTTAAAAAGTTTTACATAATATATTATACCAAAAAAAAGTGAAAAAAACAACTTTTTGCCCAAAAAATTGCCAAATATACAAAATTGTAGTATAATAAATATGTTAGAATCATTAGTTCTATTTTAATAAAGGTAGAACAGAAAAGTATAATCAAAATAAAGAAAGGAAGAAAAACTATGGAGAAAAATGAAATTGAAAAGAAGGTTATAATTCGGTTAATCGGAGAAAATGCCAAAAGAATGTTTTTAGAAGAGCTTACCCAAAAAAGCAAAATAAAATTTGCAGAAATTCCAAAGGAGGAAATAATCTTACAGGAAAAAGGAGATGCAAAAGAAACAAAAGCCTTTTTTGAAAAAATTCTTGAAAACGGATTACTCGGTGAAGTAAGCTTTGATTCAGAACTTCGGGAAAGAACTGCTATTGATACCTTTAAAGGAGGACCTTTAGGGAAAAGGCAACAAGAAATAATGAAAGTCCTTTCTGAAGATGTTGAGGGCAAAGGGATGACTTTTGACGAAATAAGTGAAAAGCTTTATTTCGGAATAGAATATCTTAGAAAGATGATGTTCAATCTCGAAAAGAAAAAATTTATAAAATCAAAGGAGTTATCCTTATATGGTGAAAGTCTTACAGTGTATATTATTAACAAAGACAAGTATACGCAAGACTAATTTTGATTGTACCTAACTAAAAAATCCAAGCCGGACTATCTGGCTTGGATTTTACAAATAAAAAGAAAATAATGCTATTAGTAGGATTACATAATAGTAAATTTATTAGACTAAATTCAAAAAAAGACTACACAAAATTAAAATAGTATGATATACTAAAATAGTAATTTTTGAGAAAAGGGCATAACATAAAAAAGTTAAAAATAATAAAAAATGTAAATTACGGGGGTTAAATGCCATAAAATAATAAAAAATTGAAAGGGAGGAATTGAAAAATGTCAGGACATTCAAAATGGAGCAACATTCAAGCCAAAAAAGGAAAAGCAGATGCAGCAAGAGGAAAAATTTTTACAAAATTAGGAAGAGAGTTATTAGTAGCAGTAAAAACTGGAGGACCTGATCCAGCTGGAAATTCAAAATTAAAAGATGTAATTGCAAAATGTAAAGCAGCAAACATGCCAAATGATACAATAAACAATGCAATAAAAAAAGCATCTGGAGAAGGTAGTACTGCTACATATGAAGAAATAACATATGAAGGATATGGACCAAATGGAGTAGCACTAATAGTAGAAGCTAGTACAGACAATAGAAATAGAACAGCAGCAGATGTTAGACATGTATTTGATAAAGCGGGAGGAAATTTAGGAACAACAGGTTGCGTATCATACATGTTTAGTCAAAAAGGTGTAATAGTAATAGAAAAAGAAAATTGCAAAATATCAGAAGATGATTTAATGATGCAAGCACTAGAGTTTGGTGCTGAAGACTTTGAAGCAGATGATGATGTATATGAAATAACAACAGCACCATCAGACTTCTCACAAGTTAGAGAAAAATTAGAAGCACTTGGAATTGAATTCCTAGAGGCATCTGTACAAATGGTACCATCAACTACAACAAAGTTAGATGAACAAGCAGTAGAAAAATTAAACAGATTAATAGATAATTTAAATGATTTAGATGATGTAATGAACGTATATCATAATTTTGAAGAATAAAAGTTCTAAAATAAAAATAAGATACATATAATATATAAAAAATATTATATGTATTTTTTTATGCAAAAATTAAGAAAAAATACGTAAAAATGGAGAAAAAAGATGATAGATTCTGTATTAGAATATTTTCCAGAAAACATAAAACAAAGGCTTCAAAATTATCCAAATAAAGAAAAAATAGAAGAGATAAGAATTAGGGTAAATCAAAATATAGCAATAAAAATTGGAAAAATAGAAGTTATTAATTATAAAATAAGCAAGCATGAAATAGAAGAAATATTTGAAAACATATGTGAAAAATCAGTTTATTCATATACAAAACAAATTTCAGAAGGATTTATAACAATAAAAGGAGGAAATAGAGTTGGAATAGCTGGTTCTGCTGTTATTGAAAATGGAAATATAGTAACTCTAAATTACATATCTAGTTTAAATTTTAGAATTTCAAAGCAAATAAAAGATGTATCTAGGCCATTATTAAAATATATACTCGACATACAAAATGACACAATATTTAATACAATAATTGCCTCACCACCAGGTGGAGGAAAAACAACTATAATTAGAGATTTGGCAAGAATAATTTCAAACCGGAATGCCAGAAATAAATTTTATGCCTAAAACATGCGGAATTGTTGACGAAAGAAGTGAGATAGCATCTATTTATAAGGGAGTTGCACAAAATGATGTAGGAATGTTTACAGATGTAATAGACAATGTGCCAAAAGAAGTTGGAATAAATATGCTTTTAAGGTCAATGGCGCCAGATATAATAGTTTGTGATGAAATAGGAAAAAAAGAGGATGTACTAGCTATAGAAAAAATGATGTTAAGTGGAGTAAAGGGAATATTTACAGCACATGCAGGTTCTTTTTTTGAATTAAATCAAAATGAAAACTTAAGAAAAATAATTGAGAATAAAATAATAAAGAAAATAATAATTTTAGACAAAAGAGAAAAAGGAAAAATAAAAGAAATGATTGATTTGGAAAAAATATAGGTTCTAAAAATTAATTTAATATCATATACATATAAAGGGGTATATAATATGGATTTTATAAGATATATTTTTTTGCTTTTAATTATAATTGGAAGTACAAGCATAGGATTTTTACTAGCTAAAAGATATTATTCGAGAATACAAGAATTGAAAAAATTCTTAAATTTAATAAATATATTCCAAAATAAAATGAAGTTTACACATAAACCTTTAAAAGATATTATGGAAGAAACAGCAAAAATTAGCAATGAAGATGAAATTTCAGATATTTTTTTAAGTGCATCTGTTAAATTAAAAGAAAAACCATTAGAAATGGCGTGGAAAGAGTCTATTGATGAAAAAACTTTTTTATTAAACTTAAAAAAAGAAGATATAGATTTAATAAAAAGTTTATCAAACTTGCTTGGGAAAACAGATATAGACGGGCAAATGAGTGAAATAGAACAATTTAAAATATTACTTAATTCAAATATAAAAAATGCAGAAGAGGAGAAAGAAAAAAATGCTAAAATGTACAAAAGTTTAGGGACAATAATTGGACTTGCTATAGTGATTATACTATATTAAAAATAAAGAAAAGGAGAGTTTGAGCAAAGATGAATGTAGATTTACTATTTAAAATTGCTGCAGTAGGAATATTAGTTGCGGTTTTACATCAAGTATTATGCCGAGCTGGCAGAGAAGAACAAGCAATGATGACAACACTTGCAGGGCTTGTAATTGTTCTTAGCTTAGTAATAAAAGAAATAAGCTCTTTATTTGATACAGTAAGAACATTATTTAATCTATAGAAGAAAAGTAGAGAGGAAAGCAGATGGAAGAGATAATAAAAATTGTGGGTATAGGTTTAATTTCTCTAATATTAATAATGGTAGTAAAACAATATAGACCAGAATTCCAACTTTATATATCTTTAATAGCGGGTGTTTTAATTTTGTATTTAGCTATGGACAAACTAAAAAATGTAATAAATTTGTTAAAACAGATAAGTGAAAAGTCTGGAGTAAATAGTAGTTTTTTGGCAATATTATTAAAAATGACAGGAATAGCCTTTTTAGCAGAGTTTGCAATTAGTATATGTAAAGATGCAGGTGAGACATCAATTGCAAATAAAGTAGAAATAGGAAGCAAGGCAATTATTATATCAATGTCAATACCGATAATATATAATCTTTTAGAAGTAATTTTAAAAATATTACCAAATTAAACAAAAGAGGTGTGTTTTATGAAAAAAAAGGTAGTTATATTTATGGTAATAATTATAGTAGTTATGGCTTCTAAAAATATATATGCTAAAGATACAAGTGGAGGGAATGAAACAAATGAAATAAATACAGATGAAATATTATCGGAAGAAATATCAAGCTTTGGAATAAATTCATTTTTAAAAGAAGCAGAAAAATATATGCCAAATACTTTTGAAAATATGAATTTAAATGATATATTTCAAAATGCTTTACAAGGAAAAGTTGATAATAAAACTATATTTACAAAAATATTAAATTTGTTTGGAATAGAAATAAAAGATACAATTAAAATTTTAATAAATATATTAGTAATAATATTAATTCATAGTATTTTAAAATCTATAACAGACGGACTAGAAAATAGTGAAATATCAAAAATGGTTTATTATGTTCAGTACATATTAATAGTAACAATAATAATTACAAGTTTTGTAAACATATTAAAAAGTGTAAATGAAACAATAGAAAATTTAGTGGGATTTGCCCAAAATTTAATACCTATTTTAATAACACTTATGACATATACAGGAAGCATAACAGTGGTATCTATTGTAGAGCCAATATTACTATTTTTAATAGAATTTATCTCAAATATAATAAAAAATCTTATTATGCCAATTATGTCAATAATAATGGTGATAATTATAGTATCTAAGATAACAGATAAAATACAAATATCAAATCTGGGAAAATTTTTAAAATCGAGTGTGGTGTGGTTTTTAGGAATAATACTTACAATATTTGTAGGAGTTTTATCACTTGAAGGTAGCTTAACATCGAGTGTAGATGGAATTACTGCCAAAACTGCAAAAGCAACGGTAAGTAGTTTAATACCAGTAGTACGGAAAAATATTAGGAGATAGTGTTGATGCAGTATTAGGGTGCGGAATAATTTTAAAAAATGCAGTTGGAATTGTTGGCGTAATTATATTAATAGGAATATGTATAATTCCAATAATAAAACTTGCTACATTTAGTATAATGTATGCTTTAGCCTCTGGAATAGTAGAACCTATAGCTGATAAGAAAATAGTAAAACTGCTAGAAGATATGAGCGGAGTATTTAAAATATTATTAGCAATAATTTGCTCTGTAGCAGTATTACTAACAATAGGTATAACATTAGTAATAAAAATTTCAAATAGTGGGATGATGTATAGATGATAAAGTTTTTGAGTGATTGGGTAGAACAAATTACAATAGCAGTAATAATTGTTAGTATATTTGAATTAATTTTGCCAAATGGAAAAATTAAAAAATACATAAAAGTAGTACTTGGAGTTTATTTAATATTTAGTTTTATTTCTCCATTTGTAGATAAAAATAAGTTATATAACATACAAAGTGATTTACAAAACAATATAGAAAACATTGGAAATAACAGCATTCTAAGTACTGAAAGTAAAACTGTAGCAGAAAGTAATTCCATAAGTCATGATAAAATGAATTATAGAATAGAAAAAATATATATCGAACAATTAAAAAAAGAAATAACAAGTAAAATAAAAGACGAAGGTTATGTAGTTTCAAAATGTGAAGTGAAAGTTGATGATAATAAAAATACAAAAATAGATTTAAAAATAAAAAAGAACACAAAAAAAGAAAACTTAAATGAAACTAAAGCAGAAAAGGCTGGTGAAAACACAATAAATATAGAAAAAATAGAAGATGTAGCTAAAATAGAAAAAATACAAATTGGAGGTAATATAAAAGAAGATGAAGAAAAAAATAAAACTGAAGAAGAAAATAGAATTACTGAAAAAATAGCAACTGAATATGAAATATCAAAAGATTTAATAAATGTTAAAATTATTTAATGATATTTGTTTAAGGCTTTATTAGGTTTTAAGTAATTTTAGGTATACTAAATAGAGAAAGGAAAGAAAAATATGAAAAGTATTTTTAAAAGAATTTCAGGTAAACAAGAAAACAATGAAAACAGTAAAAAAATAGAAAACATAATTTTTCTTATAGTAATATTAGTGGTAACTTTAATTATTATGAATATAATATGGAAAGACGGAAAAAACGAAGACGGAAATATAAATACAAAATCAATAAATGCCACAGGCAAGGTATTGGCAAGTGGAGAAAAAGAAGTAGAAAGTAATTCGTCTAAAGATGAATTTGAACAAAAGCTTGAAAATATTTTAAGTACAATAAAAAATGTAGGTGAAGTAAAAGTTTTAATAAATTATTCTGAAAGCAGTAGTATTGTTCCAATATATAATGAAAGTACAACAGTAAGTACTCAAGAAGAAGGCGATTCTAGTGGAGGAACAAGAACATCGGAAGAAACACAAACTCAAAAAGATGTTGTATTTTCAGAAAGTTCTGGAAATAAGGAACCTGTAACACAAAAAACATTAAAGCCGGAAATACAAGGCGCAATAATTACGGCAAAAGGTGCAAAAGATGCTGTTGTTAGAACAAATATTGTAAATGCTGTAGTTGCAATAACAGGTTTAACAACAGATAAAGTACAAGTATTTGAAATGGAAGAATAAAATATTTAAGTGGGACATAAGTTTGTAAAATAATTGTAAATACAATATTTTTAATCAAATTTTGTACCTTAAAAGAAAGGAACGTTGGTAAAATGAAAAGAATAAAAAAAGGCGAGATTGCAATTTATGTTGTATCACTAATGTTGGTTGCAGCAGGGTATTTTAATTATGTAACATTTGAAAATCCTAAAACACAGGAAACATATGTAGAAGAAGTAAACAATATTGACGATAAATATGCAAATGTTGGAGATGCGGTTTTAGTAAGTAATAATGAGGTAGAAAATAATGATAATGAAAAAAATGCCACAAATGAAGTAGCAGAAGAACAAATAAAAGAAGAAGAAAAAAAAGACGAAGCTGAAAATGAAGCGGCAAAAAAGGAAGATAATCAAAATGATGGAACAAAAAAGGAAGAAGCCAAAAATGATGAAAACCAAATAAATAATTACTATGTAAGCTCAAAATTAGACAGAGACAAAATGTATGCAGAAAGCATATCAAACTATGAAAAAATAATAAATAATTCTAATGCTTCTGAAGCACAAAAATCTATTGCAACACAAGAAATAACTAAAATAAATAACACTAAAAATGCTATTATGATTTCAGAAAACTTAATTCAAACAAAAGGTTTTGATAATTGTTTAATATTAATAAATGATTCTAGTGTAAATGTTGTTGTACATATAAAAAATGGCTTAGACAAAGAAGCAGTTGCCAAAATACAAAACATAGTATCTAGAGAAATAAAAGTAGATATTGATAATATACATATTACTGAAAAATAAACGGAAAAGGGGAAACTCTTATCCGTTTTTTGTTGCTTTGAAAGAAATATTACAATAATGTTACAAAAAAATTAATTTTATATTACAAAACAAATAATTTGTTGATTTAAGTAATAAAATGATGTAAAATAAAAAATGAAATGTGTGAGAAAACATATAAAAAAAGCACATGCAAAATATATATAAAATAGTATAGAGGAGGAATTTAAAATGGCATCAAATCCAATGCAAAGACAAGCTAGAAATTCATTTTTATTAGGAATGGTATTAACGATGATTATCGCAGGAGCAATCATAGTTTTTTTATTTATGCAAATGAATAAAATTCAGGAGGAGAAAAAACAAATTACTGATAGTAAAACAAGTGTATATGTATTAAAACAAAGTGTAAAGTCAGGAAATGTACTTACAAGTGATATGTTTGAAAAAATTGAAATATACACAAAAGAAGCAAAAAAAATAGGCGCATTAGATAGTAGTGTCATTTCTCAACAAGCATTATGTACAACAGATGGTACAAATATAAAAGCTACTGTAACAAAAGAGGGTGAAACAAAATTAGTTTTAGAAGATGGAAATTCATCAGAAGTTAAAACAGATGAAGTAACAGGAAAATATTATATTGCAGATTCTTCAGCATCAGATGGAAAAAAATATATAGAAACAACAACAAAGCCATATGTTGCAAAAGTTGATTTAGATGCAAATTCAGTACTTGTAAGTTCAATGATTACAAGATCAGATGAAATGGTATCAGATGACGTAAGAAAACAAGAATACAACATGCTTGTTTTACCAGTTGATTTAACAACAGGAGATTATATAGATGTAAGATTACAATTACCATCAGGACAAGATTACATAGTTATATCTAAAAAATTAGTCACAATTCCAAATGTTAATGGAGAATTTTTAGCAGATACAATTCAAATGAATTTAGCAGAACAAGAAATATTAACAATGTCAAATGCAATAGTTGAAGCTTATAAAATAGATGGTTCAAAACTTTATGTAACAAAATATACAGATGCAGGAATGCAATCAGCATCTATCCCAACATATGTAGTAAGCCAAGCAGTTGCAAGTTTAATAGAAGCAGATTCTAATATAGTAAGTAGAGCGATGAAAGAATTAGGCCAAAGATATAATGCAAACAATGGAAAAGTAAAAGATTTAAGAAGCAAAGACATAGAAAATGCATTATCAACTAATGGAAAAGATGAAAATGTTCCAACAAAAGTACAAGAAAGTATAACATCAACACAAGAAGCTAGAAAACAATATTTACAATCATTAAGTGGTGGAGCAACAAACTAATAAAAACAAAATTCACATTTTAAGAGAGGAAAGGTAAAAAAATGAGAAAAATAGGATTTATAGGGGCGTATGATAAGGCAAATTTTATAATATATACTGCTAAAATTTTAAGAATGTTAGATTATAAAGTTCTAATAGTAGACACAAGTAGAATACAAAAAATTAAATATATAATCCCATCTATAAATCCTACTAAATCATATATAACATCATTTGAAGATATGGATTTTGCAGTAGGATTTGATAGTTGGGAAGAAATAGAAAAATACTTAGGAGTAAGTTTTTCTTCAAACGAAGAAAACGAAGAATTAGAAAGACAAGAAACAGAAAAAATAAAAAAAGAACTATATGATTATGTTTTAATAGATATAGACAGCACAGAAATGTTAGAAAGTTTTGAAATAGAAAAGGCAGATAAAAATTACTTTGTAACATCGTTTGACTTATTTTCATTAAAAAAAGGAATGGATATATTCAAAAATTTGGAAAAATCAATAGATTTAACAAAAATTGAATTTTCATATGATAACTCAAAAGAAGATGAAGAATATCTAAACTATATTTCATTAGAATATAAAATAAATTGGAACAATTATGCTTTGTATTTTAAAATACTTGGAGAAGACAATAAAGTATTTGAAGAAAATCAAAGAGTGGAGAAAATTAAATTTAGAAGGTTAAGTGTAAACTATAGAGATTCTCTTACATATGTAATACAAGATATAAGCAGAGAAGAAAACATGGGCAAAATAAAAAAGGCAATGAAAGATTAAGGGAGGAAAATATGTCAGTTGTAACTTTTTGGAATGGAACAGAAGAACAATGTGGTTCAACATCAAGTAGTATTGCATATGCTACTTATTTAGCTATAAAACATAATATAAAAATTCTTTTAATATCAACAGCTTTTAATGAAAAAATAGTAAAAAATAGCTTTTGGCAAGAAAGAAAAAAATCATTTAGTTTATTTGGTGGAAACAAGAATAATTCTGTTGAAACAGGTGGAATAGTTGGGCTAGATAGAATGCTAAGAAGTAATAAAATTTCTCCAGATATAATTACAGACTATGCAAAAATAGTACTAACAAATAGACTAGAAATTTTAATGGGTGTTGAAAAGGACAAAGACCAATATAACCAAGTAAAAGATAAATATGCACAAATTATTTCAATGGCAGGAAAATATTATGATATGGTTATAGTAGACTTAGATAGAAGCGTGGGAAAACAAGCAGAAATAGATATAATGAATGCATCAGATGTAGTTGTAGCATTAGTATCACAAAGAGCAAATGAAATAACAGAAATACAAAACTTAATTAATGGAGGAGAAATCCTAAAAGAAATAAAAACTGTTATGGCAATAGGTAAATATATGGATGGAAATAAATATAATGCCAAAAATATAACAAGAAACTTATTAAAAAAGAAAGAAATAATAAATACTATACCATATAATAGTTTGTTTTTTGAGGCAACACAAGAAGGAACAGTCATTGATTTATTTCTTAATTTTATGAGATTAAAAGAAAAAGACATAAATTATAGCTTTATAGATGAGCTAAGAAAATTACACGAAACAATAAAAATAAAAATAGACATGCAAAAAATGATAAGATAAAATGCAAATAACCTTATATAGAAAGGGGGAAGTTTATATTAGAAATAATATAAACAATTGGAATAATGACTATAATGAATCTTATTCTTATAATAGTAGTACTAGGTGCAGCAGTATTTGTAATATACTATCATATAAACTCACAAAAAAATGCTGAGGTAGTAACAAAACTTGATGTAGATGATCAAACCTATACTATGGAAAAAATGATTGAATTTATAAAAAGAAGACTAGATGAAATAACAAAAATAAATTTATATGATATAGGTTTATCTGAAGAAGAATTAAAAAGAAGAAAAAGCAAAAAATACGAATTGAAAAAGGCTTTAAAAGGATGTACATATGGAGATGTAAATGATAAGAAATACGTAAAAGAATTAATTTTTGATTTGCTTTCTAAAGAATATGGTGTAACAGAAATGAACATATCAAGAGCAATACCATTTGACATACCTTCTGTATTAACATCACAAGATAAGTTTGATATATTACTATATATTTACAAAAAAGAATTTGGTTATGAAGCACTAAGTGAATTAATAAAAAAATATAAACTAGATGAATTTAAATATATCCAAGGAGAAACAAAACCTTGCTATGTTATTACAGAAGAAGAAATAAGCGATATATTTGAAAAAGAAAAAATCGAATTATCATTTGGAGACAAATTAAATATAGTAGTACAAAGAATTTACCAACAATACAAAGGATATTCAAGTATAGACGAAATAAGAGATATGAATATAGATGGTGTATCTGGTGGTGTATCTGGTCTTCCAGAGAGCTTTATAAGCCAAGTTGCACAAACAGACTCAGCAGATTATTTATCACAAATACAAGAACACAAAGTACAACGTGCATGTGATAGTATTTGGATAATGTTTCATGGTAAATCAATACGTTTAGGATTTTTGTCATTTGGAACAGAAGCTGAATTAAAAAGAGTATGCCAAAACATATATAAATACAACAACCCAGGACAGTTATCAGACACAAATGGTTATAAAATCAATGAAATGAAAGACGGATCTCGTGTCGTTGTTGTAAGACCTTCAATGTCAGAAACATGGGCATTCTTCGTAAGAAAGTTCGACGTAAAAAGAGCAACACTAGAACAAATAGTTTTATACCCAGGAAAAGAAGATACAATAGCACTTTTAAAATACCTAGTAAAAGGTGCAAGAATCATATCACTAACTGGTGAACAAGGATGCCGGAAAAACAACAATGCTTATGGCTATGATAGAAAATATATATGAAACAATGAACTTACGTATTACAGAAACAGCGTTCGAGTTACACTTAAGAAAAATATATCCAACACGTAACATCGTATCAATGCGTGAAACAGATACAATAGCTGGACAAGAGTGTTTGGACGTACAGAAAAAAACAGATGGTTCTGTTAACATCATCGGTGAGGTTGCAACTGACCCCGTAGCTTCTTGGATGATACAATCAGCCCAAGTTGCATCTAAATTTACATTATTTACTCACCACGCTAAAACATTCCCAGACTTAGTTACTGCATTAAGAAACTCAATGCTTAGAGCAGGAGTATTTAAAAACGAAAAAACAGCAGAAGAACAAGTTGTACAAGTATTAAACTTTGATATACACTTAGTAAAAGACTACAGAGGAAATCGTTACATAGAAAGAATTACAGAATGTGTACCAGTAGAAAATAAAAATGAATACACATTTGATCACAGAAAAGAAAAAACATTAGAAGGAAAATTTGATAAATTTTTCGACAACGCAACACATTACTTTATGAAAACAACAGACAAACAATTATATATATACAGAAACATATTAGAATATGTAGATGGAGAATATATAATAACAAATAAAATATCAGACAAAAACATAAAAGAAATGAGACTAAACATGACAGATGCAGATGCAGAAGAATTTGATGAATTTGTTGCAAGACATTGGGGAGAAGAAAGTGTTTACAGAATGGAAGACGAAAGAAAACAAAAATCAAAAATATCAGCAGGAGCATCAAATAGAGGAAGAAAAGCAAAAACAGAGTAGAATAAGGAGGTGTAACTCATAATGTCAACAAATATGTTACTTTATGTAATATATGGAGTAGGTGGTATCTTTGTTGCTATAGTTGTAGCGTTTTTGGTACTTAACAAAAAAATGGGTAAATCAGATTACCAAAAAATAAAAAAATTAAGACAAGGTACTGAAAATAATAGTTTTTCAACAGAGATTATGTATCAAAAACTATACATAACATTTTCCAAACTTCCTTTTCTAAAAAATTACATATTAAAATTAAGAAGAAGGTTAGAAATAATAAATGTAGATGACGAATATGCAACTCGTAGAGATTCAGCTAAGATACTATTTAAGACATTATTGATTTTAATACCAATAATGACTATATCTATAATAGTCGTACACACAAACTATTTACTATTATCAATTATTTTAATATTTGAAATATTCATGGTAGATAGTTTTATAGATGGTATGGTAGACAAAATTGATAATACCTTACTAAAAGAACAATTGGATTTTTTTGCTGAAATAAGACATGCTTATCACGAGTTTAACATGGTTGAAGAAGCAATTTACCAAATATCACAAGATGATGAAAAAAACATATCAAAACAAGGTGAAAAAATTTATGAAGTTCTAATAGCAAATGATCCAGAAATGGAACTGGAAAAATATTATGATATTGCGCCAAATCCTTATTTAAAGGAATTTGCGGGAGTATCTTACTTAACAAAAGAATTTGGTGATAGAAAAGTAGACAAGTCTTCATTATATTTGAAAAATGTTAATAATATAACAGAAGAAATGCAAATAGAAATTTTAAAGAGGGATAAAATAGATTATGTGTTCCAGAGTTTGTCTATTATTTCTATAGTGCCAGTTTTAGGACTAGAACCTTTAAAAACTTGGTCAATAGAAAACTTTAGTTTTACGCAAAATTTTTACTGTGGTAAAGGTGGAATGCTTGTACAAATATTAGTTATATTACTTACAGTAATTTGCTATTTGCTACTAAGAAAAATAAAAAATAATGGTGCTACTGATAAAAGCACGCAAAATACAGAAAATCCTTGGCAGGCAAAGGTATATAAAAATCCAATTGGTAAAAAAATTGTAGATATGTTTATACCCAAAAAAGGAACAAAAGATTTTATAAAAATGCAAAAACTTTTGAAAGACTCTGCGTCAAAATTAAAAATGGAGTGGCTGTATGTAAATAGAATTGTTATTGCAATTGTTGCATTTATTGTTTCAATATTTTTATTTGTTGAATTACACGCAACGGCAGTAAGATGGGTATATGAAGAGCCTACAACCGATTATGATATAATGGGTGGAGTTACAGGAGCAGAATTAGAAGAAGCAAAAGCTTTAACAGAAAGCGATAATAAATTCTTAGATATGTTTAGAGGTAAGAAAAACACAAAGGAAAATGATATACAAAGAGCTATGAGAAAATCAAAAGATTATCAAGAAAGTACAGATGATGAAATTGAAACAGCAGCTAAAAGAGTATATGAAAAACTGCAAAAAGTTAATGCAGAATATTTAGGATGGTTTGAAGTTCTACTTTCAGTAGTATTTATGATAATTGCATATATGTCTCCAGTATGGATAATGTTTTTCCAATTAAAGATGAGACAAATGGAAATGGAAGACGAAGTAATGCAGTTCCAAACAATTATATTAATGCTTATGAGAATAGAGCGTGTAAATGTTGAAATAATTCTTGAATGGCTAGAAAGATATGCAGACATATTCAAAGAACCAATTTCGAGATGTGTTAATAACTACGAATCTGGTGCTTGGGAAGCACTAGAAGTATTAAAAAACGAAACCAATTATCAACAATTTATAAGAATTGTAGAAAGTCTGCAAGCAGCAGTTGAAAAAATTCCAATAACTGATGCGTTTGACGAACTAGATTCAGATAGAGACTACTACCAAGCTAAAAGACGTGAATCAAATGAAAGATTAATTTCAAAAAAAGCTAGAATAGGAAAAATAATAGGATTTGCACCAATGGTTGTAATGTTTGTCGGTTATTTAATAGTACCATTAGTATTTATAGGATTAACAAGTATGACAAGTTCAATGGCAAATCTACAATAAAAATAAAAAGGAGATGATATTTTGGAAAATGCGTCAAAAGCATTAATTATGGCAGGTGGAATGATACTTGCAATTTTAATTACATCATTATTGGTATTTGCATGGAACTCATATTCCAAATATCAATCTTCTAAAGATGAGCTATCAGATTATGAGGATGTTGCGGAATTTAATGAACAATTTGCAAGTTATGATAGGGATGAGGTTTTAGGGTATGAAATTTTATCTCTTGTAAATAAAATTAATGATTACAATTATAGAAAATCAAATGACAGTCAGGCAAAAGGAAAAGATAAATATTCCTCATTAACAATAAAAATAAGTTTTGGTTCTCAGGAAAATTTAAAAAAGTTGAGTTATGATGGAAATACGCCCCTTTTATTTAATAAAATGTCTTATGAAGTAACTACAGATGATGCTACATCAAATCCTTTTAAAGAAAAAGTTAAGCAGGCGGAGGAAATTGCAAAAAACTTTGGAGGAACAGATAATGCTACAAAAGTAGCAAAGAGTATATCATCTATAATATTAAAAGATAGTGATGAAAGTGATGAACAGAAAAAAGCAGCAGCATTAAAAAAATATAACTCCTTAGTTACTACAGGTAAAGGCTATACAGATTATCAACTAATGAAGAGAGAACAAAAAGAAAATATATATGGATATTACGAATATATACAATTAAAAAAATCTATCTTTAAAGCAGAAAAAGTCGAATATGATACAACAGGTACAGGTAGAATAAAATCAATGAAATTCAGCTTTAATAAGATTAAATAAAGGGAGAATTTATTATGGAAAATGCATCAAAAGCTTTATTAATTGCAGGTGGAGTGCTAATTGCTATTTTGTTATTAACACTGTTTTCATATTTATTTACTCAAATGTCGACTAGTACATCAAACATATACAAAAATTTATATGCATCTGAAGTTGCTGAATTTAATCAGAAATTTATAAACTACGAAGGAAGAGGAATATATGCTAGAGAGATAACAAATGAGGATGGAACAAAAGAAAATGTATATGACTATTTAACATATCAAGACATAGCAACTTTAATAAATTTGGCTAAAGATAGTTTGGAAAATTCAACATTCAAAGCAGAAGTAAAAATATCGGTTGATGGAACAAATGTTGCAGACAAAGATTTAAAAGATTGGTTAAAAGAAGCTCAGGGTGATGGAACTAAAAAAGAGTATATATGTGAAAAAGTAAATATTAACTCAGAAACAGCCTTAGTTGATGAAGTTGTAATAAAAACTAAAAGGTAGAGGTTGAAAATGAAGAAAACGTTAATAATTATAGGTTGCTTCATACTTATAATTTTGTCTATATTTGGAATGAAATATATAAATTATAAATATGAAAATAGTAAAATAAAATTAGATAATTTAGAATATGAAACATATTTAAATAAAGAGGTAACAGGAAGAGACTTAACAACAGCTATAAACAAAGCAGTTGATAGTAACGAAAAGAATTCTGTGCCCAAAGACGAAAATGGTTTTTATATTGAAAATGAAAATAATTCGATAGAAATTGAAATAAAAATATCGGATAATGATACAACATATAAAATGGAAACGCTATATAATGGAGGAATGGTTTCATTTATTCAGTATTATGGTGATATAATGTTCAAATGCTCAAATATAGAATATAATAATTCAAAAAAAGTAAAACATTTAAGTTTTGAGCAGGTTTCAAATTAGATATTAATATTAGATAGAAATAATTTATCCATAAGATTATAGCTATCTTAGAAAAATAAATAAAAAAATATTAAAAGGAGGAATTTATTATGGAAAACGCTTCAAAAGCTTTAATTATAGCAGGAGCTATACTATTATCAATTTTATTAATTTCATTAGGAATAATGGTTTATAATAATGCGAAAGGAACAATTTCAGATGCTAATCTAGATTCAGAGGCTGCACAAACATTTAACACAAAAATTTCACAATATTGTGGAAAAAAGAAAAATGCAAATGATATGAATGGATTAGTTGCAGCAATATCTGCATCAAATGGTGCTCAAAAGGGAAAATCAGATACTCATTATATTGAATTAGATGCAACAGATACTAACATATCGGGATATATTACAGGAGATGGTAACACTGGATATAAAGCAGCAGATGGTAGTAAACTGAGTTCAAATTATCCAAGCTTTTCGGCAGGCATTACATACCAAGCATCATATGCAACAGATGATGCTGGATATATAAATAAAGTAACTATTACAAAAAATAATTAGTTTAAACAATTATAATGGAGGCTAATTTATATGGAAAATGCGTCTAAAGCCTTAATAATAGCAGGTGCTATATTAATTTCTATATTAATAATTTCACTAGGAGTACTTGTATTTAATAAATTCGGAGGCCAAGCTAAAGAGGCAGCCAATATGGATGAACAGGAAATTGCAAACTTTAACTCACAGTTAACACCTTACATAGGAAAAAGCATAAGTGGTTCACAAGTAAATGCACTAATACAAAAAGTAATTGCAATAGATAGTAGTGCAGTTAGCTCAAAAGATACAAGTAAAAAAGTAAAGATTACTTTTAAAGATACAGCTGGTAATAGTTGTGCAATATATGTAAAAGATGATGGATCAGAGGTAGAAGGAATGAGTAATGGAAAACGTGTAAAAACAGGTTCAGGAATGTTCTATTCTGTAACAGCACAGTATAGCGATAGTGGATTAATTAATGAAATTAATGTAAATTAATGCAGTAAAATTAATGTTGAGAAAGGAGATATATAAATGGAAAATGCATCAGATGCACTGGTAATGGCGGGGCAAATACTAATATTTATAATAGCCCTAACAGTTTGTATATCTTCTTTTACAACTATAAGAGCAGAGGTAAATCAAATTGTTGGGCAAAAAGATACAATAAGAATGGCAAAAGATGGTGATGACTATATTAATTTTTTGCAGGCAAAAGATGGAAATGCTATTCGTACAGTTAAATCAGATACATTAATAACAGCAATGTACAGAGCAATAAAAGAAAACTATGTTATTTATCTAAAATTAAATAATTATGATGAATTAGACACTAAATATGTAACTTTTTGTAAAGCAGAAACAACAAGCGCAGTTGAAGACAAAAATGGAAATCCTATTATAAAACAAGATGACCAACTTATAAGAGTTACAATTGGTTCAAGCGAAAGTGGAAATAACCAATATGTAAATGCAATGTTATCGAAGGGAAAGTTGTTTGAAAAAATAAAAAATTCATCATTTGCAGAATATCTAGGAGAATATCAATCATATTCTGCCACTGATGTTTCGGAAGAAAATAAGGATACCTATAGAATAATAACATATGTAGAACAATAGGATACAACTCCATAAGGTATTTATTTGCATAAAAAAAACTAAAACTATTTACAAAATAATATAAAAAATGATATAATAACATTGTTTATATTATATTGAAAGGAAGGAAATAATATGGGAGATTCAGCAGTAACAATAATAGCTATATTTTTAGCCGCAATACTAATGTTTGTTTTTCCACTTATGACAATGGCAGATAAAACAGATGATGTTTCTCAGTTAGCTATTCAAAATGCTACAACAGAATTTACAAATAAAATAAGAACAACAGGTTATCTATCACAAGATGATTACGATAATTTTATATTAACATTAGCATCTACAGGAAATGCTTATGAAGCAGAAATAACAATACAAAAACTTGATCAAAACCCTGCTAAAAAGGCAAATGGTGAGACAGTAACTATAGGACAAAATGTATATTATACAATGTATACAACACAAGTTTTAGAGGCTCTACCACTTAATTTAGTTGAGGGAGATATTGTAACTGTTGATGTACAAAATACAAATACAACAATAGCTGGTCAATTAAGAAACTTTATGTACAAAGTTACGGGAAAAACATCAGGTAATATTGTAGCTAAGGAATCAGGAATTGTAACAAAAACAACAAAAAATTAATATATGTATAAATTAAAAAGGGGGAACAAACATGTAATTTTTGTTTTTAAATAAAAAATTAGATGTTTGTTCCCAATAATTTTATATAAAACATAAGAAAGGATTTTACAATGAAACTCCAATCACTTGCAATAATTTTTATAATAATAATAATGCCAATAACTATGGTGTTTTCAGAGTATGTTAATAATTTAATAAAAACACAAGAAAATGAGCTATCTTATGATACCAAATTACTAAATTCAACTTATGATGCCATAAAAGCTTATCAATTAAATACTGTAAATAATGCTTTTGGAGATGTAACAAATAAAAAAATTCAGGACTTAGAAGCAGCTGCAAAAACCTTTTATAATGCATTATCATCAAATTTCGGATATACAGGTTATAGATCTGAGGTAATGAAGGAATATGTTCCTGCTTTAGTTTTTACATTATATGATGGTTTTTACACATATTCACTATATAACAACACTATAACCAATGTAAAAAATGGCAAAGATTACCCTGAATCTCATGGATATGCTCCTTCATATAGTACAGATGGTTCTTTACAAGAAGGCTTAAAACCATTTGTTTATTATACATGTAGATATGTAAATGATGCAAAGAATTATGATTTTAGTATTTCATATACATTAGATAATTATATAACAATTCAAGGAATGATTAATAATGAATATGTATATGATAATGGTTACTTATATTCTGTAGGTACAGGTGCAGGAAAGTTACAAAAAGTAGATGATATAACTTATAAATATGAAGATGTAGAATTTAAGAAAAGTGATACTGAAGAATTGAAAGAATATGTGCCAGATACAAATTCGGGAGAAGCAGATGGTTATGTAAAAGAATATTCATATGCTAAAATTAATGGAAAAAAATATTACTTACACGAAGGCTACTATGGAGGAAGTTCGTCATATATTCATGATACTATACTTGGTGAGGATATTGACAAAAATGCGGGAATATTTTTTATAGATGAAAATGGTGAAAGAAACTACAGCCAAGCAATGTATAAAGATGATGATGCCACAAGTACAAATGAATTTTTAAAGTACTATAGAGCAATAAAGAAAAACAAAAGTGCATACGAATATTATAAAAGAGCATATGAATTTTCTAAAATGGTATTAACAAGTTCAGCAATTTCAGGATATAAAGATAAAGCTGGAACAGAACATAGTCGAGCATATAATCTTGCTGGAAAGGAAATACAGGCAAGTAATGCTGTATTTTATTCGGACAGAAATCCAAATTACACATCACTTAAAAGCTATGGAGATATAAAAATTTTTAGCACTGATGATATTCACGATGAGCGTATAGAAGATTCATCATCACCATTTAATCAACATAGAAAAGCAGTAATAAGATATGTTATTGAAACTACTTTATCTTCTGCTATAGCATCATATTCATCTAGTGCCCAAAATTCTAATTTCGTAATGCCAAAAATATCTGAAACAGATTGGGAAATTATTCAGGAAGATGTATGTGCCATATCATTTTTACAGGGAATGAGCATAGGCTCAAAAAAATACAATGGATATGCAGTGGTTGCTAATACTTTAACAAAAGAATATGTTGGAGAAAATGATATATATATAATTAGAAATGATGATATATATTGTAGGGTAAATGATGGAACCATAGCTAGTGGAAATGTTAATGGAAAAGATAGTAAAGGATATTATCAAGGAGCATGGAAAATAGATTTTGAACAAAAACAAGGAAGGCTTATTTACACAGACAAAGAAAAATCGATATTTTACTATCCTATAAAAGGGGAGGGAAGTTATTCTAGTATTATGGGGAGTTTTGATAGAAACTCTATAGAGACAACTAATATGAGAAATTATCTTAAAACAGTATCTAATACTAATCTGAAAGAGGCCTATTACAAAGCTCTAGCAAGAGAAAGATGGGGAGCATACAACGTAAACAACGTAAACTATGAATTATATGATTATTCAAACGAAAATGAATATTTCTTAAAAGACTATACAAGCTAGAATAAAATCAAAAAAATGCCAAAAATAGCAAGATTTATCTTGCTATTTTTTTACATTTATTGTAAAATAATATACGCAAAAGAAGGTGAAAAAATGAATATAATAAAAGACGAAAGAACCCTATACTTTTCCGACGAAGAAATAGACAACGAGCCAAATGGTGAAAAAAAAGTCTTTGTAACAAAAAGAATAAACGGAAAAGAAAGTCACATAAAGGCAGAACAAAGAAAAAAAAGTGCAAAACACTTAGAAACCAAAAAGGAAAGCAAAAAAGAAAATAAAAAAGAATACCAAAAACAAGAAGAAAATGAAATAGATGATGACGAAATATTTAACTTTAATAGTGAAATAGTATTAGGAGTAAATATTCCTGATGAAAAAAATAAAAAGAAAAATAAAAAAGCAAAAAGTAAAAATCCTAAAAAAAATCAATCTACTAGGCCGAAAAAGAAGAAAAGAAAGAAAAAAAAGATAAGTAAAAAAGCAATAGGAATATGCACAGCACTACTACTAATAGGAGCAATAATAATACTTGCATTAACAGCTCCAATATTTAATATAGTATCAATAAATGTGCAAGGAAATAAGCAGATATCAGAAAATACAATAACAAGTTTGTCTGGACTAAAAAAAGGAGAAAATATATTTAAATTTAATAATTCAGTAGCAGACAAAATAAAAGAAAATGCCTATATAGAAAATGTTAAAATTCAAAGAAAATTACCAGGAACTGTAATAATAACAGTAGAAGAAAGAACTATAAAATATCAAGTAAGATTGCTAAATGGTTATGTTTATATTGATAAAAACGGATATATATTAGAAAATTCAAGTGAGAAAAAGAACGTAACAGTACTTGCACGGAATATCTACAAAAGAAGATGAATTAATGAATGAAAAAAGATTAAAAACAGAAGATTTAGAAAAATTAAATAAAGTAATAAAAATATTAGATTCTGCAAAATCAATAAATATAGATACATTAATAACAGAAATAAACATGGAAAATGAAAATAACTATGTTTTATATTTAGAAAGCAAATCTAAAAAAATAAATATAGGTGATGTAAGTAACTTAACGAATAAAATGCTATATATACAAAAAATACTAGAAAACGAAGAAGGAAAACAAGGTTCTATATTTGTAAATGGTGATTTTAGTGCAGGATTTAAGGCATATTTTAGAGAAGAATAGTTAAAATCAGTTAAATTAAAACCTATAAAAGGAGGTAATTAAATGAACAAAAAAATAGAAGCTATAATACTTTCTATAATGTGTTTCATACTTACAATTGGAATATGTATACAAATAAATACAGTAAATAACAATGGTTCTACTGTGTCTGGAACACAAAAACAAAATGATTTAAAATCACAAGTTTTAAAAATGAAAGAAAAATATGAAAATGAATATGCAAACTTAGAAAGAACAGAAAAAGAGCTAGAAAAAGAAAGAGAAAATGCAACAAGCAATAACTCTGAACTAGAAGACCTAGAAAGTCAAATAAAAAAGGCAAATTTAATACTAGGAAATACAGATGTAACAGGCTCTGGTGTTACAGTTACATTAACAGATGGTAAAGCAGATACAAATGCTATAGATTTATCTTATTTTTTAGTACATGCAGAAAACATTTTACAAGTTATAAATGAGATGAAAAATGCAGGAGCTGAGGCAATTTCGATAAATGAAGAAAGAATAGTTACATCAAGTGCTATATCATGTGATGGAAATGTTATTGTTGTAAATGGTAAAAAGGTAAATTCTCCAATTCAAATAAGTGCTATAGGATTTACCGAGCTACTTTCAACTTTAAATAGACCTGGGTCTACCTTAGAATTATTTAAAACAAATTCAGGAAAAATAGTAGATTTTAAAAAAAATTCTAGTTTAGTAATTCCGAAATACACTGGAGTAATGAGTTTTAAATATGCAAAAACTGTAAAGTAAAGGAGTAGATAAAGATGAAAAAAGGAAAGAAAAGCATGATAATAACAATTGGTATTGTGTGTTTTTTACTATTTATGATAATTTTTATGCAATTTAAAGTAGTGCAAGAATCAAAACAAACCAATATTGATTCAATGCAAGAAGCAGAACTTAGGCAAGAATTAGCAACGTGGAAAACAAAATATGAAGAAACAAAAGCAAAACATGAAGAAACACAAAATACTCTTCAATCATATAAAGAAGAAAGTTCTTCAGATGAAAAAACCAAAGAAACCTTAGAAGCAGAACTTGAAAATTTAAATTTATTACTTGGAAAAACAGATGTTGAAGGTGAAGGAATAATTATAACTTTAAAAAAGAAAGATCAAAATGAACTTGCTGAGGAAGAAGAAATAACAGAAATAACATCAATAGATTTAGTTTATATTGTAAATTATTTAAAAGACGCAGGAGCAGAAGCAATTTCTATAAATGATGAAAGAATAGTAAATACCACAGATATGGCAGATGTTGGAGGTTCTATAAAAATAAACAGCAAATATTTAAGAACAGATGTATATGAAATAAAAGCAATAGGAAATAGGTCATACTTAGAAAGCAGTTTATTTGGAAAAGGTGGTTATGTAGAGCAATTAAATACAAGTGGTATAAAAACTGAAATAGAAAGATCAAGCAGAGTAAGAATTTCAAAATACACTGGAGATTTTGAAACAAAATATATGCAAGAAAAAGAAAGTAAAACAAGCGAATAGGAGGAAATAAAAATGTTATTTATAGCAATATTAATCGGTTGTGTATTAGGTGCTTTAGTTGGTATAAATGCACCAATAATATCATATTCATATTCAAGTTATCTTGCAATTGCAATAATTGCTGCACTTGATTCTGTTTTTGGAGGAATAACAGGAACATTAAAAGGTGAATTTGATTTTAAAGTATTTATATCAGGATTTTTTTGTAATAGCATACTTTCAATGTTACTTACATATTTAGGAAATAAACTAAATGTAGATATATATTTAGCAGCAATTGTAGTTTTTGTTGGAAGAATGTTTATAAACTTAACTTTAATTAGAAAATATTACATAGATAAGTGGTCAAAAAAATATGAAGAATTTAAGGCGAAAAAAGCCGAAAAAAAGCAAGAAACAGCTAGTACTGTAGAGACAAAGTAACAATGACAAAATTACCAAAAAATGGAAAAATAATATTACGGATTTGTTACAAATTTATTACAAAAATATAACAAATTCTATTGACATTTGTCTAAAAATGTAATATATATAACGATAGAAAAAATTAAATTGAAAATATGGAGGAATTATCTTGGCAATAGGAGATATTATAGTGGGAATAGACATTGGAACAACCAGAGTTTGCTTAGGTGCTGGCGAAGTAAACAACTTTGGGCAAATAGAAATAATATGTTGTACCTCACATAAATGTAATGGATTAAAAAAAGGCAAGATAGTTGATGAAGACGACATAAGTTTAAGCATAGCCAAAACTATCAAACAAGCAGAAGAAGAAACAGAACTAAAAATAAACTCAGCTTATGTAACTATTCCAGGAAAATACGTAACAATAGTCCAAAACAGTGTGCTAAAAGAAGTTAAGGACAAGTTTGCAGGAATTTCCCAAAAAGACTTACAAAATGCTGTAATGCAAGTAAAAGATATAGAAATACCAGATAACAAAGTATTAATAGATGTAGCAGTAAACCAAGTAGTATTAGATAATGGAAGAACAATAGCAGATCCTGTTGGAAGTTTTGCATCATCATTTACAGTTAGCGCCCAAGTAATACTAGCAGAAAAAGACTACATAAGAAAATTAACAAGTATTTTCAAAAGAGCTGGAGTTGAAATAGATGGAATAATTCCAGTAGCACTTGCAGAAAGAAATTTAGTACTAGATAAAAATGAATTATATGACAATGTAATGTTATTAGATGTTGGAGCAGAAAATACAGATATAGGAGTATTTGAAGGAGAAGAATTTAAATACACAAATACAATTCCACTAGGAGGAAACAACATAACACATGACATAGCATTAGTACTAAGTATATCTGAAGAAGAGGCAGAAAAATTAAAAAGACAATATGGATTAGCTTTGAAATCATTTATAGATAATGATAATGAAATAATGCTAAATACATGTACAGATGAAAATAGAAGTCGTGTAATTAAAAGTTCAGAATTAATAGAAATAATGGAAGCCAGAATTGAGGAGATATTCTCAATTATAAATAAAGACATAACAAACCAAGGCTTAAAATCAAGAATAAATAATGTTGTACTTACAGGCCAAGGAATAACTAATATAAACAAAAGTGATGTAGCAGGAAAAATAGCACTAAACATTCCCGTAAAAATATCAACAGGTAGAGCAGTAAGCACTGTAAAACCTGAATTTAGAACATGTTACGCTCTAATAAGATATATAGCATCAAGACCTTTTGCAAAATCAGTATCAAGTAGAATTGATACAAATTCAAAAGAGAGTTTTTGGAAAACAATAATTTCAAGAATCAAGGAGTTTTTTTATAGCTAAAAAAGTAACAAAAAGTTACAAATGCTATGTATACATATTTAAGGAGGAAAATAAATTATGATGGATATTGACGATAACAGCAATTTAACAATGATGGATGGAACAGCAACAATAAAAGTAATAGGTGTTGGAGGAGCTGGAAATAACGCAGTAAATAGAATGTTAGACCAAGGTATAAAATCAGTTGATTTCATTGCTGTAAATACAGATAGACAAGCTTTGCAAAAATCAAAAGCAAGTACAAAAATTCAAATAGGAGAAAAAATTACAAGAGGACTTGGAGCAGGAGCAAATCCTGACGTAGGAGCTCAATCAGCAGAAGAAAGTAAAACTGAACTTTCAGAGGTATTAAGAGGAGCTGACATGGTATTTGTAACTTGTGGAATGGGTGGAGGAACAGGAACTGGTGCCGCGCCTATAGTTGCAGGTTTAGCAAAAGAAATGGGAATTTTAACAATAGGTGTTGTTACAAAACCATTTACATTTGAAGGTAAAAAACGTTTAGCACAAGCAGAACGTGGAATAGAAAGCTTAAAATCAAAAGTAGATACATTAATAGTAATACCAAATGA
>CAKPCG010000014.1 GCA_934141475.1 uncultured Clostridia bacterium
AATTATTCCACTTTTTGTTGTTTCTTCTGCTTCTTTCATTTTGATTAATACTCTATCACCTAATGGTTTTATCATATCTATCCTTCCTTTCTTTTTTAGCACTCTTTCTTTTAGACTGCTAATAATATATACCTTATTTTAGCAAATGTCAATAGGTATTTGCTAAAAAATAAAAAAAATTTGCCGAAATTTTTCGACAAATTATATTCTTGTAAAAAACAATCCAATAACTATTATTCCAATAACTACCCTATAAATTGCAAATACTTTAAAGCTTCCTTTTTTCAAGTAATTTAATAAGAATTTAATTATTACTACACCTACTAAAAAGCTTGAAATTACTCCAACAAAAAATGCTAAGTTAAATGTAAATTTATTTAAGTCAAATACTACTGCTGCTAATGTAATTGGTGCAGCTAGCATAAATGAAAATTTTGCTGCAGATTCTCTATCTATATTTAATGCTCTTGCAACTGTCATTGTTATTCCTGAACGAGATACTCCAGGAAATGCTGCTGCTAATGCTTGAGACATTCCAATTAACATTGATTGTTTTAGATTTATTTTTTTATAACTTACTTCTGATTTTGCTTTTTTATCTACTATGTAAAGTATAATACCCATTACTATTAATGTTATAGCAATTATAAGCATTTCTACATTTAAGTTATCTCCTATTATTTTTCCTGCTATTTTATCTAATACTAAACTTAGTATTCCTGCCGGAATTGTTGCAAATACTATGTACCAAAACATTCTTCCTTCTGTTGTTCTTTTTTTGTTTACAACTTGGTCATATCCTCCTTTTATTAGTTTAATCCAATCTTTGTAAAAGAATAATATTATTGCTAAAAGTGTACCTAAGTGTAAAGCAACATCAAATGAATCTGTTAGTTCCCATCTAAATATCCATGGAAATATGTTTAAGTGTGCCGAACTTGACACTGGTAAAAATTCGGTTAGTCCTTGGACTATACCTAAAATTAATGCGTGTATTGTTTCTGCCATTTTTTTAACTCCTTTTATTTATATTTATTTAATTTTATTCAATATAATCAACATTATACTGTTCATCTTCTATTTCTCCTAAAGAATAATAGTTTACTCCATTTTTTGTTATTCCATCTACTAATATTACACATCTACTGTCTAAATTTATAATAAAGTCATGTGAAATTCCTTCTATATCAAGATCGTCTTTTATTGCGTCCGTACTAAAAAATTTAAATTTTGCAATATCTCCAATATTAGAATCTGTTAAATTATTGTCTCTTGCAGATGTGTATGCTGTTATACATTTTGATTCTTTTCCACTTGACAAAATTGGAATTCCTTTATCCCAATTAGTAGTGTCACCATCTTTTCTATCTTCATACCACTGGTTAACCTCTGCTTGCATTACTTTCATTTCGTGTATAGCTTTGTAATATCTGGCCTCTCTTGCTGTTGAAAGTCCACTAGAAGTTGTAATTGAAGCTAAAATCATTAATACAATTATTGTAATTACTAAGGAAATCATTGTTATTCCTTTATTTTCTTTTAGCATAATTACCTCCTTTTATCCTTTTAACATTTTTTCAAGTACTAGAATAAACATTGCATGACTCCATCCAAGTCCTATTACCCAATTTGCTGTTAATGTGTTATTGTCTACTTGTTCTCCTATTAAATTTAATTTGTTTACAGTTTTTATAACAAAGTCAAATGTTTCTTTTGCTTTTATTTTTTCTCCATTTTCTAGGTAATATAAAGTCATCCACATATTTGCAATTGGCCATGGATTTCCATTCATATAGTTATCATTTTCAAATCTTTGGAATCCTCCTGTATATGTACGTAAACTTAAATTTATTCTTTCTATTGTATTTTGTATTTTCTTTTCTTTTGGTGTAAATACATTAAATGGAGTAACAGCACCAATTATGCTTATATCCATTTTTCTGTCTTCTGGATTTCTTACATATGATTTTTTTTCTTCGTCATACATGTTTTCTTCTATGTAATTTTTTATTTTTACTAAAAGATCTTCTATTTCTAATTTTGATTTTAATATTTTTTCATCTTTTAGTCTATTATTTTCAAAATCAGATACATTTTTCCCAAGTGTTTTATAAATTTGTAGCATTGATTCAAATGAAGCATATATACATGCTAATGAATACATATGTACTCCTTCACACATTTCCCATAAATCATAACTTACATGATATTTGTTTGTTTTTTCAAATAAGTCTTTTACATATCTTTTTAAGAAGTCTATTCCCTTTTCGCACATAGATAATGTTTCTTTTAAGAATTTTTCATCTTTTGTATATTTATAATGTGAATATACTCCATAAATTACACTTGCTGTTTCATCTATTTGGTATCCCCAACATGGTGCTAATCTTCCATCTGAGAAGAATCTTTGCTCCCACATTCCATTTTTGCTTTGTGTTTTTTTGCAAAAGATTTTATAGAATTTTTCTACATCTTCTTTCATTCCAAGTATATCCATAGCTCTTGTTATAAAAACTGCATCTCTTGGCCAAGTATACGCATATCTTCCACATTTTGTGAAGTTTTCATCTATTTCTGCAGATGCAATTATTCCACCTGTTTCTGAGTTTGTAAGCAATGGAAATAATAATATACTTCTATAATATATATCTGCAATTTTTTCTTCATAGCTATTTTTTGGTTCTTTTAAGTGTAGTTCATCATGTGATTTTACGTATTTTCTCCAGTATGTTTTTGTTTTTGCATATTCTGAGCTAAAGTCTATTCTTCTTATTCTTTCTATTTCTGTTTCTAAATCTGCCATGATTTTTGGTTGTTCATCTATTAAAACACATATATCTATTTGTCTTTTTTCGCCAGATTTTATAATTCCAATATCGTATGAAATAGAAGAATCATTTGACATTCCTATATAATCTTTATCCCATATTTCACCAGATTTTATATTGTTTTTACTTCCATGAATTTGGTGTGATAAAGTTTTTTTGTCTTTACTAAATGTTGATACCATAAAGTCATGTGCATATTGTATCATTCCATTATCTATTAATTGGCAACCAACAAAATTGTTTGTATCTGATAAAAGTCCTTGGTGGATTAAAAATTTTATGTCTAAGTCTATTGAATTTTCATTTATTAAAGTATATCTTCTTATTAGCACATTTTCTTTTATTGGCACAAAATCTGTTTGTAAAATCTTTAACTCAAAATACGTATTTGTTATTTCTGTGTTTAATATGTTTGTATCTATGTCATAATATTGTTTGTATACATTGTTTATGTCATCATGTAAATATATTAAAGCTGAATCATTTATTTTTACTCCAACATGATTAAAATCTATATGTTGTCTTATGCTTCTTCCTGGAAAATATAATCTTTCTAATTCTCCTTTTTGAGTAAATGTTGCAAGTACATTTTTGTTTCCAATTATTGCTTCATTTAAGTATTTTTCCATTTTATTTTATCCTTTCGTTTATTGTTAACCTTCTATTATTTTTAATATACTTTGTTCTAGGTCTTTCATCTTTTCTTTTATTCTAAACATATCTTCGTCTTTTAGCTCTTTATTATTTAGATCTTCTTGTACTGAATCTTTCATGTCATTTATTTGTGATTCAAGTCTTGCTAGTCTTTCTACTATTTCTGCTTTTATTGTTTTTGGTTTATGTGTTTTTATTGTAGATACTAGTTCTGGCATTTCTTTTATGTCATATTTTTCTCCATAACTTGGGATTGTTACTGAAATTTTTGTTTTTTCTTCTATTTTTTCTTTTAAAGCTATTTCTGATTGTTCTTCTCCATGGATTAAGAAGATATGTTTTGGTTTTTGGCCATTAAATGAATATACAAAGTTCATTAATCCATCTTGGTCTGCGTGTCCTGAATATCCTTCTATATATTCTATTCTTGCATTTACTGCAATTTCTTCTCCAAATATTTTTACTTTTTTTGCACCATTTACTATACTATATCCAAGTGTACCTGGAGCTTGATATCCTACAAATAAAATTGTATTTTTAGGATTCCATAAGTTGTGTTTTAAATGATGTTTTATTCTTCCTACATCACACATACCACTTGCAGAAATTATTATTGATGGTATTATGTTTTCGTTTAATGATCTTGATTCATCTGCTGTTGTTGTAAAATGAAGTCCTGGAAATTCAAGTGGATTGTCTCCTTTTTCTATTTCTGCTTTTGTTTCATCATCAAATAAATCCATATTTTCCTTAAATACTTCTGTTGCTGATATTGCAAGTGGGCTATCAACATATACAGGAGCATGCATAAGTGTTTTGTATTCTCTTATAAATTCTTCATCTGATGTATTTTCTTTTATTTTATTTAATTCATATAGTATTTCTTGTGTTCTTCCTACAGCAAATGAAGGTATTATAACATTTCCTCCTCCATTTAATGTTTCTGAAACTATTTTTAAGAATAATTCTGCTTTTTCATCATTTCTTATGTGAAGACGATTTCCATATGTTGATTCCATTATTAGGTAATCTGCTTCACTTATCATTGTTGGTTCACTAAGAAGTGGTATATCATTATTTCCTAAATCTCCAGAAAATACTGTTTTTGTTACCTCTCCATCTTCTTCAATCCATAATTCTATAATACTAGAACCTAACATATGTCCTGCATCATTAAATCTTACTTTTATTTCTGGTGTTATTTCTAAGATTTGTCCATATTTTACATCTCTAAATATCTCTAAACTTCTTGCTGCATCTTCTGCTGTGTACATTGGTGGAAGTGCTTTTTCGCCTTTTCTTTCCCTTTTCCTGTTTCTCCATTCCACTTCCATTTCTTGAATATGTCCACTATCTGGTAACATTAAGCTACATAAATCACATGTTGCTTTATGTGCATATACTGGATTTCTATATCCTTCATTATATAGTTTTGGTATTCTTCCAGAATGATCAATATGAGCATGTGTTAACAACATAAAATCAATCTCATTTACATTAAAGTCAAATGGTGCTTGATTATCGAATTCGTCTTCCGCTGCTCCCTGGTACATTCCACAATCTACTAAGAATTTTTTTCCTGCAGCCTCTACTAAATAATTTGAACCTGTTACTGTTTTTGCGGCTCCTAAAAATGTAATTTTCATAAAATTTCTTCTCCCTTATATAAATAATTTTGTTTTTTTATTTGATTTTATCTTTATATTTTGTAAATCTTGTAATTCTATTTTTTCATCTTCGATTTGCTCATCGAAAATTATTAAATATGCTTTTTCTTTGTCATTTTTTATTTTTATATTTATATCTTCTAATGATATTATTTTAGATAAAATTATATTTTGGCTTAATTTGTAATTTTCTTCTGGATTTTCGCTAATTTTTATTATTGTTTTCATATAAATTGCTTTATCTACCAAGGTTTGTAATAATTTATCTAAACTTTTTTGTAATTTTATTTCTTTAAATATTTGCTTTTTGTTTTCTATAGGTAATAAATTATAATATCTAAATTTGTATATAAATTCTATTATATTTTGTTTATCTTTAATGTTTTTTATATCTATATACATACATTTTATAATTTCTTTTTGCAAATTTATAATTTCATTTTTTAAATTCATGTTTTCTATGTCTTTAAAATATTGATATTTTTCTTCTGTTTTCTTTTTCATTTCTATAAAGTTTTTTGGATTTATTATTTTATTAATTTCGTTTATTTCTTTTAATAAATCTTCTCTTTCTTTTTTTAAGTTGTTTTTTAGTACTCTTATACTAAATATTTTTTTTTCTAGTGGTAATTTTTTGTTTCTATTTTCATATTCTTCTATTAACAAATTTTTGTCATTTATTATTTTGTCTATTTGTTTTATTTGTTTTTCTTTTTTCTTTTTATTTTTAGAAATATCAACTAAATAATCTTCGTTGTTTTCCAATTTTTTAATTTCTTGTTCTAAATCTTGTTCTTTTTTTATAATTTTTGCTTTGAAATCTTCATCATAAATTGCATTTAATTTTAAAGATATTCTTATCATATATGTTATAATACTTGTTTTTAATTTACTTCCATATTTTTTTTGAATTTCGCTTTGGAATAGGTCAAAATAGTCTACTAATGGTTCGTAATTGTTTACCCATTTGTCTAAAAATTTATTTCCCATAAGGTATAACATATTTTGGTATATTAAATTATAATTTAAGTCTTCTATATCTTTTTCTATAATATTCCACGAAAACCCATTAAAGTCACGAAGTGGTTCTACTATATTTATATTGTTTCCTGTATTTAACATTGTAGAAAATGCTTTTGCTATGTCTTCATCTACATATTTTACAACTATATTTCTTTTTTGAATTTTGGCTAAACCATATAGTATTTTGTTTTCTATTGGTAAACAGATTATTTCTTTTTCTTCTTTATTTACAAGCTCTTTTTGTTTGTTATTTTGATTTATAAAGCTTATTTTATCACAGTCTTTTTCTATTATATTTATTAATTTTTCGATATACTCTTTTTTTTCAAATGTTTCTCTTTTTACTGTTTTATAGTCTTTATAACCATTTTCTACTTTATAAAACATACTAAGTAAAGTGTTTTTTACTTCTTCTTTAAAGTCTTTTTTACTTAAAACTTCTTCTAGTCTGTTATTATAATCTTTTTTTACAAGTTTGGTTAAAAAATTATTTTTCTTCTGCAAAATTCTCTCCCTCTTTTCCAATTAGGACTTATTTTAAGTCTTTGCCAAAATAAGTTCTTCATTTGAAAATTATTCTTCTGCCTTGCTTCCCATTTTTATTTCGGCTAATTTTTCTAGTGTCCATAAAACTTCTCTTGGTTTGCTTCCTTGGTAGCCTGATATTACTCCTCTTTCTTCCATTTGATCTATTATTCTACCAGCTCTTGCATAACCTACTTTAAATTTTCTTTGTATAAATGATGTAGATGCTTGACCTGTTTCTACAACTGTATCTATTGCATCTTGTAAAAATGGATCTGCTTCATCTTCTGCAGATTGTTCTGCTGCTAAGTTTTTAATTTGTTCTTCTTTGCCTCCATTTTCTATAGTGTCTAATATGTCTTCACTATAATTTGCAGTTCCATTTGATTTTACAAAGCTTACTATTTTTTCTACTTCTTCATCTGAGACAAATGCTCCTTGAACTCTTGTTGGTTTTGATGCTCCTGATGGGAAATATAGCATATCTCCTTTTCCTAAAAGTTTTTCTGCTCCAACTTGGTCTAAAATTGTTCTTGAGTCTACTTGTGATGATACGGCAAATGCTATTCTTGATGGTACATTTGCTTTTATTAGTCCTGTAATTACATCAACAGATGGTCTTTGTGTTGCAATTACTAAGTGCATTCCTGCTGCTCTTGCTTTTTGAGCTAATCTACAAATTGATTCTTCAACTTCTTTTGCAGCTACCATCATTAAATCTGCAAGCTCGTCTATTATTATTACTATTTGAGGTAATTTTCCTGATTCTTCATGTTCTGCCGCTTTATTGTAACCTACTAAGTCTCTTACTCCTTTTTCTGCAAATAAATTATAACGGTTGTCCATTTCTTGAACTGCCCATGCTAAGGCTCCTGCTGCTTTTTTAGGGTCTGTAACAACAGGTATTAATAAATGTGGTATTCCATTATATACAGAAAGTTCAACAACTTTTGGGTCTACCATTACAAGTTTTACTTCACTTGGTTTACTATTATATATTATACTTGTTATTATTGTATTTATACAAACTGATTTTCCAGATCCTGTTGATCCTGCAATTAATACATGTGGCATTTTTGCAATATTTGCAATTACTGCTGAACCTGCAACATCTTTTCCAAGTGCTACACTTAATTTTGAATCATTATTTTTAAATCCATCGCTTTCTATTACTTCTCTTAAACCTACCATTTCTTTTTGCTTATTTGGGACTTCTATACCTACTGCTTGTTTTCCTGGAATTGGAGCTTCTATTCTTATTGTTTCTGCAGCTAGGTTTAGAGCTATATCATCTGCTAAATTTGCAATTTTACTAACTCTTACCCCTTCTGCTGGTTTTAGCTCATATCTTGTTATTGCAGGTCCTACTGTTACATTTTCTACTTTGGCTGAAACTCCAAAGCTGTATAATGTTTTTTGTAATTTTGCTGCTGTTTCAGTAAGTGATTTTGTTCCTCCTTTTAAAGATGCTTTTTCTGTTTTGCTTAAAATGTCTAATGGTGGGAATATGTAATTATCTTCTTTAGTAGCTATGGTGTGCTCTAATTGTAATACTTGTTTTGTCTTGTCTTGTTTTTGTTCTTCTTCTTGTACAAATAAATTTGGTTCTTTTGTATTTTTTCTTTCTTCTAAAATTTCTCCTGTTTCTTCATCTATTTGCATTATGCTACTCGCTGTTTTTGTAACACTTTGTTTAGGTTCTTTTTTAGATTTTTTAAGTAAGCTTTTTATTCCTCCTCTTGTTTCTTTTGGTTCGTCTTCTAATATTCTTCCATTTAAATTTATTTTTATTTGTTCTGGTTCTATTTTATTTTCTTGAACATCTTGAATTGCTGCAATTTCTTTATTTTTCATTTTGTATTCTTCTTGTTTTAATTGTCTTTGTTTTCTTTGCTCTGCCATTTCTCTTCTTTGAGCTTCTAAATAAGCTTGTCTTTGTTTTCTTTTTTCAGCTTTTTCAATTTTCTTTTCTTCTTGTCTTTCTATATGTTCTTCTACTTTTTTACTTATATATTCTGATATATCTATTCCACAAACAAAAGTAAATAGCATTATAGATACACCTATACTTAGTACTACAGCTCCTACATTTCCAAGCATTTTTACTAAAAATATTGCAGCTAAAGTTCCTATTGCTCCTCCACCTTTGTTTTCAACTCCCAGCGAATATGCCTTTTTTATATTTTGCGATATATCTCCTGTTGTTTGTATATTTCCTGATGATATTTGGTATACACTCATAATTATTGCAATACATATTAATAGTATTGCATATTGTACAAGTTTTTGAGTTACATATTCTTCTTCATCTTTACATGCCATTTTTATTGCTATTGCAAAAGTTCCTATTGGTAATACGTATCTTAAAATTCCCATAAGTCCACCTAAAATTTCATTTAGTTTTTGACCTATTTCTCCTGAATTCATATATAGTAATACCGCAAGCAATATGCTAAACACTATAGTTCCTATTATATTTAAATTTATATCTTGACAATTATTTGATCTTTTTGATTTTTTTCTTTTTCCATTTGTGCTTCTTCTTTTTGTTTTTGCCATAGTTTTTCTCATTCCTTTCCTCAGAATTATAAAACTTTTTTCTTTGATTCTTGGTCTATTTTTACATGCTACATTGTATCAAAACTAAAAAAAAATAGCAACAAATTTTTGCTATTTTTATAATTTTATTGTAATTCTTTTCTACTATTTTGAACTGTTTTTATAGTATCTTCCATAGATATTTGCATTAGATTTAATGCTTGTGACATGTTCTTTTCCAAATTTTGTAATGTGTCTGTTAGTACCTTTTCTGTATTTTGTAGCAAATTATCTGCATATTCTTTTGTTCCATTTGTAATTTCTCTTGACATTTCATTTGCTGTTTCTATTATTTCATTTTTTTGGTCATATGCTTTTCTTGTAATTTCATGTTCGTCTATCATAGAAATAATTCTGCTTTCTGCTTCTTTTACAACTCCATCTGCTTCTTTTTGTGCTTCTAGTAAAATTCTTTGTCTCTCTTCTTTTATCCATTTTGCTTGTTTTAATTCATCTGGTAATTTTAATCTTATTTCTTGAATAATTTCAACAATTTCTTCTTTATCTACTACAATTTTATTTGTAAATGGTACTTTTTTACTTTTTTCTAATATGTCTTCTAGGGTTTCTAATAATGTGAATATCTCCATTGACTTATTCTTCCTTTCCGTTCATTTTCTTTAAGAATAAAATGTTTGCTCTTCCATATTTTCTTTTATCTATTACTTCTATTCTCTTTATTTCGTTTATTTGTTTTAATACCTTTTCTTCTTCATCTGTTTCTGCAATTATTAATGTATCTTCTGTTAAAATCTCATTTTTTTCGAGTTCTTCAATTGCTATTTTTATAAAATCTGTTTTATATGGCGGATCTAAATATATTATATTAAATCTCTCATTTTTTAATTTTGATATTGCTTTTATATAGTCAATATTTAGTAGTTCTACATTATTTTTTAGATGTGTTTTTTCTATATTTTTTTTTATAATTTCTGAAGCGTTTTTTGATTTATCACATAAATAAACCTTTTTTGCTCCTCTACTTGCAAATTCTAATCCTATAGCTCCGCTTCCAGAAAATAAGTCTAAAACTGTGCTATCTATTATTTCATTATGTATTATATTAAATACTGATTCTTTCACTCTATCTAATGTTGGCCTTGTTTCTAAGCCTTCAAGTGTGTATAGTTTTGTTCCTTTTGCTGTTCCACTAATAATTCTCATAAAGACCTCTTCTTAAAAGAAAATTTTTGATAAATTTTCATATTACTATTCTATATTTTTTTTGGCTAAAGTCAAGATTATTCACAAAAATGTAATATAATATTAATATTGCTGTAATATTACAATCATATTACATTTTTTTATTATTTATTTTTATGTTTTTTTCATATTAAAAATAATTTTAGACATTCTTTTTATTTTTTAGAATGTCTAAAAATTTTATAATTTTTTAGTTATAGCTTTTAAAGCTTTTTCTCTTGGCAAAATAATTACATGTTCACAGCCTTTGCATTTTAATTTGAAGTCTACTCCCACTCTTGTTATTTCCCAAATTTTGCTACCGACATGGATGTGGCTTTTTTGTTCTTACAATATCTCCTACATTGTATTCCATATTTATCAACATTCCTTTCTTTCAAGGCATAAAATATGATTAAAAATATTGTATTTTACAATTATTTTTCAAACTTTTTCTCCTAACTTAAAGATGTTTTTGCCTTTTCAAATCTCTTAGCTATACTTTCTTTTCCTAGAACTTCCATTATTTCAAACATGTCTGGTGTATTTGTTCTTCCTGTTAATGCTATTCTTATTGCAGTACTTACATCTCCAACATGAGCTTTAAACATACCAGGATTTGCCTTAAATTCTTTTACTTCTTTTGCATATCCCATTTCGCCTGCTAATTCTTTAATTTTATTAAACCATGTTTGTTTATCATCATTTTGGTTATAATATCTTTCAAAATATAAATCTAAAATTTTTATAATACTTTCTTTATCATTTATAACCTGATATGGATATGTTTGTTCATTATTTAAGAATTTTTCATCATACATATATATTATATTTTCTTTTATGTCTGAAAATTTAGCTATATCTTTTCTTGGTTTTGCATTTCCTCTTTCTATTGATAAAACTTTTAGTGAATATTCTTTATTTTCTAACATTTCTTTTAATTCTTCATCATGCCTTGTTGCCCAGTTAAGAGCTTTTTCGTAAACTTCTTCTGCTGTCATTTTTGATATTACAATTTTTGATACATCTTGCAATTTTACCATATCAAATAATGCTCCACTTACACTCATTTTGTTTAATTTAAAGTCAAATTCATCTATTGATGCATCTTTGTTTTGTCTTCTCCAGTTTTCAAATGTTGAATTTGCAATGTTTAATAAATATTCTTTTACAGCTAGACTTGGTATTCCTATTTCTTCATAAAAGCTTACAGCTGCTTCTTTATCTTTACGTTTACTTAATTTTCTTTTATTTCCATTGTCATTTTTCATAATTGGTGAAATATGAGCATATTTAGGTGCTTTAAATCCCATTTCTTGGAATAATTGTAAATGTAGTGGAACCGATGATAGCCATTCATCACTTCTTATTACATGTGTGGTGTGCATTAAATGGTCATCTACAACATGAGCAAAATGATATGTAGGTAATCCATCTGATTTTATAATTACTATATCTTGGTCATTTTCTGGAAAATCTACATTTCCTTTTATTAAGTCTTTATGCTTTATTTTTCTATCTTCTCTTCCTGGTGATTTAAATCTTATTATATATGGTACTCCTGCTTTTATTTTTTCTGCCATTTCGTCTAATGATAAATTTCTATATTTTGCCCAAACTCCATAGTAACCTGTTCTTACTTTGGCAGCTTCTTGTTTAGCTCTCATTTCTTCTAATTCTTCGGCTGTTGCAAAACATGGATATGCCTTTCCTTGTTCTAGCATGTATTTTGCATAACTTTGATATATATCTTTTCTTAATGATTGTTTATATGGGCCATAGTTTCCTTTTTCTTCTGTATCTGATATCATTCCTTCATCTGGTTCCATATCGAAGTCTTTTAGTGAGTTTACAATTCCAGTTACTCCATTTTCTACTTCTCTTTTTTGGTCTGTATCTTCTACTCTTAAAAAGAATACACCATTTGTTTTTTTAGCTACTGTTCTTGCAACTAATGCTTGATATAAACCTCCTATATGCACAAATCCTGTTGGGCTTGGAGCAAATCTTGTAACTATAGCTCCTTCTTCTAAGTTTCTTTCTGGGTATTTTTCTTCATAATATTTTATTTCTTTTACATTTGGAAATATTAAATCCGCTAATTCTTTATATGTCATATTTTCTCCCTCTTTTCCGTTAATTTGTTATATTTTACTATATATCTCCCAAAAAATCAATATTTTGTGCTTTTTTTAGTAATTTTGAATTGTACTTTTTTCGTCAATATAAATTTTCTTTTTATTTTGATTTTCTTTAAATGCTTTTTCAATTTCTACTATAAAAATTGGAACAATAGATATTAAAATAGTATATAGCCATTGAACTTTATTTAACATTGTTAGTTCAAATATTTTTGCAAAACATGGTATAATTACAACTATAATTTGAAGTAAGCTTCCTAATAAAAAACTTCCTATTAAATATTTATTTTCAAAAATGCCTGTTTTGAATATTGATTTTTCTGTTTTTACATTAAAACTATGTATTAATTCTAACAATCCAAGTGACACAAATGCCATTGTTCTTCCAACTGTTAGTCCATAAAGTCTTGTGCCTAAAGAAAATGCAAATAGTGTTAAAGCTCCTAGCATTATTCCTTCTGTAATAATTTTTTTAAATAATCCTCCTGCAAATATACTTTCATTTGAATTTCTTGGTTTTCTTTCCATTATATCTTTTTCTTCTCTTTCTAATCCTAAGGCTATTGCTGGAAATGAATCTGTAACTAGGTTAATCCATAAAAGTTGTATTGCAAGTAAAGGTGATTCCATTCCTGAGAGTAATCCTATAAATATTGTTGTTATTTCTCCTATGTTTGTTGCAATTAAAAAATGTATTGCCTTTTTTATGTTATCGTAAATATTTCTTCCTTGTTTTACAGCCTCTAAAATTGTTACAAAATTATCATCTGCTAAAATCATATCTGATGCGTTTTTTGCAACATCTGTTCCGCCTTTTCCCATTGCTATTCCTATATCTGCATTTTTTAGAGCAGGACTGTCATTTACTCCATCTCCTGTCATTGCAACAACTTTTCCTCTTTTTTGCCATGCTTTTACTATTCTTACTTTATGTTCAGGAGTAACTCTTGCAAATACAGAGTAACTAGCTATATTTTTTTCCAATTCTTCATCTGTTAATTTATTTAAATCATTTCCTGTTATTGCTTTTTCACCTGCATTTAATATTTTTAATTCTTTTGCTATTGTTTTTGCTGTTTCTATATGGTCTCCTGTAATCATAACTGTTTTTATTCCGGCTTTTTTACACGTTTCTACAGCCTCTTTTACTCCTTCTCTTGGTGGATCTATCATTCCTATTAAACCTACAAATATTAAATTTTCTTCTAACTCATGGCTTGCAGATTTAAAATAATCTAATTGTTTATATCCAACAGCAATTACTCTTAATGCTTCTGATGCCATATTTTCATTTTGTTTTTTTAATTCTTCTGCTTTTTCTTTCGTTAATTTTTCTATTTTATTATTTACAAGTATTCTGCTACATTTTTCTATTAAAATATCTGGTGCACCTTTTGTTATACTTATATATCCATTTTCATTTTTATGTATTGTTGTCATCATTTTTCTACTTGATTCAAATGGTAATTCGCTTATTCTTTTATTTTCTTTGTATAAATTATCTTTATTTATGTTTTCATTTAATGCTCTATTTACAATTGCCGCTTCTGTTGGCTCTCCTACTGCATATATCCTTCCATTTTCATCTTTTTTTATTGCACAATCTGTACATATTGAACCTAATTTTAGCAATAATTTTTCATCATTAGAAATTGTTTTTACAACTGTCATTTTATTTTTAGTTAAAGTTCCTGTTTTATCTGAACATATTACGTTACTACTTCCTAATGTTTCAACAGCTGGCAGTTTTCTAATTATTGCATTTTTCTTAGCCATTTTTGTTACTCCAATAGATAGCATTATTGTAACTATTGCAGGTAACCCCTCTGGAATTGCTGCAACTGCTAATCCAACAGATGTCATAAACATTTCTATTGGTTCAATTTTCTTTATAATTCCTATAATAAAAATTAATCCACATATTGCCAAACATACTATTCCAAGTATTTTTCCAACTTCTGATAGCTTTTTTTGTATAGGAGTTTGAGGCGAAGTATCTTCTATTATCATATTTGCTATTTGTCCAATTTTTGTATTCATTCCTGTTTCAGTTACTATTGCCTTTCCTCTTCCACTTACAACTATGCTCCCCATAAATGCCATATTTTTCATATCACCTATTTGTACATCTTCTCTTATTAATTGATTTTTTGTTTTTAAAACAGGTTCTGTTTCTCCTGTTAGACTTGATTCTTCTATTTTTAAGTTAAATTCTTCTATTATTCTACAATCTGCTGGAACATAATTTCCATCTATTAATTCTATTATATCTCCTATAACTAATTCTTCTGCTAAAATCTCTTCTTTTTTTCCTTCTCTTATTACAATTGAAGTTTGAGGTGTTAGTTTTTTTAAGCTGTCTATTGATTTTTCTGCTCTTTCTTCTTGTACTAATCCCATAATTGCATTTATTATTACTATTGCAATTATTATTATAGAATCTACATAGTCATTTTGGCCTTGCATATAAGATACTACTGCTGAAATTATAGATGCTATAATCAAAATTATTATCATAAAATCATTAAATTGTTTTATAAATCTAATAATTATGCTTTCTTTCTTTTTTTCGTTTAATTTATTTTTTCCATATTTTTCTTGTCTTTTATTTACTTCATTTTTCGTTAAACCTCCTATGATATTTGTGTTTAGTATTTTTTCTACTTCATATGTACTTTTAGTATGCCACATACAATCAACTCTCCTTTCGTTTTTGAACTTTATAATTTGTCCTATTTTTATATATTCATTTGAAAGAAGATTTAGAATTAAGGACGGTTCTTTTATTAAAAAACCGTCCTTAATTTATTCTATTATTTTTTTTATTTCTTCATTTTGTTTCATATTTTGACTTAAATAATGATATGCAACTTTATTTTGTGTTACTGCAATTTTAGCAATTTCTTCGTTATCTCTTAATCTTAAACTTGCATATTTTACAATAATTCCTTTATTACTAACTGCTTCTTTTACAACTTCATAGTCATCTCTTAATTCTTCACTTGCAAAATATAGAGTTTGACCATATGTTTTTACACTTGCCAAAATTACATCTTTGTCTGCTCTTAGTCTATTTGAAGCATAACACGCTGTCCATGGAGCACCTTTAATTGCAAGTAACATTAATTCTTTGTTATCTTTTAATCTATCACTTGCAAATTCCATTGACTCTCCATCATTTTCTAATGCTTTTTTTACAACATCAAAGTCATCTCTTAATTCATCTGATGCCCATTCTAGCAATTTTCCTTGCTCTGAAACTGCTTTTAGTACATATTCTTTATTGCTACAATTTTTTTTAATTGCAGTTACTTCAGGTAGTTCCATTTTTACAATCACTTCCTATCTTATTTTTTCAATAACTACAAATCTATCTATATATGTTTTATTCCACTTGGTTTCATCTATTTCGTATTTTTCAGATGTTTTTTCAGTCATTATGTATGCATTATTTTTACTTTCATCTAACTTTTCTGGTAATTTAAATTCATAATTTGAAAAGCTTTCAACAGAATTAAATGTTTTTATATTATCTTTATATTTAACAGTTTTAACAAATTCTTCTGTGTTTTCTTGGTTATAAAAAAGAACATATATATATGGTTCTTTTATAGCATATTCAAAATAGATAGTATCTGCACTTAAGTTATTCATATATTTTATTACATTTTCTATATTATCCTCAAATGTAAATGTATTTGTAAAATCTGTAAAACAATATGCTACTATAAATAGTTCAAATACACACATATATATTAATGCAACTATAACGTCATTTTTTAGTACTTCTCTTGAAAGATAATCTATTCCTATTATTGTGTAATAAATTAAAGGAAAATACATTATATTCATTCTATTTATATTTGGGTCACATATAAACATTAATAAAAATGCTGATATAAACCACATTTTAAATACTAAATCTATATTTTCTTTTTTTGAAAAACTTACTATCAACCCCATTAATGCAATTGGTAGTGATATTTGGTATATAATCCCGAAATCTGGTAAAGCATTTGCACAATATCCATCATTTTGGAGTATTAGTACCTTTGCAGATTCTATAAAGTTACTTATAAAAGTTGTTAAAATATTCCCAGATGATAATACTGTTAGCTGTTCATATCTATTTTCTTCTAATCTTGGTATTGTAAATATGCCTATTTTTATTTTTGGTAAGTCAAATGTATTTATAAATATCATTAATATTATTGGAAAAGCTACTATAAATACAATTAATAAAGATATTATTGACTGCTTTATAGTTATTTTCTTTTTTCTTATTAGTATAAATAATAAAGGAATTAAAAATACTGGTAAGAAAAAGTATGAGGTTCCATAGGCATATGAGCATAATCCGAAAATAATAGATGAAATATAAAGTAAATAGGATTTTTTATTTTCTATCCCACATATAAATACATATACTGCAAGTAATGTTAAATCTGGAAATACATTAGATTCTAAACCATACCTGCTTTTCATTATATGCCATGGGCATATTGTAAGGAACATTAAACCTATTAGGGCTATTCTTTTATTTTTAGTTTTGCTAAGTAATTTATACATTATAACAAGTGATATACATCCAATTATTGCCATAGGAAATCTAACTGACCATTTGTTTAATCCAAAAATTTTTACAAATGGCATTATTATGTACATATATAAAGCATTTTGTCCACTACCCCACGCCTCCAAAAATACTGGATAAGAATCACCATTTCTATCTACTCCATAATTTAAAACTGAATATGCTTCATAACCAATAGACGCTTCATCACAATTAAGTCCATTAGGCATATCACTAATCCCAAATATTCTTATAAAACATCCTAAAATTAAAAATATAAGAACTGTAATGTTATATTTATTACAATAAGGCTTTATCTTTTCAAACATCTTTCCCTCTTTTAATTTGTTATTTATTATCATATACTTTAGTATATATTTCATAATCTCTTAATATTTTTCTTACATAATTATTTGTTTCTTTAAATGGAACATTTTCAATATCAGATCCATCGTTTTTTAAAGTACCTTTTTCTATCCATCCATCTACATTTCCGCTTCCTGCATTATATGCTGCAAGAGCTAAATTTATATTTTCATATTTTTGTATAAGCATTGATATATATTTAGTACCTAAATTTATATTTATATCTGGCTCTAAAATATTATCTTCATTTAATTTAATATCAATTTTTCCTGAAAGTTCTTCTGCTGTAGGATACATAAGCTGCATAAGTCCTTGTGCCCCACTTTTAGATACTGCTTTTTCTTTAAAATTACTTTCAGCTTTTATTATTGCATAAATTAAATATTTATCTACACTGTATTTTTCCGAATATTTTTCTACATATTGTGAATAGTCCATTTTATATATTTTGAGATACAATTGTTTTTTTATATTATTAAAATCTATATATTTAAAAATTGATATTACTATTGCTACTATTATAATTATTAAAATTAGCTTTTTTGTAAGTTTAATCAATCTTTTCTCCTTTCGTTTATGCTCTTTAAGCTTTCCTTTATTTACAGTCATACCAATTTTCCGCTTCTGATATTTCTGCAACTAGAGGCACTTTAATCTCCACTGCCGATTCCATACATTGTTTTAATATTTCTTTTATTTGCTCTTCTTCGCTTTTTGGTGCCTCTATCACCATTTCGTCATGAACTTGTAAAACAATTTTTGCATCTAACTTTCTTTTTGCTATTTCTTTATATACTTTTATCATTGCAATTTTCATTATATCTGCTGCTGTTCCTTGTATAGGAGTATTCATTGCTGCACGTTTTCCAAATTCTCTTACCATATAGTTATTTGATGCTAATTCTTTTATATATCTTCTTCTTCCAAACATTGTTTGAGCATACCCTTTTTCTTTTGCCTCTTCTACTATTTTCTTCATATATTCATCTACACCACTATATTCTTCTAGGTATTGTTCTATATATGCTTTGGCTTCTTTTCTACTAATTCCAAGCTGTCCTGCTAATCCAAAATCGCTTATTCCATATACAATTCCGAAATTTACAGCTTTTGCACTACTTCTTTCTTCTTTTGTTACTTCTTCAATTGGTTTATGTAGTACTTTTGAGGCTGCTTGTTTGTGTATATCTTCTCCTTTTACAAAGGCATCTATCATATGTTTATCTTGAGACATATGTGCTAATACTCTAAGTTCTATTTGAGAATAATCTGCATCTATATATATTTTTCCATCATCTGGTACAAAAACTTTTCTTAGCTGTTTTCCAAGTTCCATTCTTGTAGGTATATTTTGAAGGTTAGGCTCAGTCGAACTTATTCTTCCTGTTGCAGTTATTGTTTGATGAAAAAATGAGTGTATTCTTTGAGTTTTAGGATTTATATATGGTTTCATTCCTTCAACATATGTTGAATTTAATTTACATAGTTTTCTATATTCTAGTATTTTTTCTATTATAGGAGATTCATTTATTAGTTTTTCTAATACATCTTCTGATGTTGAATATCCATTTTTTGTTTTCTTTTTTGATGGAAGTCCCATTTTTTCGAATAAAATTACACCTAATTGCTTTGGAGAATTTATATTAAATTCTTCTCCTGCTAAATTGTATATTTCTGCTGTTAACAGATCTATTCCATCTTTTAAGGTTTTACCAAATTCTACCAATCTTTGTTCTTCTATGTGCATTCCGTTCCACTGCATATTTGCTAGAACTTCTACTGTAGGCATATCTATATTTTTAAATAATTCTTCTGCTTCTATTTCTTTTAATTTTTCTGTTAATATTTTTTCTAGGTTATATATGCAATATGTGTAAAAAGAATTTTCATATTGTAATTTATCTACTTTATTATCTGTATTTTCAAATAATGTCATTTGTTTTGAATTATCTTGTATTTGATTTTCTTCTAAATAGCTTTCTTTACTTAATCCAAGATATTTTTCAATTAAATTGTTTATTTCATATTTTCCCTCTGTAGGGTCTAATATGTAACTTGCAACTGTTATATCATATTTTAGATTTTTTATATTTATATCTATTTGTTTTAAAAGTATATAAATTTCGCCTAACTTATATCCTATTTTTTCAATTGATTCATCTTCAAATATTTGTTTTAAAAATCCTTCAAATTCTGTTTCTTGTTTTTCTTTTTTTATATAATAAACTTCATTTTCCTCCGGATTATATAATGCAATAGATATAATATCTTTTCTTATTATATCTTCTTTATTTTCATTTTCTTCTAAGCCTAAATAAAAAATTACCTTTTTATTTTTTTGTACTTTTTCTATTACATCATTTATTAAAATTTCGGAATTGATTTTAAATAGACTTTTTAAATCTTCTTTTTCTTCTTGTTTTCCGCTTTTTTTTCCATCTAAATTAAATCTTTCTATATATTTTTTAAAATTACATACTCTAAATAATTCTAAAACTTTTTCTTCATCCCATTCTTCTACCTTTAGGTTTTCTAAAGTATCATCTAATGGTACATTTGTATCTATTTTTCCAAGTGTTCTTGATAATATTGCCATATCTTTGTTATTTATAATTGATTCTCTTTGCTTTCCTTTTAGGTCATCTTCCCCTAATTCTATTTTTTTGTATAAATTATCTATTGTTCCATATTTTTTTACCAAATTAATTGCTGTTTTAGGCCCAATTCCTGGTACTCCTGGTATATTGTCTGAGGTATCGCCTTGCAAGCCTTTTACTTCTATTAAAGAAACTGGCTCTAAACCATATTCTTCTATTACTTTTTCTCTTGTATAATCATCTACTTCTGTTTTTCCTTGTTTAGTTCTTGGTATTCTTATTGTTATATTATCACTTGCAAGTTGGAATGTATCTCTATCTCCTGAAAGAATTATAACTTCTAAACCTTGTTTTTCACCATATTTACTTAATGTACCTAAAATATCGTCGCCTTCGTAGCCTTCTTTTTCTACAATGTCTATATTCATTGCATTTAATATATCTTTTATAACAGGCATTTGTTCTGCAAGTTCTTCTGGCATACCATGGCGATTTGCTTTGTATCCATCATATAATTTATGTCTTGCAGTTTTTGCTTTTAAATCAAATGATACTGCAATATAATCTGGTTTTATATCTTCTAAATTTTTAAATAAAATAGCTAAAAAACCATATACTGCATTTGTATATTTTCCATCTGTTGTCATTAACATTTTACTTCCCATAATTCCATAAAATGCTCTATTCATTATGCTGTTTCCATCTATTAATAGAAGTTTTTCTTTCACTTTTCTCAATCCTTTCAAATTACTTTTTAGTATTTACTTTTTCTTCGTGATATTCTTTTTCTGTATTTACATTCCATATATTAGATTTGTCTTTTACATTATTTTTTATGTTTTTTACTGCCTCAAATGCTGTTACCATTGAATGATCCATGTTGTTATATCTATGTTGTCCATTTCTTCCTATGCAATATAAATTGCTGAATTTGTCTAAATATTTTATTATTTTATCAAATTCTGAATATGTGTCAAAATATGCTGGATATGCTTTTTTTATTTTTTCTCTATGTGAATCTATAATATCATCTTGTTTTATTATTCCCATTTTTATAAGCTCATTTGATGCCATTTTAATAAACTCACTGTCTTCCATTTTCCAATATTTGTCTCCTTCTTCACATGTATATTCAAGACCTATCCATACTGTATTTTCTGGATTTTTTACCATATATGGAGACCAATTATTGAAAATTTGTATTCTTAGTAATTTTGCCTCTGGTTCATGTACATATATCCAACAATCTGGAACTATATTTCCTAGTGTTGGTATATTGGTTTCATTTTTTAAATTTAATTTATTTACTAAAAGCCCAACTGTCATAAAATCTCTATATGGTAATCCTTTAGCAATTTTTAATATTTTCTTTGGAACTTCTTGTCCTTTAAAACCACATACTAAATCTTTTACTGGCATTGAAGATATAAAAATATCCCCTTCTATTGTGACTTTTTCCCCATTTGATTCACATTCTACTGATATAATTTTGTCATTTTTTACATTGATATTTATTACTTTATGATTCTTTAAAATTTTACCACCTTTTTTTGTTACTCTTAATGCTAATTGTTCCCAAAGCTGACCTGGTCCAAATTTGGGATACCAAAACTGCTCTATAAGCGATGTTTCTGTGTTTTCTTTGTTCTTTCTCCCAATTAATTTGTTAAACATATCCTTTATAATAGCTGTTATTGATACTCCTTTTACTCTTTGAGCTCCCCAATCAGCCGAAATTTCTGATGGCTTTCTTCCCCATAATCTATGTGTATAGTTTTTAAAAAACATCTCATAAAGTTCTTTACCAAATCTATTTATATAAAAATCTTCTAATGATTTTTCTTTTCTTTTAAATATTACTGCTTTTAAATAACTAAAACCTACTTTTATAGTTCTTATTAATCCCATGTTTTTTAAAGTTTTCCATTTAAGGCTTACTGGATAATCAAAAAACTTTTTCAAAAAATATATTCTTGATACTCTTGTTCTTATAAGCATTACTTCATCTTCTGTATTAGGGTTTGGGCCATCTTCTTTTAAGCTTTTTTTTCTATTTAATTTTTCATCATCAAATGAATCTTTTCCTTGTATTGGCATAAGTTCTTCCCAGTAATTCATTACATCTTGATCTTTAGAAAAAAACCTATGTCCTCCTATATCCATTCTGTTACCATTATACTTAACAGTTTTAGATATTCCACCTATTTCTGCTGTTTCTTCTAAGATTATTACCTCATATTCTCCATTTTCGTCTAATAATTTATCTGCTGCAGTAAGTCCAGCAGGTCCAGCCCCTATTACAACTACTTTTTTCACGTTATCCTCCTTGCCACATTACACATATAAATATTGCATGTATGTTAGTTCAAATATTACTGCACATATTGAAAATAATATTGTTATACAACTTATTCCATTATAATAATTTTTAGCTTTATTTTCTATTGCTTGTTCTATAAATATCATTCCTAAAAATATTGTAGGCACTACATATCTAAAGTCCATTGTACAACCATATGGCATACTAAAATTAGAATATATGTACATAATAAGTTCTGTAAAATAGAATAATATTAGCATTTTTATTTCTATCTTTTTTTCTTTTTTAAATATTATATAAATTAAACTTACTATACTTAATATTATTAAAATTACATTAAAAACAAGCAAAACATAGGAAATTATATATCCGTTTTCTTCATCTAAATGATATTCTCCAAATATAGAGCTTCTTATTAAGTAAGCTAAAATATTACAATCATTATAAGGAAAACAAAATACTTTTAGCCATTCTTTAGAGAATATATTTATTCTTTCAAAAATGTCTCTATCTCCGCAATAAACTGCTTCTCCTGCTTTAGGTACATAAAATATAGATTGGTCAAATTTTATTAAATTTCTTATACTATAAGATAAACCTAAACTTAAAGAAATTATTCCAAATAAAGCAAATTTTATTAAATATTCCTTTATTACTTTTTTGTCTTTTTTACTAAAATAGTCTTTAAAAAATCTATTTATAAATATATATAAAATTGGAATAGCAATTATAGTTCCAGATATTTTTGAAAGTGCTATAAGTGCTGTTACGATAGCTAAAATTACAGTATTTTTTATGGATGGATTTTTGTTCCATTTTATTAAATACAATAATCCTAAAAATGTAAACATTATCATTAATATATCATTATTTACACTTCCAGCTAATATAATAAATGTAGGATGTACTGCTATAATTAGCATTATAAGTACTTTTATTTTGTTCTTTACATTTAGTTCTTTTAAAATTGCATATGTTATTAAAATAATTAAGCTTGAATATATTGCAGTTAAAATTTTTATTCCATCTTTTGCTATATCAAAATCTACACCTAATTTAGTATTAATTTTTAGCCAACATGCAGCAATTATATGATGAAGTGGTTGTTGATAAAATTGCCATTTATTAGTTGTAGGTAGTTTTCCTGTATTGTAGATTGTTTCTATATATGCAAGATGTCCTGATTTTTTTTCCATGTCATGTTGTCTTTCATCTAAAGGAGTATATAAAATATACACTGTACGTAAAACTATTCCAATTATGCCTATTGCTATTATTATTTTTTTGTAATCTATTTTTTTACTTTTTTCAAATTTTTTTAATGTATAAAAATTCATAAATGTAATTACTAATGCAATTACTATTGCACCTGTAATTTGAACATTATTAAAACTTAATTTAATATTTAAAGCGTAAATTATTAAAAAATACACTATTATAGCAATTACGCTTATTAACATTTTATTTTTATAAAAAAACTGTTTCATATTTTTCTCATTTCTTTAACTTCCAATAAATTTAGCTACTATTCCAAATGATAAAATCATCATTATTATACTTGCTAAAAATACTCCTGCAAGTACAGCAAGAAATGTCTTTTTTCTATCCATTTCTAATACTGATGCTATAAGTGAACCTGTCCATGCACCTGTTCCTGGTAGTGGAATTCCAACAAATAGTACAATTCCTAAATAGCCATATTTTTCTATTTGACCTTTATGTTTTTGAACTTTTTGTTCTAGCCAATCTGCTACTTTTTTTAAGTGTTTGCTATTTTTCATCCAATTTATTATTTTGTTTATTAATAACAATATAAATGGTATTGGTAATAAGTTTCCAACTATACTTATTATATAACTTGGTATTGGATCTAATTTTAAAATTGCAGCAGCAAGTATTCCTCCTCTTAATTCTAATATTGGCATTAAAGATATTATAAATACTAAAAGTTCTTTTCCAAATGCCAGTGAAGTTAATCCTCCAAATGCTCCTATTATTGCATTTACTAAGTTTTCGCTCATTTTATTTCTTCCTTTCTTAAGTGCTAAAACGTACATTTTTTAGAAAAAATACGCTTATTTTAATATTATTTTTATATCATATTTTGTGGTAATTGTCCATATTTTGTTAGGGATTTTAGATAAAATAAAGTGAGTGACTTTTATCACTCACTATTTGTAAATTTTTTATTTATTACAACTACTTCTTATTAAACATACCGCAAGAGAAAACATAGATAGTAAAAGCCATCCTAAGAAAAACGCAGTAAATGCTACACTTAATATTGAAAGTATTGCTGTTATAGAAAGATCCATACTTAATACCAATAATCCTGAAACTACTGTTCCAACAATTGCAAATGCTATACAAATTCCATTTGAGCAAATACATTTTTCAAAGCTATTGAATTTACAAATTATATTTCCAGCAAATATGGCTATTATTAATATAATACTAGAAATTGCAGCAGTAATTAAAGCTCCAACTGTAAAATTAAATACACTTGCTATTAATCCATTTGAAAATGCTATTCCAACTAGTACTCCAATTATGATACTTATTAATACTTCTACGATGCAATTTTCCTTGCATATTTTTTTACAATCATAACCTTCCATTTTTTTCACCACCAAAATTTTATTAATAATCAAAAAATTAATTATTACTATATTATATTTAAAAACTCTTTTAATGGTGATACTTTTTTAATCTACACGTAATGCTTCAACAGGATCTTTTTTAGCAGCAAGCTTTGAAGGTATTAAACCTGCAATCATTGTTAATATCATACTTATTATAACTAAAATAATTCCTCCTGTAACTGGTAAAGATGCAATACCAGAAATTCCAGATATTTTGTAAATTATAGTATTTATTGGTATATTTAAAAGAACAGTAAGACCTATTCCTATTATACCTGATGCAAATCCCACAATAAATGTTTCTGCTTTAAATACTCTTGATACATCCTTTTTAGAAGCTCCTATAGCTCTTAAAATTCCTATTTCTTTTGTTCTTTCTATAACAGAAATATATGTTATTATTCCAATCATAATAGAAGAAACTATAAGAGATATTGAAACAAATGCAATTAATACATCACTTATTAAATCAACAATTGTACTTACTGATTTAATCATTGTTCCAACTATATCATTATATGATATTATATTTTCATCTTTCGATTCCTCTTTCATTTTATTATTGTAATTTTCTATTTCTTTTGCTATTAATTCTTTTCCATCAAAACTTGTAGGATATATATTTATAGCTGTTGGAGATTCTAAATTAACTACTCCTAATTTTCTTAGATTTCCTTTGTATGTGTTATTTGCATTTTCTTGATATGCTGTCATTATTTTGGCTAATTCCTCACTACTTAAAGAAGCATAATATTTTTTCTGCTCATCTGTCATTGAATTTAAATTAAATGATGAATTATTTTTATCTCCATCTTCTGCAAATTTAGCACCTGTAAATATGTTTATATCGCTATTTTCTTGTTGTTCTTTTACAATTTTGGCTTCTTTAGTTTTGTTTATTACATATTCTTTAAGTTTTGATAAATAACCTATTTCTCCATAAGAGCTATCACTAATTCCTTCTTTATTTGGTTTTATTATTCCAACCACTTTTATTGTTTCTGAATTTTTTATTATATTTTTCATATATTCTTCATCTTCTGACTTGTCTATCCATATTCCATTTTCTTTTTGATAGTATTCAGGATTTAGTACTAGCTTATATTTTAAATTTAGTAAATCTTCATATGTATAGCTAACATTTGATTTTTCTTCAAATTTTTCGCCATCTAACATTTTTTTATATTCTTTTTCTAACTCATCTTGGCTTAAAATTCCTAATGTATATAAAGTATAGTCACTTATTGAACCATCTTCATCTACAATTAATACAACTTCATTATAATCAGTTGCCCATTTTCCGGCTAATAATTCATATTGTGATTTCATTAATTCATCATTATCTAAAAGTTCTCTCCAAATATCTGACGAACTAAATGACATTGAAGCACTTCCATAACCGTGATGTATCATTAGAAAATCCTAGCTTATCCATTACTGTACTTGGATTAACTCTTGTTATACCATTTTCCGTGTCTTCTGCATATAAGTTTAGATTTAATCCATATTGATACTGAACTGCATTACTATTTTTCTTAATAGTTTCATTTTCTTCTATATATTTTTTGAATTCTTCTAAGTTATTTTTTGTAACTTTAGCAGAAACTGTTGATAATACATCTGTCATTATATTTCTAGAATATACTTTTCCATCTTCTTTGTTTATTTCGTCTTTTTCTTCGTTTGTCCCCATCATTGTTCCTAAAACACTTGTCATATCTACAGATTCTGCTTCAATAGATATTGGATAAGATGATAATGTATCTTCTTCAACTTTATTTATGTAATTTTGTATACCATTTGATATTGAAAGTATAAGTGCAATTCCAACAATTCCTATACTTCCAGCTATTGATGTTAATATGGTTCTTCCTTTTTTAGTCATAAGGTTATTTAAACTTAGTGATAATGCAGTGAAAAAGTTCATTGATGTCTTTTTGTTTTTAACTTTTTCTGTTTCTTTTTCATCTTCACTATATGGATTTGTATCTTTTATTACATTTCCGTCTACAACTTTTATTATTCTTGATGAGTATTTTTCAGCAAGTTCTGGATTATGTGTTACCATAACGATTAGTTTATCTTTTGATATTTTCTTTAGTATTTCCATTACTTGCACACTCGTTTTTGTATCTAATGCACCTGTTGGCTCATCTGCTAATATTATATCTGGATCATTTACTAATGCTCTTGCAATAGCAACTCTTTGCATTTGTCCACCAGATAATTGATTTGGTCTTTTATGTATTTGATTTTTAAGACCAACATCTTCTAAGGCTTTTATTGCTCTTTTTCTTCTTTCTTTTTTACTTACTCCAGATATTGTTAATGCAAGTTCTACATTTGATAAAACACTTTGGTGAGATATTAAATTATAACTTTGAAAAACAAATCCTACTCTATAATTTCTATATATATCCCAGTCTCTATCTTTAAATTCTTTTGTTGATTTTCCATTTATAATAAGGTCTCCTGTAGAATACCTATCAAGTCCTCCTATTATATTTAAAAGAGTTGTTTTTCCACAACCGCTTTGCCCTAATATAGACACAAATTCAGATTTTCTAAACTCTATATTTATTCCTTTTAGTGCTTCTACAACTTCATCTCCTGATTTATATGTTTTAGTTATTTCCTTTAATTTTAGCATCTAAATCCTCCCTTTTTAATTTGCCATTTTGTATTGCAGTTTTACACATTGTCCATGTAGGATAATCAGTAAATGTCATTTCTTCTTTTTTAGTTGGATGGATTAAACTTACCTCATATGCCCAAAGTCTAATTTGCTTATTTTTTCCTCTTGTTCCATATTTTTGATCTCCAAATAAGCTATGCCCTGAATTTGCCATTTGAACCCTTATTTGATGATGTCTTCCAGTATGTAAATCTATTTTTATTAAACTTAAGTTTCTTTTATCATCATAATTTAAAACTTCATAATCAAGTATTGCTTTTTTAGCATTTTTTTTGTCTTTATTTACAACTTTGCTTATATTGTTTCTTTCATCTTTAAATAAATAATCTTCTAAGTTTCCCTTTTCTTTATTAAATTTCCCATCTACTATAGCCAGATATTTCTTTTTTAATGTTTTATTTCTAATTTGTTCACTTAATCTTGAAGCTGATTTAGATGTTCTTGCAAAAACCATTATTCCTCCAACAGGTCTATCTAATCTATGAATTAATCCAATATACACATCTCCTGGTTTATTGTATTTTTCTTTTATGTATTTTTTTACCATACTTAGCATATCTTCATCATTTGTTTTGTCTCCTTGTGAGGGAATATTAGGTTCTTTTTCTACAACTATTATTTGATTGTCTTCATATAAAACTACCATCTATTTTTTCCTTTTCTCTATTTTTTATTTTCCCATTTACCATATATTCCACATGGTAATATTAATTTTGATTTTTCCATTGGTAAACCTATTTCTCCAGATTCTACTTTTCCATTATATTTTTTATTTATAGTTAAATTTAAAATATCTGCTAAAACCGTGCTTGATATTCCTGTAGTATATGAATTTATTAGGAAAAATAAAGGATTATCTGATAATACATTTGAGCAAAGTTCTACTAGGTCATATATATTATTTTCAAATTGCCACACTTCTCCTTTTGCTCCTCTTCCATATGATGGAGGATCCATTATTATAGCATCATATTTATTCCCTCTTCTTATTTCTCTACTTACAAATTTATTTACATCATCTACTATGTATCTTACATTTTTTTCTGGTAGTTTTGAACTTGAAACATTTTCTTTTGCCCATGAAACCATTCCTTTTGAACTATCTACATGGCAAACAAAAGCACCAGCAGATAAACAGCTAACTGTTGCTCCACCTGTGTATGCAAATAAATTTAATACTCTAATTTGTCTTTTTGAATTTTTAATTTTATTTATCATCCAATCCCAATTTACCGCTTGTTCTGGAAATAAGCCTGTATGTTTAAATCCCATTGGTTTTATATTAAATGTTAAATTTTTATATTTTATTTGCCAATTATCAGGTAATTTTTTATTGTATTTCCATGCTCCACCACCTGTTTTACTTCTTGAATATATAGCGTCTGCTTTTTTCCATTTTTCAGGATAGCTTTTATTTTTCCATATTATTTGTGGATCGGGTCTTGAAAGTGTAATATTTCCCCATTGTTCTAATTTTTGCCCATCTGCCATATCTATTATTTTATAATCTTTCCATTCATTTGCTACAATCATTTTTTTCTCCTTTTTTTCCATTATTTTACTACATGTTAGTTATTTTTTCAATAATTTCAAATTTACATTTTGCTTAACACATAAAAAAATCTATACATTAAACATATATTAGTTACTGTGCAAACTAATATTATAAAAATTGTCATTACTGCAAATTTGTGTTTTTCTATTTTTTCAAACATTTTGCTTGTCCACTTTTGCTTTTTTGTTTCTCCTAAATATTTTGAATATCCTACTCTAAAAAAAATATCTTCTTTCATATACATCCTCCTTATTATATGTATATGAAAGAAGCTTTGTTTTTAGAACTTCTATTCTTTTGTATTTTATTGATTTTGTTTTTCTTGTTTATTTTCTTGCGACTTAGTTTCCGTTTGTTTATTGTCTGTTGTTTGACTTGTTTGCTTATTTTCTTGCGATTGACTTTGCTTGGCTTCGCTTGTAGTATTTGCTTGTCTATTTTCTGATGTTGTATTTGTTGTATTAGTAGTATTTTTTGTAGTTTTATTTGTTCCATTTTTTGCATCTACATATTGGTCTAAATATTTTGAAACCTCGTATTCTTTTCCATTAAATGTCATATAGTAATCATTATTTCCTTCTGATACTTTTATATAAATTTCATCAAATAAGAAATTTAATATTTGGTCATTTCCTGTTATATCCATAACACCAAATTTTCCATCTTCTCCACTTACTATTATTACATTATAGTCTTTTATTTGAAGTAGAGGATAGATATTGTTTGTATTTGGTACATCTGAACATCCTATTTCTGTATATTTAAATCCATTAGATACTTTCTTGCCTTTTTTATTAAAGAAGCCCCATTTTTCGCCTTTTAAAACAGGTATTAATTCATCCATTAATATATATCCATTTTTTACTCCATTATCTGAAAATTTGCTTACATCTATTCCTACTTGGTCATATTCCGGATATATTATAATATTTCCATCTTCATCTACAACTCCATACATATTGTTTGATTTAACAACATATAGTTTTGAATCTTGTCCCATTGAAGATATATTATCATATGCAAGTTCAATCTTTCTTTTTCCATCTTCTGTAAATAACCCAACTTTTTTATCACTTGTAACTCTAAATGTTTTTGAATCTGTTAAAAATGTTATGTCTTCATATTGTGGTTCAAGTACAAATGTTGTATAATCATCTGTTTTTATTATTCCGTATTTTCCACTTTCTGTTTTTACTATAATTAAACCATCAAATATTGCTTTACAGTTCGAATATGAATCTGTTATTTCAAGTTCTCCATAATTTCCTATTTTTTTGTCTAATAATGCAGCCTTATGTTTGTTTACTAAGTAATCTAATGTGTATATTGTAATTACTTTTTTTCTTTCATCATAATTAAAATATACATTATATCCTTTTTCTATACCGTCAACAGATGCATATAAATTTCCGTTGTTTTCAAAAACATCTTTGTCTGTTGAGCATTCTTCCATTTCATCGCTTTTTTCTTGTAAATTTAATTTATAGATTTTTTTAGATTTTTTGGTAAACATTGCAACTTCATATCCATCTCTATATACATAACATTGGTCATCTTCTCCTCTTTTTGTATTGTAGTCTCCTTTATATGTTTGGTATCCAAATTCAGAGTTTGCTTTATTTAAACATGTTGCAAAATCTCTAATTGGAATGTATATTTGAGTTTTTCCATTTTCATCTGTAGAAAAATCTAGAATTTGATCAAAGTTTGCCATTACTTTTCCATCTATATATGTTGTAATTTTTGTTGGATTTGCCATTCTATACATTATTAGTGCCACAATTACTCCACATAGTAATACAAGTAATATTATAGATGTTAATATTATTCTTTTGGTTTTTTGGGTTTTTAGTTTTTGAGCTTCTATTTCTTCCTCATCTATTAACCTCATTTAATCCCTCCTAAATTATTTCGTTATATCCATATTTTTTGTAGAATTCATCTCTAAATGCCAATAAATTATCATGCTCTATTTCTATTCTAACTCTTTCCATTAATTTAGTCAAGAACCTTAGGTTATGAAGTGATAATAGTCTCATTCCCAATATCTCATTTGTTTTTATTAAATGTCTTAAATATGCTCTTGTGTAATTTCTACATGTGTAACAATCACATTCGTCATCTAGCTTATTCCAGTCTCTTGCAAAGTTTTGATTTCTTATTACAAGTTTTCCTTTAGATGTTAAAGCTGTTCCATGTCTTGCAAGACGTGTTGGAAGTACACAGTCACACATATCTATACCACTTAGTGCTGCTTCTATTAAATAATCTGGTGTACCTACTCCCATTAAATATCTTGGCTTATCTTTTGGCATTAAAGGAGTTGTATATCTTAAAATATCTAAAAATTCTTTTTTAGGTTCTCCTACACTTATTCCACCAATTGCATAACCTGGAAAATCTAATTTTATTAAATCTTCTGCTGATTTTTTTCTTAAATCTTTGTAAAATCCACCTTGTATAATACCAAATAAACCTTGATTTTCAGTTGTATGTGCATCTTTACATCTTTTTGCCCATCTAGTTGTTCTTTCCATTGAATTTTTAGTATACTCATAATCTGATGGATATGGGCAACATTCGTCAAATGCCATTATTATATCTGCACCAAGTGCTTCTTCTATTTCCATAACTTTTTCTGGTGTAAACATATGCTTACTTCCATCTAAATGAGAGTTAAATTTTACACCTTCTTCTGTTATTTTTCTTAATCCACTTAAACTAAATACTTGGAATCCGCCACTATCTGTTAATATAGGTCTGTCCCAATTCATGAATTTGTGAAGTCCCCCTGCTTCTTTTACCAAATCATGTCCTGGTCTTAAGTATAAATGGTATGTATTTGATAATATTATTTGTGCTTTTACATCATTTTTTAATTCTTCTGGAGACATTGCTTTTACTGTTGCAAGTGTTCCAACAGGCATAAAAATTGGTGTTTGAATGTCTCCATGTGGAGTATGAACTACACCTCTTCTTGCACCTGAGTTTTTATCTACATGTAATAGTTCATATGTTATTGCTAGCATAAATTTCTCCCTTCTTTTTTATTAGGGGCAGCCCTTTAAAATAAAAACTGTCCCCAATTTAAGATAAAATTATTTTTTTGCAAGCTCTCTTAGTCCTGCTTTTATAATATCTTCTAAGTTCATATCTTTTACATTTATTTTTTGTAATGCTTTTTCTATTTCTTTGCTTGTATATCCTAGTACCTGTAGTGCCGAAATAGCTTCTTCTTCTTTGCTTTCTTTTTCTATTGCTTTTTTAATTTCTATTTTTTGGTCTTCTGAATTTGCAATAGATAATTCATCGATTTGTTGTTCTTTCTTTAACTTATCTTTTAGTTCTAATACTATTCTTTGTGCTGTTTTAGGACCTATTCCCGGTAATTTTTTTAAAGTATTTATATCATTTGATATTATTGCTATTGCAAAATTTGATGGTTCTATTTGACCTAACATATTTATCGCTGTTTTTGCTCCTATTCCACTTACAGAAATTAGTAATTCAAATAATCTTAATTCTTCTTTTGTGTTAAAACCAAATATACTTATATCATCTTCCATAACTCTATAGTATGTATGTACTTTTACTATGTCTCCTATTTTTCCAACGTTTTCCATTGCTAAAACTGACATAAATATTTTATATCCTAGTCCTCCAACATCTATTACTATGTATTCTCTTGTTTTAGCTGCAAGTTCTCCTTTTATATATGCAAACATTTTTCCTCCGCTTTTACCATTTTATTTCTTTTATTCTTTTTATAGCCTCTATAGAATTTTCTTTTGTTCCAAATGCTGTTAATCTAAAATATCCTTCTCCTGATGGTCCAAATCCACTTCCTGGTGTACCTACAACATTTGCTTTTTCTAATAATTCATCAAAAAATTTCCAAGATTTCATATCATTTGGTGTTTTTAGCCATATATATGGAGAATTTACACCACCATATACGGTAAATCCTGCCTCTTGTAACCCATCTTTTATTATTTTTGCATTTTCTTTGTAATATTTTATATTTTCTAGTATTTGTTTTCTACCCTTTTCTGAATATGTTGCTTCTGCTGCTCTTTGAACAACATATGATACACCATTAAATTTTGTTGTTGTTCTTCTATTCCATAATTTATTTATTGATACTTTTTCTCCAGATTTTGTATATCCATAAAGTTCTTTTGGAACTACAGTATAAGCACATCTAACACCTGTAAATCCTGCTGTTTTTGAATAGCTTCTAAATTCTATTGCAACTTCTTTTGCGCCTTCTAACTCATATATACTATGTGGTATATCATCTTCGCTTATAAATACCTCGTATGCTGCATCAAATAATATTATTGCTTTATTTTCTTTTGCGTAATCTACAAATTTTTGTAATTCTTCTTTTTTTAGTACTGTTCCTGTAGGATTGTTTGGAAAACATAAATAAATTATATCTACTGGCTCTTTTGGTAATTCTGGAACAAAGTTGTTTTCTTTAGTTACAGGCATATATACTATATTTTCATATTTTGCACTTTCACTATTATATATTCCACTTCTTCCAGACATTACATTTGTATCTATGTACACAGGGTATACTGGATCTGTAATTGCAACTTTGTTTTTTCCACAAAATATATCTACTATATTTCCGCAATCACACTTTGCTCCATCTGATACAAATATTTCATCTTTTTCTATTCCTAAGCCTTTAAAATCATTTTCTACAATTGCACTTCTTAAAAATTCATAGCCTTGTTCTGGTCCATAACCTCTAAAAGTTTTTTCATTTGCAAGTTCATCTGTTGCTTTGTGCATAGCCTCTATTACTGCAGGAACTATAGGTTTTGTTACATCTCCAATTCCTAGTTTTATAACTTTTTTGTCTGGGTTATTTTTTTGAAATTCACTTACCTTTTTTGCAACTGTTGAAAATAAATAACTGTCTTGTAAGTTTAAAAAATTTTCATTTATGTTTATCATTAAAACCACTCCTTTAGATTAAAATATTACTTATTTGTATTTTTTATATACCCTAATTCTCTTGTTTTTCCCATTATTTTTAGCTTTTCTAAAGCAAGTTTTATTCCTTTAAAAAAGCTTACAATTGGGTTTTCTTTTTTGTATACAACTATACTAAAAGTCTCTTTTTTCTCTGCATCTAGTTCTAAATTAGTAAATCTTTGTTCTTTTACTGGTACTATATCTGATATCATATTTGTTAAATATGTATCTTCTCCTATTATTTTTACTTGCATTAATTCTTTTATTTCACTATTCATATTTTTATCCTTTCGTTTATTACCAATTTATTTTTCCTTCAAATACCTCTGTTGCAGGTCCTTCCATGTAAACGTGATTATCTTTTTCATTCCATTCTATTTTTAGGTCTCCACCTAACAATTTAACCGTAACTTTTCTTTTAGTATAACCATTTAGTATTGCAGAAACTACTGTTGCACATGCTCCTGTTCCACAAGCTAGGGTTTCTCCTGTTCCTCTTTCCCATACTCTCATTTTTAAAGTCTCTTCATCTTTTACGTTAATAAATTCTATATTTGCTTTTTTAGGAAATACTTTGTTTATTTCTAATTCTTTTCCGTATTTTTCTACATCAAAATTTTCTACATCTTCTTTTATAAATGTTACAGCATGTGGATTTCCCATTGATACGCAGGTAAATGTAAAATCTTTATCATATATATGTATTTTTAAATTTTTTACTGGATTTTCATTTGATATTACAGGGATTTTTTCTGGCTCTAGTATTGGCATTCCCATATCTACTTTTGCCATTTTTATTTTACCATTTTCTTCTGTCATATCTAATTTTTTAATTCCTGCAAGTGTTTCTATTGTTATATTTTTTTTGTTTGTTAACCCTTTATCATAAACAAATTTTCCAACACATCTAATTCCATTTCCACACATTTCTGCTTCTGAACCATCTTGGTTAAACATTTGCATTTTAAAATCTGCTTTATCTGATGGGCATATAAGAATTAATCCATCTGAACCTATTCCGAAATGTCTATCACTTACAAATTTTGCAAGTTCACTTCTATTTTCTATTTTTTGATTTATTGCATCCATGTATACATAGTCATTTCCAAGTCCATGCATTTTAGTAAATTGTAACATTTTCATCACCTCTAAATTTTATGTTATAATTATATTCTAAAGATAATAAAATAGCAAGATTTTTTTGCAAAAAAATCAGGCATTATAAAAACTAAATTATTTTTATAATGCCTTGCTTTAACTATATTTATATTTTTAAAAACCCATTTGCTTTATGAATTTTTTTCCTTTCTTTATCATCTTTTTATTATCTTGCATTGGATTTTTAGTATACATCCACATTACTCCTACTGTAGCTAAAGTTCCAATCATAATTCCTTTTGCAAAATTCATTATTTATCCCTCCTTTTTACTTTTTTATTATTATTTGTTTTTTTATAATTTATATACTCTCTTTTTAATGAATATATTTCATTTATTGCTATAATTATCAAAAAAACGCCAAAATATTTTTTTAAGTCATTTATTGGAAGATTTATAGATAATTTTGCCCCTACAATAGCTCCTATAATTCCACAAATTATTATGGTTTTTGCAATATTATAATTTATACTTTTATTTCTTATATTAACAACAATTGAAGTTACACATGCTAAAATAAAAAATACTAAATTTGCTCCTTGCGAAATATGCTGATCTGTTTTTAAAAATGCTGTAAGTAAATATATAAGTATAGTTCCTCCACCGCATTCCAATACTACTTATAAATCCTGATATTATACCAAAAATAACTTCCATTTTTCTATTCCTTTCAAGCTATATTATACAATTCCTAACATATACATCGAAACATATATTAAAAATCCTGTAAATGTTATTTTTAATATAAATGTTGGAATTTTATTTAACATTTTAGAACCAATATAGCTCCCAATTATTCCTCCTATTCCACATAAAAAGCCTAATTTCCAATTTATATATTTATTTTTTGCGTAAAAAAAGCTTGTTGTTAATACCATTGGAAGTATACATGCAATTGATGTTGCTCTTGCTTCTTTTGGGTCTAATTTTAGTATATATGTAAATGCTGGAACTAGTATTAAGCCTCCTCCAGTTGAAAACAAACCAGATATAAAACCTGCCATTAATCCTATTATTATTTTTTTTAACTTTTCATTCATATTTTTATTATTTGCGTTTTGCTAAAAAAAATACAAAAAAATGTAAATAGCTCTAAAAAGAACTATTTACATTTAAAAATTATTTATGTATTTCAAAAACATCTTTTCCTTCACCACAAACTGGACATACCCAATCATCTGGTAAATCTTCAAATTCTGTTCCTGGAGCTATTCCTGCTTTTTCGTTTCCTGTTTTTGGATTGTAAATATATTTACATACTCCACATTCATATTTTTCGCCTTTTTCGCTTTTTTCTGTTAAAAAGTTTCTATATCCTAAAAATAGTGCTGCTATAACCATAAGTAAAAATGATAATGCTTTCCAAATTCCACTGTCTAATAAAATTATTGCAAAAAGTCCTAATGCCGCACTCATTGCGTACATTACTAAAACTGCTTGTTTTTGTGAAAAACCTCTTGCAATTAATCTATGATGTAGATGACCTTTGTCTGCCATAAATATTGCTTTTATTGATTTTCCTTTTATTATTCTTCTTATTATTGCCCAAACAACATCAAATATTGGAAGTCCAAGTACCAACATTGGAAGTGCAATAACAACTGCTGTATATGTTTTGGCAGCTCCTAGTATCGAAACTATTGATAATATATATCCTAAAAAGTTTGAACCAGTATCACCTATAAATGTTTTAGCTGGTGAAAAGTTAAATGGTAAAAATCCAACTAGTGCTCCAATTAAAGATGTAATCATTAATATTGCAATAATAGGTGAATAGTTTAAGGCAAATATTATTAGTAATGATATACATGATATTAAAGCTATTCCTGATGATAAGCCATCTAGTCCATCTATTAAATTTATTGCATTTGTAATTCCTACTATCCATATTACAGTTACTACTAGTGATATTTCATGCGATAAAGTAATATTATTTATAAATGGAATATCTGTGTCACTTATTCTTATACCAAATGCTACTGCAACAATGGCAGCTAATACTTGTCCAAATAATTTTTGTAGTGGTTTTAATGTTTTGGTATCATCTATTATACCTGTTATTGTTATTATTATTGTTCCTAAACCTAGTCCTATTAATTTTCTAAAATATTGGTTTTCATCAAATAAATTAATGCTTCCTTCTATATTCATTACAGATACAAGATATATTAGTGATATTGCAAAACCTGTAATTACAGCTATTCCTCCAAGTTTTGGAATTGATTTTTTTCTCATTCTTCTGTCATCTTTTGGTATATCTATTGCTCCTATTTTTTCAGCTATTTTTATAGAATATGGTGTCGCCATAAATGATACTATAAATGCTAATAAAAATGAAATTGCTATATTTCCCCACATAGTATAAGCCTCCCATATTATTTCATATTTTCTTTTTCTATATTGTTTATCATTTCTATTCTTTCTTGGTATCTTCCGCCTTTAAATTCTGTTCCAAGCCACATTCTAATTATTTTTATTGCTTCTTCTATTGTAGTATTGTTACCACTTATTGTTATTACGTTTATATCATCATCTGCTTTAGCAAATTTTGCTTCGTTTTCGTTTATTATAAGTCCTGCTCTTATTCCTTTAAATTTATTTGCAACAATTGACATTCCACATCCTGATTTACATAGCAAAATTCCCTTGTCACATTCTTTTTGTTGGATTGATTCTGATACTTTTTTTGCAAATATTGGATAATCTGTTCTTTCTTCTGAATCTGTTCCAAAATCTTTGTATTCAATCCCTATTTCTTCTAAATATTTTTTTATTTCTTCTTTTAGTTTATATCCTCCATGGTCACTTCCTATTGCTATCATAACTTTTCCCCCTTTGGATTTTTTTTTACTATAACATAATTTATATTATATTTCAACAATGTTAGATAAAATAATCTATTTTAATTAAAATCTTGTTACAATCCACAGTATAAAAATATTTAAAATTAATAATTTATTTATTTTAAATGAAGTATATATAAGCTGTGATTTACAGCAAAATCTTTTATTATTAATCAAAGCCTAAGTAATAACCTAAAATTTAAATCGTCTGTAATTAGTAGTTATCTTCTGTATATTGCTTTGTAAATATTTTATCATATTCTTTTGATATTTCTTCTAACTTTTTATTTACAAAGACAACTTTGTTTTTATCATTTCTTATTAAATTCATATCATCACCATGTATTCGAAGTAAATTTGTTTTAAGTAATGTTTCACCAGAAGTATTTATTATAAAATATTGTGTACTATCATTTTTAGCATCTGCTTTTTTTGATAAAAATATATTATTTTCTATTATGTCTAATACATAATATGAACTAGGTAATGTCTTTTTATCTCCATTTTCATCATACCAACCTGTTCTTGAACCATCTTTTGTTATAAATCCTATTGATCCATTTGAATATGCCATAATCTCATTTTCACTTTCTAAAAGACCTATTAAATATACTGTTTCTTTTCCTACTTTTCCATTTGATTTTGTAACTGTTACATCACATTTGGTACCATAAATATTTAGTGATTCACCGTTTTCATTTTCAATTTCTGCATTATCTTCTAATGGTTCTATTGACATAGAAAATTTATTGTTTTTATATGTTAGTTTTGAATCTTTTACTTTTAAATTTAAACATGTTCTTTCATCTTTTTCACTAAACTCTTCTTTATCTATAGAAACGGCATATGGTTCAAATATTGTTTTTATAATATCTTCGTCATATTCTACATCACTTGTATCATTTTCCATAAAATTTATACTACTACTAGTTCTTCTATGTCTCTTAAGTATGTAATTTAAATTACTAACATAATCTTTTATATTTTCATCTATCTCTAGTATATCATTTGCTTTACTTAATATATAATATTTATCATCTTTTTTAGCAAGTGCTATATAGTATATATCCTGATTATTTTTTGATTCAATTTTATTAAAATATGATACTTCATCATATATACATGGAATTACTTCTTTTCCATCTACATTTATAAATCCGTATTTCGAATCATTTTCTACTGGAATAATAATATCTTTACTATTATATTTTTTTAAATCTTGCATATCCACATATAATTTATCTATTCCATTTTTCCATTTTGCTTTATTAGTATTTGCTAAAATAACACTAATTATTGTTATAACTATTAAGCTAGCTATTATAATCCCTCTTAATACATAGTGAATTACAATATTTAAAATTTTTCTTCTTCTTGTTTCTATTATGTTATCATTTTGTATTATAGAATAAAAGATTTGTGCAATTATTGCAATTATTCCCCAATAGTACCAAATATCTAATACACTACTTATAATTGCAAGTATTATAGATGCTACACCTATACTTATTTCTATAACCTCACTAATTTTTGAAGCATTTTTTCTACTAGAAAGTATAGTTACAATACCCCAAGCAATAGGTACAGCACTAAGTAGTATATATTTTGCTACATCTAACTCATAAAATATATCTAATATTATAAATTGAAAAACTCCAAAAAATACTTGCCAAAAGCATATTTTTTTATTTTCTTTATTTTGTATTGCTCCAATTATATTTATACATACACTTATTATTCCAGCTCCGTAAATTATTAAATCTTGCTTATTAATTATTGCATCTAATACTTTGCTACCAAATATTGTTTTACCAGAAACTGCTAAATGAAAATTTATATTTATTAGCAAATAATATAAAACTGCTATTAATATCATTGTAATAAAATTGGATATTGCTATTATTAAATTTACTTTTTTCTTATTCATTGTAAATTACCCCTTTTTCTTCCTTCATCTCATGTTCCTCAAAAATATAATGTTTTTTACATAGTGTTTTTAAATTTTCTCTATGTGTAACTATTACATATGTTTTGTCTTTTAAATATTTTTCTATCATATTTATTATTCTTTTTTCTGATGAGCTATCTAAATTTGATGTAGGTTCATCTAAAAAATATACCTCTTTATCTATTAATATCCCTCTTATCAAATTTAGCCTTTGTTTTTGGCCTGCAGATAGTTTTACTCCCTTTTCACCAACAATTGTATCTAATCCATCTTTTAAACCTAAATACCATTTTTTTAATCCTGCATCTTCTATTAATTTTATTATTTTTTCATCTGATATTTGTTTTCCTAAAGATAAATTTTCCCTAATACTTAAATCAAACAAATCTACCTCTTGAGAAACAAACACTAGGTCAAGTTTTTTGTCTTTTTTATTTTCGCCGTTAATTAAAAACTCTCCATTTTTTATGTTATATAAACCTGCAAGTATATTAATTGTAGTAGTTTTTCCTTGACCAGATTCTCCCATAATGCTTATTTTATCGCCTTTATTTAATGTAAATTCTGGTATTTTTATTAATTCCGACTTTTTTTCATATGAAAATTCTACACTTAATAATTTTAAACTTTCAAAATTATTAACTACTAACGTTTCATAGCTTCCATTAAGTAATTGGTCAAGCTGTTTTTTTGCTATTTTAAATTTTTCTACTATATCTATAAGTTTTACTATTCCATTTAAATTTGGATATACTTTTCCAAGTGCTGACATATAAAATAGTAAATAGGGCAAACCATCTTGGCCATTTTTCACCATTTTAATAGTACTTATTAAAACTACAATATAAAGTAAATTCATAAGACCTGAAAAAACACTATTTGCATTTGCTCTTTTGATTGTATTTATTTTGTTTTTTTCATAATAATCTTCATACTTTTTTGTTATTTTGTTCTCGCAAAAATTTTCAATATTTAATTTCTTTACAGTTATTATATTTTGTATAAAATCCACAAAAGTTGCACTATATTTTGATTCTGCATCATTTGCTTTTTCTTGATATTTTCTTTTATTTTTTATCATTTTATATTTTGCAAATACTGCAAGCACTGAAATTATTATGCAAATTAAACCAGTTATAGTAGACTGTTTACATACCATAAATAATATTGAAATACTTCCTATTATTAATGGAATTACACTTACTTGAAATTGCCATATAGCATCAAAAAAATATGCTGAAACATTAGTTATTAATTTGTAAATATAGCCTGTATGTACATTATTTGATTGCTCTATAGGTATTTGTTCTAATTTTTTAAAATAATATTTTTGTATTGCATTTCCGCGTTTTTACTTCATTTATGCTATCTATATAATATGCTATATTTGATGTAATTAATTTTATTAAATCAAGTATAAATATACATATTGTAAGATGTAATATCTTTTCTAAGGTTAGTGGGCTTGTTCCATAATGTGATAGAGATATTGATTCTCCGTAATCTGATAAAGAATATAGTAATCCCACTATTGTAGAATAAATATATAATCTTTTAGGAACTATTTTAAGTAATTTTATCATTTTTTTCCTCTTTTATTTTTTACTTTTTTATATCATAAAAATACGTATTTTTCAAGTATTTTACAATATACTTTGCTTGACTTTAAAAATCGATTGTGCTAATATATAAAAAGTTTTAGAATTTAGGAGGATTGTATGAATATTTTTATAGATTTTGACCATACATTATATAACTCACCATTACTTACAGTAGATATGTTAAATGCTTTAGCCTCATATATTTCAAAAAACTCTTTCAAAAATTTTAATGATATTTTACAAGAGTTAAAAGATAAATTTAAAAGAGGTAAAGACAATATTTATGACATATATAAATTAGTAGAACATTTTTCTACTATATATAATTTTGATGAAAAAATAGCTACTAAAGTTGTAAATGATGTAATTTCAAATGGAAAACAATATTTATTTGACGATAGTATTCCATTTTTAGAATCACTAAAAAAGCAAAATCATAAAATTTATATCTTATCATATAATGAAAAAGAGGTATATTTTCAAGCTATAAAAATAGCAGGCTCAGGACTTTTAAAATATGTAGATGGAATGTTTCCAATAACTACACTAAAAGGAGAACTTCCTCTTGACTTTTCAAATAGTGTATTTATTGATGATAAACCAAAAGATTTAATATCTATTTATAACAAAAATCCTTTTAAAATTTTTAGAATTAGAAGAAAATTGGACACATATTCTGATGTAGAAACTAATCTTCCTATTCCAGAATTTGATAGCTTAAAAGAACTTCAAAAAAAATTTAATTAAATAAACATACTTACTTATGGAGGAATAAAATATGCAAAGAAAAAAAATAGTACTTTTAGGTGGAGGTACAGGTGCCTCTACAATTTTAAGAGGTTTAAAATATTTTCCAGTTGATATAACAGCTGTAATTACAGTTTCAGATAATGGACGTAGTACTGGTAGATTACGTAAAGAATTTTATACACCTGCTGTTGGAGACATAAGACATGTTTTAAGCAATTTATCTACCCTTCCTAGTGAAGTAAAAGATATAATGGAATATAGAATGTCAACATATAGTGATTTAAATGGTCATGCAATGGGAAATTTAATTTTAACTTCACTTTATAAAAAAACAGGAAGTTTAAAAACAAGTATTGAATACTTTAGTAAACTTTTAAGAGTAGAACACACTGTTCTTCCCCTTTCAGAAGATTATTTAACTTTAATGGGAGAAACTACCGATGGAGAAATAATAGAAGGTGAAGATGAAATTACTCATGCAGACAAACATTATAAAAGAATTTTTTATAAAGAAGAACCTACCATCTTCCCAGAAGTTTTTGATGCAATTGAAAATGCAGATTTAATAATACTAAGTATGGGAAGTCTTTATACAAGTTTACTTCCTCATCTTATTTGCAAAGATGTTGTTGAATGTATTAACAATTCTAAAGCAAAAGTTATGTACATATGTAATGCCATGACTCAACCTGGAGAAACAGATAATTTCGGTGTTAGTGATCATATGAAAATTTTAGAAAAATATTTAGGTAAAAATTCTGTAGATGCTGTTATTGTTAGTAATACTGTCTTGCCTAAAGAAATTCTTGATAAATATTCTAGAGAAGAAGAGAAAGATTTGGTTAAAATCGACTATGAAAATATGAAAGATTCAAAATATGAAGTTTTAGAAGACGATTTACTTACTGCAGATAATGGAACAATCAGACATGATAGTTTAAAACTTAGTTCTATGATTTTTTCTTATTTAATGCGTAAAAATTAATTTAAAATTAGATATTGTAATTTATTAAAATATAAGGTTTGGCAAGTAAATTTCAAAAAAACACTTGTCAAACCTTATATTTTGTGCTAAAATATTGTTTGTTATAAATTACAAGTACTAAGGGAGGTGGAATCATGCCAAACATAAAATCAGCTAAAAAAAGAGTAAAAATAATTGAAAAGAAAACATTAAGAAATAATATGATTAAATCAGGATATAAATCAGCTGTAAGAAAATTTGAAGAAGCTATTGAAGCTGGAAAAATAGATGAAGCAAAAGTTCTATTTTCACAAGCTACAAAAAAAATCGATCAAGCTTGCACAAAAGGTGTTTTAGTTAAAAATACTGCAGCTAGAAAAAAATCTAATTTAGCAAAAAAATTAAATGCAGCTATGGCTTAATTGTAAGTTGATTAATCGGCCGTATATAAATTAATCAGCTTACTGTTTTAAAAGATTATGCATAGTTTTTTAGTGAGAACAACTAAAGTTGTTCTTTTTTTTAAACCTCATCAGCATCAACTGATGAGGTTTTGTTGGTTTTTATTTTATTTTTTATTAATATAATTTTATTAGTTATCTAATCTAACCATATTGATAAAGGATGATTCAATTTTATTGAATCTGGTTTATGGATTAATAGCCTGAACCTTACTACCCGACTTTTTTTTATAGAGCGATTTTTATATTAAAATCATAATTTTACTCATCTTATTTTTTTATTGCGAAAAAAGGCCCTTTTTGTTAAAATTACACTATACCTAAAAAATAACGAAAGAGGACCTTTTTTATGAGAAAATTATATAATAGCAATTCACAAATTACAAGTGATTTATCTAAATTCTTTAAATTTGTTTCACCATCAGTTTCTAAACCTCACCTTAAAAATTCAACCGATGTCATCTTAGGTATGGTAAAATCCGAATCCGTTGTCACTACTGACATCGTTAAAAATTTAAAAGACCATTGGTCTGAAGCACAGCCTTCTTCTATCGTTCGTAAATTAGAGCGTTTTTTTAACAATACTCTCTTTAAGCCTTACGATTTCTATGATTCCATAATTTGTCATGTTATCAGAAATTATAAATCTAAAAATAAAAATGTCTACATTTCTTTTGACCACACTTTTTGCAAAGACTCATTTACCATTTTATTTTTCTCTCTTCGTGTTGGTAAACAAGGCATTCCACTGTGGTTCAGGTGCTTCAAATGAAATGATGGCCCTAAGGCTTTTGAGCTAAATTTAATTAAAGACGGCATTTCATATGTTCACTCTCTATTTGAAAATTCAGGCTATAATCTTGTTTTTCTTGCCGACAGATGGTTCAATTTCCGTGAAATTATGCAACATATTGACTCTCTTGGTGATGAATACTGTATTCGCACTAAATCTAATGTCGCCATAGAAATTGAT
>CAKPCG010000015.1 GCA_934141475.1 uncultured Clostridia bacterium
TTTATGGTCTGTTACTGGTACACATTTCATAAAATATGGCTTTACAAGTTCAGGATATTCTCTTACAGCTGTTTCCATATCTGTATAAATAACTCCTTGCTCTAGTAATTCTTCTTTCATACTATGATAAACAACCTCAGAATCATATTGTGCTCCAACACCTGCAAGAGATCTCTTTTCTGCTTCAGGAATTCCGAAGTTTATCAAATGTGTCTTTAATCTCTTTTGGCACCTCATCCCAATTATCTGTCATTTTTGATTTTGGTCTTACATATGTTGCAATTTCATTCATATCTAATTCTGATAAATCAGGCCCCCATGTCGGAAGTTCTAATTTATTATAAACTTCCAATGCTTTTAGTCTAAATTCTTCCATCCATTCTGGATCGTTTTTTTGTTTTGATATTTCTTTTATTATTTCAGGGGTTAATCCCTTTTTTATTTTGAAGTCATAGTCATCTTGATTTTTTATATCATAGATGTTTCTGTTTATTTCTTCTACATTTGTTTTCATTTTTTAATCCCTTCTGAAAATTTTTTATTTTTTATAATTTTTATATCCATTTTCCTCTATTTCTTTAGCTAGATTTTTATCTCCTGTTTTTACAATTTTACCATCTACTAATATATGAACATAGTCAGGAGTTAAATTGTGCAAAATTTTAGTATTATGTGTAATTATTAAAACTGCATTTTCGTCATTTTTGTACATCTCTACACCTTTAGATACTGTTTTTATAGCGTCAACATCAAGCCCCGAATCTGTTTCATCTAAAATTGCAAGTTTGGGATTTAAAACAAGCATTTGAAGAATCTCATTTTTCTTTTTTTCTCCTCCAGAAAATCCCACATTTAAGCTTCTTTCACTATATTCTGGTTTCATTTGAAGCTCTTCCATATGTTTTTTTACTTCTTCTTTAAATTTAAATATTTTAACTGGCATACCTGTAATTTTGTTTTTAGCATATTTCAAAAAGTTTGTAACTGTTATTCCTGGTATTTCTTCTGGAAGCTGAAAAGACATAAATATTCCTTTTCTTGCAATTTCATCTGTTTTTAAATTTGTTATATCTTCACCTTCAAAAATAACACTTCCGCTTTCTTTGCTGTATGCTGGATTATTCAAAATAGCATTTGCTGTTGTTGTTTTTCCAGAACCGTTAGGCCCCATAATTACATGAATTTCTCCTTTATTTATTTTTAGATTTATACCTTTTAAAATTTCCTTTTCTCCTGCATTTACATATAAATTATTTATTTCTAATAATTTCTCACTCATTAAAAATCCTACTCCTTTTTTATTTTTCTTCTTTTACATTCTCTGCAACGTTCTTTTGATATATCATAATTACAATTTAAATCATTTAAATTTAATACTTTATGAACATATTTTGCTAATACATTTATAGTATTGTCCTCCATTGCTAATTTTAATCGTTCTGCTTCTCTTTTTGATGTTTCTTCGTCAAGACTTAAAACATCTTTAAAAAAAACATAAGAAATATCGTAAGCTTCTAATATTTTTTTTGCTAAGTCTATTCCTTTTTCTGTTAGTTCAATCTTGCCATATGTTTCATAATATACCAAATCATTTTCTTTTAAATTATTTATAGCTTTTGTTACACTTGGCTTACTTAAATTCATTTGTTTAGCAATATCTGTTACTCTTATTTCTTTATTTTGAATTTGCAGTACATACATTGTTTTTAGATATTCTTCTAAGGATTTTGATATCATTTTTCTCTCCTTTTGTTAACTTTGGCTAACATTATATTACTAAATCCCCTAAATGTCAATAGATTTTGACATTTAGGGGATTTATATATTTTATACAACGTCTTTTTCTAATTTTTCTCTTACAATAATTCTTATAGGTGTTCCTTCTAATCCAAATTCTTTACGAATTTGATTTACTAAATATCTTTCATACGAAAAATGGAACAATTCTTTTTTATTAACAAATATAACAAATGTTGGTGGCTTAGTTGAAGCTTGAGTTCCATAAAATATTTTTAGCTTCTTGCCTTTATCAGATGGTGGCTGTACAATTGCAATTGCCTCATTTATTACCTGATTTAACTGACTGGTAGTAATTCTTTTAGCATTTTGCTCTGCAACATGATTTATTAGTCCAAATAGTTTATCTACTCTTTGCCCTGTTTTTGCGGAAATAAATATAATTGGAGCATAAGATAAATATGATACTTTTTCATATATTGCTTTTTTATATTTTTCTAAAGTTCCTGTATCTTTTTCATATTCATCCCATTTGTTTACAACTATTATTATTCCTTTTCCAGCCTCATGTGCCTCTCCTGCAATTTTTGCATCTTGCTCTGTTACTCCCTCATTTGCATCTATTAGCATTAAACATACATCTGCTCTTTCTATTGCAAATAAAGATCTTAATACACTGTATTTTTCAATTTTTTCTGTTACTTTGCTTTTTCTTCTTATTCCAGCGGTGTCTATTAATATATATTTTCCGTTTTCATTTTCGTAATAAGAATCTATTGCATCACGAGTAGTACCAGCAATATCACTTACTATATTTCTATTTTCTCCAAGTATTTTATTTATAAGTGATGATTTTCCAACATTTGGCTTCCCAATTACTGCTACTTTTATTCTTTCATTATCTTCATCCTCATTTATATCTTTAGGAAGGTTTTCATAAACTTTATCTAATACATCTCCTATTCCTTGTGCATTACTTGCAGATACAGGCATAGGGTCTCCTATTCCTAAATTATAAAATTCATATATATCAGATTGAAATTTTTGAAAACTATCTGCTTTATTACAAACAAGTATTATAGGCTTTTTAGATCTTTTAAGCATTAAAGCAATTTCTTCATCAGATGCAGTTACTCCTTGACGTACATCTGTTACAAATATTATTACATCTGCTATATCTATTGCAATATTGGCCTGAAGTCTCATTTGTGAAAGTATTACATCATTTTTTTCTGGTTCAATTCCTCCTGTATCTATTAGAGTAAAGCTTCTTCCTCTCCAATTTGTTTCTCCATATATTCTATCTCTTGTAACACCTGGTGTATCTTCAACTATTGAAATTCTACTTCCCACGATATAATTAAAAAATGTTGATTTTCCAACATTAGGTCTTCCAATTATTGCTACTACTGGCTTACTCATTTTTTCACCTCTTCTTTTTTTACTTTTAGCTTATTTAATTCATTTTTACTTTGCCAATTAATTCTTCTACATTTTGGACATTATGTCTATTCATATAATCCTCAATTCCCTTAACCGTATTTGGTCCTGCATAAGGATCTATAAAATTTCCGCAACCTATAGATATTGCTGTAGCTCCTGCAAGCATAAATTCCACTGCATCATTTCCATTTGTAATTCCTCCTAATCCCATTATAGGAATCTTTACTTTTTGAGCTACTTGATATACCATTCTTACAGCAACAGGTTTTATTGCAGGTCCTGAAAGTCCTCCTGTATTATTTGCCAAAAACGGTCTTTGCTTTTCTATATCTATACTCATTCCAAGTAATGTATTTATTAAAGATACTCCATCTGCACCAGCATCTTCTACTGCTTTTGCAGTTTCAGTTATATCTGTTACATTTGGTGTTAATTTTACAATTAAAGGCTTATCTAATACTTTTCTACATTGACTTGTTACATTTTTTACTCCTTCATATGTTGTTCCAAATGCCAAACAACCTTGTTTTACATTTGGACAAGATAAATTAAGTTCTACAGCATCAATATCTAATTTGTTTAATATTTTACATAATTCTACATAATCCTCAACAGTATTTCCACAAGCATTTACAATTATTTTAGTATCGAACTTTCTTAAAAATGGTAAATCGTTTTGTGCAAAATATTCAACTCCTGGATTTTGTAATCCTATACTATTTAGCATTCCAGCTGGTGTTTCACAGACTCTTGATGGTTTATTTCCGCTTCTAGGCTTTAAAGATGTTCCTTTAGTAACTACTGCACCCAATTTGCCCAAATCATAAAATTCACTAAATTCTCTTCCATATCCAAATGTTCCTGATGCCACTGTAACAGGATTTTTTAATTTTAATCCAGCAAAATCAACTTCTAAATTCATTTTTCTCTTTCCTTTCTTATTTTAAAATTCAACTTTTGTTACATCAAAAACTGGTCCTTGTTTACATACGTGTGTATATTCTATGTTTTCTGTATTTTCTTGCACTTTTTTTACAGCGCAGCCTAAACATACACCTATTCCACATCCCATTTTTTCTTCTAAAGAAACAAAACATGGTATATTTTTTTGAATTGCAAGTTCTTTTATTGCTCTTAGCATAGGCATTGGCCCACAAGCAAATATACTATCAATTTTTCCATTTTCAATATCTTCTTTTAAATAATTTATTGCAAATCCATTTTTGCCATAACTGCCATCATCTGTTGCTATACATGTACTACTAGAAATTTCTTTAAATTCATTTTCCAATACTACATAGTCTTTATTTCTGAAGCCTAGATATATATTAACATTTTTTTCATCTTTTTTTGCTTCTTTTGCAAGTTCATATAATGGGAATATTCCAATTCCCCCTCCTATTATTGCTAAATTTTCGTATTTAGAATAATCAAATATTCCACTTCCTAATGGACCTATTACATCTATAAATTCTCCTTCTTTTTTTCTTGCTAAAATTTCTGTTCCTTTTCCTTTAACTTGAAATATAAACTCTAAAATTCCATTTTCTTTATCTAAATTATATATACTTATTGGTCTTCTTAAAAATGGATCTATATTATCAGTTACCCTGATTTCTATAAATTGTCCACATTTAGCATTATCTACTATCTCTTTTGCATCAATACTAAATTTATATATATCATCTTTTAGTTTTTGAACCTTTACTAATTTAGCTTGTAATTGAACCTTTGGCATCTTTTCTTCCTCACTTTCTCATTTTTCATATTATTTTTTTATTGCTGTTATTAACTCTTTTCTCATTCTTAGTGCTTCTTCTCTTGTTGCCTTTGCATACATTTCTTCTTTGTATAAATCTTTCCATCTATCTGATTTATATGCACACATTAAACTTCTTGAAGCATTTACTATTCCTCCTAATCCATTTTCATCAAATCCTAGTTCTATATCTTCTGCCTTGCCCCCTTGTGCTCCATAACCAGGAATTAAGAAAAATGTGTGAGGTGCTAATTTTCTTATTTCTTTTAATTGTTCCGGATATGTTGCCCCAACAACAGCAGAAATACTACTATAGCCATATTCACCAATCAAATTTTTTCCCCATTCTTCTACAAGTGTTGCTACTTGTTCATAAACTTTTTTCCCATTTTCTAATTTTAAATCTTGAAGTTCACCTGATGATTTATTTGATGTTTTTACTAATACAAATACTCCTTTATTATATTTTTCTGAATCATCTATAAATGGCTTTACACAGTCTGTTCCCATATATGGATTTACAGTTACAAAGTCCGCATCATATATTTTTTTCTCTACATCGTCCAATTTTGTTTTTCCTAAAAATGTATTTGAATATCCTTGTGATGTTGTTCCAATATCTCCCCTTTTTGCATCTGCAATTACTATTAAATCTTTTGATTTTGCATATTCTACAATCTCATTAAATGCTTTTAGTCCTTCTGGTCCCATCATTTCAAAATATGCAAGCTGTGGTTTTATTGCAGGTATAATGTCATATACTTCGTCTATTAGGCCTTTAGCAAATACAACTGCCATTTTTGCAAATCCTTCTAGGTCTTTGGAGAATTGTGATTTTATGCATTCTGGTATCATTTCATATCTTGGGTCTATTCCCATTACTATTGGGCTGTTTTTTTCTTGTATTTTTTGGATTAGTTTGTCCATTACATTTTGGTTCATCTTTTAAACTTCCTTTCAAATATTAGATTTTGTTTGTATCTATGTTATTTTATCATAATTGGTGGGTATAGTAAATATTTTTGGGGGAATTTCAGTAAAAAAGAGTAAACTATAAGTTTAATATATTTGCAACCTTAGGTTACATAATTATATCATACGTGAGGTTATCTATTTTTTCAATATTATTTCTATATTAGTTTCATTGTGACAGAGGAGCAATTTAGTACATTGAAGAGTATTTAATTCATATAATCCAAAATAGCTGGAGTCATAGTATTTTTATTTATATACATATTAATTGCAATAATTGTATTTCCAGCTTCTTGGCAATTCCACCTATAGTCATTAATTTTCTTTGTTTCCCAGTATAAAATTTTACTGATTGCCATGTTTATTTCATATGATATATTTATCTCTGTTCCATTAACTGTTATTTTATCTTTTTCATACATAAGTGCCGTTACTAAATTCTCCATATGAGGATATGACCCTTCCCTTTCATACAAAAACCACTTTGGCTCCGAATGTCTAGAATGCAAAAAATATACTTGTTCAGCTCTTTCTGAATTCACATCCACCAATCCATATAAAACAACATATAGTTGTGCTAATGTATGTGGATAATAATCTTTTTCTAATAAAACTTCTTTATAAGAAGAATTTTTGTATGCAAAATCATATAGTTGAAATTCTTTTTGAGAGGTCTTTTTAGAATTCCATAAATTTTTCTCTACTGAATTCTTTATGGCTGTTGCTCTTTTATCATATTGTTGAAAGTTTGTATCTCCAAATATATTTTTGCAAATATATGATAAATCATTATATCCGCTTATATACTTCTGAATTATCCATTAAGAAATATATAGAATATGTTTCTGTCGCTTCAGATAATCCTAGACTTTCTGAAAACACACTATTAACAGCCTGAGCAATCAACATGATTTTTCTTTATTATCAATTAGTAATTGTTTATCCCCTGTTTTCTCTTCATACTTTCTTAATAAACTTAAAAATACCGCTGCATAGGAATCTACAGAATCATATGTTTTCTTAGTTTGCTCTGCATTTCCAATATATTTATAATCATATATTGTTCCCTTAGTTTTGTTTACATCTTCAGTTTCATTTATATGATTTAGGTGCCACAAAATATATTTTTTTACTGAATCATATGACCCAATATCCTCTAACATTCCTTGACAAGCAATTGATGCAAAATATGGCATAATTGTATAATTTCCTTTATCTGAAACTGTATATGTTGCAATTGCACCATTTGAATGTTGTTGGTTATTTTTTAAATAGTCTAATTGCTCATATTTCATTTTTAATAATCTTTTTGTGCTAATTTCTTTTGAAGAATACAATGCTTGCTTTAATTCTTCTATAGAATGATATGTTATATCATTTACTTTATTTCCTTCTATATCATATGCTTCTCCAGTAATTGGATTGACATAATATTGACCCTCGAAATCCAGCCCCATTTTTTTCAAATCTTTTGAACCTATTTTTATAAAATCACCTACATATTCTTCCTTTGTAGGTAAATCTGATGTATCTCTTCCTTTAATTGCGTTAGATACTTGAATTAATTCAAAATCAGATAAATCTCCCATCAATATTTTTTCTTGTGCTATCGAATCATTATACTTTTCAGATGACTCTTGAGCTTTTTTTAATATTCCATTATCTCCTAGAAGCATAGATATAACTACGCCGTGCTAAAATTAGTAATACAATTATTGTTACTACAAGTGCTATAAGTGTAATACCTTGTTTTTGTTTTAATTTTTCTTTAAAATTCATTTTTTATCCCTCCTTCTTTTCTTTGGTATTTTATACTCTTTTATTTTTACTTTCATATTGTATAATACTATTACTTTTTTTACAAGTATATTTTTATTTAAGTTATGGATATGATTTATGAAATTTCTAAATCAAAAGATATCTTATTATCAAGTATTGCAAGAGCCTTAGATGAAAAAACAAAAAAAGCTTATACAATAAATAGATTAAGTGATAATTTATCAAATGCTTTATCTTCATCAATAGATGAAAAATATTGTAATTTAGCAATGGATTCTTTAGGAAATAATCCAATATTTTTAATAAAAAATTTTTGTATTTTCTAAAAATCATTGACATTCGTCTAATCTTATTGTATAATCTTTATGTTAACTTTTTAATATTGCACATCTCTGCTAATTTAAGGAGGTTAAAAGCAGAGAATTATCACTTATTGATATGCAAAAAACAAAAAGGAGAATACTACTATGACAATCAGCGATTTAAAAAAAGAAATTAAACACTACAAACCTTACAACGAACAGGAAAAGAAAGATCAGAAGTTTATGCTTCAGTATATTGATCAGTTCAAAGAGGCATCCTTACTTAGAGCCTGCGTGGCAGGTCACTTTACTACATCAGTTTTTCTTTTCAATCACGATCATTCCAAAGTACTTATGTGCTATCACATCATTGATGACTCATGGGCATGGCTGGGAGGACACGCTGATGGTTTAGCAGACTTAAGACAGGTTGTAAAGCGCGAAATCGTTGAAGAGTCTGGTATCAGTAGATTCAAATTAACCAACAACGAAGAAATCGCAGGTCTTACATGTATTGCAATTCCAGGGCATGTAAAAAACGGCAAATATGTATCTTCACATGTTCACCTTGATGTCGCTTTCGTTGGTGAAGCAGACGAGTCAGAGGAACTTACTATTCTTCCAAGCGAAAATGAAGGACTGGCTTGGATCGATGTAGATTCTTTAGCTGATAAGGTAACCGATACCTGGAAAGTTAAAAGAACATATCTGAAACTTATTGAGCAGTACAGATAGTACTTAATCGGCACTATAACTATGTAGTTTTATTACTACCAATAAATTTTTTTATGTTTTTTTAGCAAAAAACAGCAGGCAGAACCTTAAAATTGGTTCTGCCTGCTTTATTGCTCATTTTTATTAGTTAAAAAACAAAAATTTTATTATTCCATTTTTCTAAGCTCTGAGAATACAAGCTTCTGGAAATTTTCTTTCCATTCTCTATAACCTTCCGGCTCAGCAGGGTAGTCTCCGCCTTCGTTCAGCTCCTCATAGAATTTCTGCACTTTGCTAATCATATCTGCATCATACACAGATTTCTTAAGGAATTCTGTACTTTCTTTCTGCACTCCTGACCATTCAGGTGGATATACATCAACCTCATACATCAATGCAGGATTTCCGTCCCTTCCTTTGTACTGGTCATCATATCCAATTGCTTTTGATTCTAATACGTTTCCAGTCATAATAAGAACTTCTCTTTCTTCCTTTTTAAGGTAATCATCTCCAAGCTCTTCCATGTCAAAAGCTACTGCCCATTCGTGGAAATTGTATTTGCAGATTGCAAGGCCGTTTTTATCTCCATATCCCAAAGCCATAATTTCATCAACTGTTAATTTAGTAGTTGATGTTAACGGACCTGCGATACTTCTTCCTTCAGATACTTCTGTCTGCCGGCATGCACGTACTGTCTGGTATTCAAATTTAGGAGTGTTTTCTCCGAAGCAGTAAAGTAAGGTAAACAAATCAATGATTTTTTTGATACCTTCTGGAGTGATTAATCCAGGAACCTGTTTTTTTCCCTCCTTGAATCTATCTTCCTCGGCTGTTTCTCCACCCATTAAGCAATTCAATGTTACATATGCCTTTTTAGCGTTTGCAACTTCATCACCAAATTCAGCTACGGTAAACATTTTTCCGTCTGGTTTACCCATGTAATATTTTGCTGCTGATTTGATCTGCTCTGATACTTTTTTAGCCGCAATCCGGAGTGCATCTTCTCCTGCTGTTGTTCCTAAAAAGTTAATTAAATCTTTTTTTGTTAATTTGCCCATGTTGTCTTCCTCCTTGTTTTTTTTTAGAGCAATTTTGCAGATTTTTCTGCGATTTTTTTGCATGGTCATATTGACTTTTGCATTTTCTACAGTCTATATAAATTGACCTGTTTGGAATTATATCATCTTTTACGTTTTATGTCAACATTTTTCTCTTAGATAAAAAAATAAAAACCAGCTATTGACTGTAAAAATTACAATCAACAGCTGGTTTTTACATTTATTTCGAGATTTCTTGGTCGAAAAAAGTAATAAGCTTAATAGCATCTTCTACATCACATTTCAAGGGTTTTTCAAGCTTATACAATTCAAACAATCCTGAAGATCCAGAGTTTAAAAGTATTGCTAGCATAAACCATATTACAACTGAAGTAGAACCAACAAATGCAATCCTTATTCCTATCATAAAAATATCTGCTACAACTATAAAAAGTGCCAGCAATTCCCATCTTGAAAGATGTGCAGTTAAGCCATATGTATTTGGAAATGTTTTCTCTACTTCCTCTACTGTAGGAATTCTTTTATATTTGTTATAAGCATTTATAGTTCTATATATAGCACTTCTTTTTCTTGCTATAGTTTCTTCTGAGTTATATAGTGCTATTTTTTTTCTAGCTAGCAATATTGCTTCAAACAAAACTACAAATTCATATATACAGCCTGCAAGTGCAATATCTGTTACTTTATTTATAACCAATGACACTAACCACGCTGTTACAAATTCTAATAATAAAATTAACCTTTGATAATATTTATGATACTCTCTTGTGTAAGTCTTTGATGTCCGTTTGGCTTTAGATTCGAGTACATTGTTTAAAGCTGCATTTGTTTTTAAGTAATTTTTTTCTTTTTTTAATTGAGTGCTTCCATCAGCTTCACTATCAATTATAAAAAGATAGTTATTTTTTTTAGGTACTAAAATACTCCGTTTTTCGTCTATAATGACTGCTCTTATTCCTTTTTTCCGTTTCATATAAACATCCCTTTCTGCTTTTTGATGTATAGATTATACTAGACTTTTCCCATTTTGTCAAATTATGTAAATTATTTTAATGAAAAATTAAGCTATTTTACAATTAAAGTACCACCTTATTATTAATTTTTTTATAATAAGGGGGTACTTATAAAATATATTATGTTTTAATTATGCACTTTCACTATTTTCATTTATAATAACTTCTGGCTCTTTTCCTTTCTCCACAGTTTCTTTTGTTATTATACATTTAGAAATACTTGGATTTGATGGAATTTCAAACATTATATCTGTCATTATTCCCTCAATTATAGAACGAAGTCCTCTAGCTCCTGTTTTTAGTTCAATTGCTTTATTTACAATTGCTTCGATTGCATCATCTTGGAATTGTAGTTCCACTCCATCTATTTCTAATAATTTTTTATATTGCTTTACTAAAGAATTTTTTGGTTCTATAGTTATCTTTTTTAAAGCTTCTTTGTCTAATTCTTTTAATGTAGCAATAATTGGAAGTCTTCCTATAAATTCGGGAATTAAACCAAATTTTAATAAATCTTGTGGCAACAATTCTTCAAATATTTTGTATTTGTCTATTTCTTTACTTGACTGAATTTCTGTACCAAATCCTATGGTCTTCTTTCCCGTTCTGTCTCTTATTATATTTTCTAGTCCTTCAAATGCTCCTCCACAAATAAATAATATATTTGATGTATTTATTTGAATTAGCTCTTGATGTGGATGTTTTCTTCCTCCTTGAGGTGGTACAGACGCTATTGTTCCTTCTACAATTTTTAGTAAAGCTTGCTGAACACCTTCGCCACTTACATCTCTTGTAATTGATGGGTTTTCAGATTTTCTTGTTATTTTATCTATTTCGTCTATATAAATAATTCCTTTTTCTGCTTTTTCTACATCACCATCAGCAGCTTGAATTAATTTTAATAAAATATTTTCTACATCTTCACCAACATAACCTGCCTCTGTAAGTGTTGTTGCATCCGCAATTGCAAATGGTACATTTAATATTTTAGCAAGTGTACTTGCTAAAAGTGTTTTTCCACATCCTGTAGGACCTAAAAGTAATATATTGCTTTTTTGAATTTCGACTTCATCATCTTTTTGTTTAGTTTTTTCTTCATGATTTATCCTTTTATAATGATTATATACAGCAACAGACAATATTTTTTTAGCTTCATCTTGACCTATTACATAATCATCTAATACCTTTTTTATTTCTTTTGGACTTGGGATTTTTTGTTCTTCATTTAATGTATATGTTTCTTCATCATCAAGAAATCCTTCTTCTTCAAGTATAGATGTACATAAGCTTATACATTCGTCACATATATATACTCCAGGACCTGCAACTATTTTTTTTACACTATTTTGTGGCTTTCCACAAAATGAACAATATACATTTTTCATAGTTTCATCTTTTTTTGCCATTTACCAAACTCTCCCTTATTTTCTTTTATATAAAATTTCATCTATTAAACCGTATTCTAAAGCTTCTTCTGCTGTCATATAATTGTCTCTTTCTGTATCTTGCATTACTTGTTCTAGTGGTTTTCCTGTTCTGTCTGCCAATATTTTTGTTAGTCTTTCTCTTGTTTTTATCATTTGTTCTGCATGAATTTTTATGTCTGTTGTTTGACCAGAAATACCTCCACCTGCAATTAGTGGTTGATGTATTAATATTTCAGCATTTGGCATAGCAAATCTTTTTCCTTTTTCTCCATTTGCTAAAAGAACTGCACCAAAACTTGCTGCTAATCCTAAGCAAAATGTTGAAACTGGGCATTTTATATAATTCATTGTATCTACTATTGCTAATCCATCTGTAACACTTCCTCCAGGTGAATTTATATAAAAATATATTTCCTTATCTGGATCTTCTGATTCCAAAAATAGCATTTGAGCTATTACTAAACTTGCTGTTGTACTATTTACATCTTCTCCTAAAAATATTATTCTATCTTTTAATAATCTTGAAAAGATATCATATGAACGTTCTCCTTTACTTGTTTGTTCAATTACGTATGGTACTAAACTATTCTTCTCTAACATAAAATTCCTCCTATTCTAATTTTTCCCAAAAACATTTTTTATATTCTTTTTATAAACAATATTTATGAGATTTTTAACGAAAATGAGGGCAGTATAAAAAAATTAATTTTTAAACCTCCCCCAAATTTATTCTTATTCTGATTTTTTTGTTGTTTTCTTTGTTGTTTTTTCTTCTTTTTCAGATTTTTCCTCTTTTTCTACTTTATCAGCTTTTTTTGTTGATCTTTTTGTAGCTTTTTTTTCTTTACTGTTAGCAACTAAAAATTCCATAGCTTTTTCGTTTTCTAATCCTTGTTTTATGTAATCTCTTATATTTTCATTTTCTTGTAGTTCTTTAGCTTCTTTTCCGTAATTTTTTGCCATTTCTTCTATTTTTGCATCAATTTCTTCTTTTGAAGCTTCTATTTTTTCTGCTTTTATAACAGCTTCTAGTGCTAATCTTGATTTTATAGCCTCTATAGCTTGAGGTTCATAATTTTTCTTAAATTCTTCTTCTGTCATGTTCATCATTTTTAGGTATTGATCCATTTTTATTCCTTGATATGACATTCTTTGTTCCATATCTCTCATCATGTTTTCAACTTCCATTTCAACCATTCCAGATGGAATTTCTACCTTCATTGATTCTACAACAGCTTTAACTGCTGCATCTTCTCTTTCATATTTTTCTCTATCTTTGTTTTGTTTTTCTTGTTTTTCTTTGATGCTTTCTTTTAATTCTTTTAATGTATCAAATTCGCTAACATCTTTTGCAAATTCATCATCTAATTCTGGTAATTCTTTTTTCTTTAATTCATTTAATTTTACTTTAAATGTAGCATCTTTTCCAGCTAAATCTTTTGAAAAATATTCTTTTGGGAATGTAACATTTACATCTTTTTCTTCTCCAATTTTCATTCCTTCAACTTGGCTTTCAAATCCTTCTATAAATGAATGACTTCCTAATACTAGGTCATAATTTTCAGCTTTTCCACCTTCAAATCTTTCTCCATTTACATATCCATCGAAGTCAATTTTTGCAGTGTCTCCATCTTCAGCTGCTCTATCATCAACTGTTATTAATCTAGCATTTTGTTCTTGCATGTTTTTTAATTCGTTTTCTATATCTTCATCTTTAACATTATACTCTATTTTTTCTATTTCTATGCCTTTATATTTTCCAAGTTCAACTTCTGGTTTTGTTTGTACTACTGCTGTAAATTTTAAGTCTTGTCCTTTTTCCATTGTTATTATATCTATTTCTGGTCTTGAAACTGCTTCTATGTTGTTGGCTTTTAATGCTTTTTCGTACTCTTCTGGTACTAAGTCATTAAATGCATCTTCATAAAATATTTCTTTTCCATAATATCTTTCAACTATATTTTGTGGTGCTTTTCCTTTTCTGAATCCTGGGATATTGAAGTATTTTGCACTTTGGAAATATACTTTTTTTATGGCATTTTCAAATTTTTCTGCCTCAATTGTAATTTCTAACTTTACTTCATTTGCATTTTGTGTTTTTTCTACTTTACACTCCATTTAAATCTTCCTTTCTATTACTTATGTGTTTTCTAAAATTTCCCACGCGAAATCCATACGCTTTCCTATTATATCACATTTTTAGTAAATTGCAACAAAATTTGAATATTTTTTTTAAAATGTCTTGTATTTTATCTTGTTTTGTGTTAAACTAGATAATGTCAATGGATTTATGTGGCTTTACTCCACATAATAATTTAGATTTATCGATTTTACATAGATAGAAATAAGTCAATTTAAGGAGGTGCAAAGGAAAATGGCAGTTTGTGCAATTTGTCAAAAAAAACCTATTTCTGGAAATAAAATTAGTATCGCACGTTCACATGTAAGTAGAAGAGCTCCACGTACATGGAAACCTAACTTAAGAAGTGTTAAAGCTGAAATTAATGGTGAAGTAAAAAGAGTTTGCGTATGTGCTAAATGCTTAAGAAATGGAAAAGTTAAAAGAGTATAATTAAAAAATCGTTTTGAGTGGTTTCAAAACGATTTTTTGGTTATATATCTTCATTTTTAAAATTTTCAATTTCTTCTTTCTTTAATCGTGTTGCTTTAATTATTTTAGATATGGTTTTTTTTTCTTCTAAATCTTCCCAATATCCACTACTTCTAAATCCTCTTCCTTAAATCCCTTAGCAATAGCATCATAAAATCCTACAACAGTATCAACTGCTGTAAAACAAGGCACTTTGCTTTCTGCAGCCATTCTTCTAATTTTAAATCCATCTCTATTGGATTCTTTTCCTTTTGTTGGAGTATTTATAATAAATGCAAGTTTACCAGAATGAATTAAATCTGGAATACTATTTGTTCCTTCCCAAATTTTAGGTACAGTAACTATATTTTCTAATCCATTTTCCTTTAAAAATTTAGCAGTTCCTGATGTTGCATAAATTTGATATTTTTCTTTTTCTAATTTTTTTATTATTGGCAATATTTCCGGTTTGTCTTTATCATTTACAGTTACTAAAATTTTTCCTCTGTTTGTTACATCAATTCCACTTGCAATAAAAGCTTTTAATATTGCTTGGCTAAAATGCTTACTAATTCCTAAAACTTCACCTGTTGATTTCATTTCAGGACCTAATGATGTATCTGCATCTTTTAATTTCTGAAATGAAAACACTGGCATTTTTACAGCAACATATTCTGGCTTTTTATATACTCCTGTTCCAAAACCAATATCTTTTAATTTTTCTCCTAAAATTACTCTTGTTGCAACATCTATAACTGGAAGTCCCGTAACCTTGCTTATATATGGAATTGTTCTGCTCGCTCTTGGATTTACTTCGATTATATAAACTTCTCCTTCACATATTATAAACTGAATATTAAATAAACCAATTATATTTAATTCTTTTGCAATACGTTTTGTATAATCTACAATTTTATCAATATATTTTTGTTCAATTATGCTTGTAGGGTATACAGATATACTATCACCAGAGTGTATTCCTGCTCTTTCTAGAAGTTCCATAACCCCAGGAATTAAAATATTTTCTCCGTCAGAAATTGCATCTACTTCCATTTCTTTTCCCTGCATATATTTATCTACTAAAATTGGATGTTCTTGAGCAATTTCATTTATATCTGATATTAATTTTTCTACATCTTTGTCATCATATGCTATTTCCATTCCTTGTCCACCTAATACATATGATGGTCTTATAAGTACAGGATATTTTAGTTTATTTGCAACTTTTTTTGCTTCATTTTCTGTGTATACAGTTTCACCTTTTGGTCTTAAAATTTTGCAGTTTTCTAATGCCTCATCAAATAATTCTCTGTCTTCACTTCTATCCATATCTACTTCTTGTGTTCCTAAAATTTTAACACCCATTTTTTGTAATGCTTTTGTAAGTTTTATTGCTGTTTGCCCTCCAAATTGAACTATTGCACCATATGGATGCTCTACATTTACTATATTTTCTACATCTTCTGGAGTTAAAGGCTCAAAATATAATTTATCTGCAATATCAAAATCTGTACTTACTGTTTCTGGATTGTTATTTATAATTATTGTTTCATATCCTAATTTCTTTAAAGCAAGTACACTATGTACACTACAATAATCAAATTCTATACCTTGTCCTATTCTTATTGGCCCTGAACCTAAAACCATTACTTTTTTAGAATTTTTAGAATCTATACTTTCATTTTCATCATCATATGAAGAGTAATAATATGGTGTTTTAGCTTTAAATTCGGCACTACATGTATCTACTAATTTAAAATTTGCGATTATATTATTTTCGTACCTAATTTTTTTTATATCTTCTTCTTTTATTTTTGTTAACCTAGAAATAACTTTATCTAAATATCCCATTTTTTTTGCTTTTAATAATAATTCTTTTGTTAATTTTTTAGTTTGTAACTCTTCTTCCATTCTTATTAATCTATCTATTTTATTTATAAAAAACTTATCTATTTTGGTAATATTATGAATTTCGTCTATAGTAATTCCTCTTCTTAAGCTTTCTGCTATTACTAAAATACGTTCATTGTCTACTACATTTAGTTGTTCTAAAATTTTTTCTGTTGAATATTCTTTTAGTTTTGACATTTCTAAAGAATCTAAATTTTCTTCTAAAGAACGAATTCCTTTCATAAGCCCTTGTTCTATAGAAGGAGCTATTGCCATTATTTCTCCTGTTGCCTTCATTTGAGTTCCTAAAGTTTTTGATGCTGTTCTAAATTTACTAAATGGCCATTTAGGTATTTTTACTACCACATAATCAAGTACTGGCTCAAAACATGCATACGTTTTTCCTGTAACATCATTTTTTATTTCATCTAAAGTATATCCGATTGCAATTTTACTAGAAACTTTTGCAATTGGGTAACCAGTTGCTTTAGATGCTAACGCAGATGATCTACTAACTCTTGGATTAACCTCTATTACAGCATATTCAAAACTATTTGGATTTAATGCAAACTGAACATTACATCCACCTTCTATTTTTAATGCTGAAATTATCTTTATAGCTGATGTTCTAAGCATTTGATATTCTTTATCTGCTAAAGTTTGTGAAGGTGCTACAACTATGCTATCTCCTGTATGTACACCAACTGGATCTATATTTTCCATGTTACATATTGTTATACAATTTCCTTTAGAATCCCTCATTACTTCATATTCTATTTCTTTCCATCCTGATATACATTTTTCTATCAATACTTGATGTACTCTTGATAAAAATAATCCACTAGATGTTATTTCTCTTAATTCTTCTTCATTATAAGCAATTCCACCACCAGTTCCACCTAAAGTATATGCTGGTCTTACAATTACAGGTAATCCTATTTTATTTGCAAATTCTACTGCATCTTCTACATCTGTAACAACTTTACTTGCTATACATGGTTCATTTATTGATTCCATCATATCTTTAAAAGCTTGTCTATCTTCTGCATTTTTTATTCCTTCTGGTGATGTTCCAAGTAATTTTACATTATGTTCTTTTAAAAATCCTCTTTCATGTAATTCCATTGCAATATTTAAGCCTGTTTGACCACCCAAATTTGGTAAAATACTGTCTGGCTTTTCTTTTTTTATTATTTTTTCTACTGTTTTTACAGTTATCGGTTCTATATATATTTCATCAGCCATTTCTTTATCTGTCATTATAGTTGCTGGATTTGAATTTATTAAAACTACTTCAATTCCCTCTTTTTTTAATTCTCTACAAGCTTGTGTTCCTGCATAATCAAATTCTGCTGCTTGACCTATTACAATTGGTCCAGAGCCTATTACTAATACTTTTTTTATATTATTATTTCTTGGCATCGTAATTCTCCTTTTTATTTTTTACTCTTTCAATAAATTCGTCAAAAATATAACTGCTATCTTCTGGTCCAGGACATGCTTCTGGGTGAAATTGAACTGTATAGATATCTTTTTTTAAGTATTTTAAACCTTCCACAGTTCCGTCATTCATATTTATATCCGAAATCACAGCAATTTCTGGATTTATTGTTTTTTCGTCTATTGCATATCCATGATTTTGAGATGTTATAAAAATTCTGTCTTTTTCAATATTTTTTACAGGATGATTAGGTCCTCTATGCCCATATTTTAATTTATATGTTTTAGCTCCTGTTGCTAATCCCATAAGTTGATGTCCTAAACATATTCCAAGTATTGGTTTTTGAAATTTACTTTCATATATTTCTTTGATTGTTTGAATTGATTTTTCATTATCTTCAGGGTCACCAGGTCCATTTGATAATACTAAACCATCAAAATTTTTAGATAAAATTTCATTTCTACAAGTATCTGAAGGAAATACAGTTACTTTACAATTTCTTTTTATTAATGAATTTATAATATTTTGTTTTGAGCCAAAATCTAATAGGCCAATGTTTAAATTTCCATTACCTATTTCATAGATTGTTTTTGAAGTTACTTCTTTAACTACATTTGTAACTTTATAATTTTTTATTTTATTAATTATTTCTTCCATATTAGAAATGTCACTTGTTAACATTGCTTTCATTGTTCCATTATCTCTTAAAATTTTTGTAAGCTTACGTGTATTTACTCCTTGTAAACCTGGTATTTTATTATATTTTAAGAACTTATCTATATGTAATTTTGATCTAAAATTACTTTCTACTTCTGCTAATTCATGAACAAATACAGCCTTTACCCAAGGTTTTCTTGATTCTTTATCTTCTAATGTTAATCCATAATTACCTATTAATGGATATGTCATTACAACTGCTTGTCCACTATATGATGGGTCTGTAAATATTTCTAGGTAGCCTGTCATTGATGTGTTAAATACTAGTTCAAATACTGAATCCATATTATATCCTATTCTTTCACCATCAAAAATTTCTCCATTTTCTAGAACTAAATAGCTTTTCATTTAACTTCTTCCTTTCTAATTATTATCTTTTTTATTTTAGCATAATGGCAAAAAAAAAGAAATATATTTTGCTATATTTCTTTTTTATATTTTAGTTATATCCTGCAATATCATTTTTTTCATCAAATGTATAATCTAATTTTTTATTATATACTTCTTCGTATTTTTTTACTTTTAATTCATAATCTCTTTTTCTTAGATCTTCTTTTTGTTCTTTAAATTCTTTTGAAGTATCTGGATATAATAGTTTCATTACATGTAATGTGTATTTTTGTACAAAAAATCCGTCTTCACCAATTTTATCTGTATTTTGCATTTCTATAAAACATGGTATTATCGGAACATTGTATTTACACGCATAATGATATGCTCCAATTTTTCCGAGGTCTAGGTTTTTTGTAATTAAACCACATTTCTTCTTCTGGATATATTAGTATAAAATGCTTTTTTTCAAATAATTTTTTTAATGTAGGTTCAAAATTATTTGATATATATTGATGGCTTTTATTTATAGGAATTGTTTGATTGTTTTTAACAAGCCATCCTAAATATCCAGGCATAAATATATTTGTTTCTTGAACAATTATGTCAAACTTTCTTTTTTTACCAATTTTATGCATTAAGTATCTTATAATTGTATTATCTATTTTGCTAAAATGATTTGATGTTATAATTGCTCCTGTTTTTATATTTTTTATATTTTCTAATCCTTTTATTTCTGTTTTATAATTTAAATACTCTGTTAAAGAATCTGCTATTCCCCTTGCTACAATCGTTTTTGCTCTATTTCTTAATTTCTTTTTTCTATTGTCATATTTTAATATAACTTTTTCTCTTTCTTCATTTGTAACAATATGATCATGTATTTCTACTTTTGAATTGAAATTTTCATTTTCTACAGCATTTCTTATGTTCTCTATTATTTTTAATTTTTCTTCATCCTTTTTCATTTTCTACTCCCAAACGCTTTTTTCTCCTTGCTTATTATACTATATTCTTTTACAAATTTCAATTATTATTTTTGCTAAAATATTTTCTAAATATACACTTATTTTGAAATTAATTCACAAATTAGGTTATTAAACTCTGTAGGATTTTCTATGTTTAGTCCTTCTATTAGTCTTGCTCCATCATATAAAATTTTGCTATATTTTTTTAGTTCTTCTTTGTCATTTTTATATAGTTCTTTTATTTTATTAGCTATTGGATGTTTTTCATTAATTTCTAATATCATTTTTGCTTTTACATTTTGGTTATTTGGCATAGAATTTAATACTTTTTCCATTTCAGTAGAAATTTCACCATCACTGCTTAAGCAAACAGGATGATCTTTTAATTTATGCGTAAATCTTACTTCTTGTACATCTTTTATCTCATCTTTCATTAATGTAAACATGTCTTTGTTATTTTCATTTATTTTATTTATTTCTTCTTTTTCTTCTTGGCTTTCTATATCTAAATTATTTGAAGATACATTTGTAAATTGTTTTTTATCATATTCTGCAATAACTTTTAAAACAAATTCATCTATATTTTCTGTTAAATATAGTATTTCATAACCTTTTTCTTTTACACCTTGAACTTGTGGTAACATGTCTATTTTATCTATTGTCTCACCAGAAGCATAGTATATTTTGTCTTGATTTTCTTTCATCCTTGATACATATTCTTTTAATGTAGTTAAATTTTTAGTTGTTGATGAATAAAATAATATTAAATCTTTTAATTTATCTTTATTCATTCCAAAATCATTATAACATCCAAATTTTAATTGTGTTCCGAAATTCTTAAACACTTTTTCATAGTTTTCTCTATCATTTGCAAGCATTGTTTCTAATTCTTGTCTTATCTTTTTTTCTATATTTTTAGCTATTGTTTTTAGTTGTCTATCTTGTTGAAGTAATTCTCTTGAAATATTAAGAGATAAATCTGGGCTATCTATTAATCCTTTTACAAATCCAAAATAATCAGGTAATAAATCTTGACATTTTTCCATTATTAACACACCATTAGAATAAAGTTGTAAACCTTTTTCATATTCTTTAGTATAATAATCAAATGGGAGATGTGATGGTATATATAAAAGCATACTATAATTTATTCCACCTTCAATTGAAGCATGTATTACCTTTGCAGGTGCCTCATAATCTGCAAATTTGTCTATGTAAAAAGAATTGTATTCATCTGGTGTTATATCTTGTTTTTTCTTTTTCCATAAAGGTATCATACTATTTAATGTTTCTTCTTCTATTTTATCTATATATTCGTCTTTTGTACCTTCTTTTAGTTCTTTTCTTGTTACATTCATTTTAATTGGATATCTTATATAGTCTGAATATTTTCTTACTATTTCTTGAATCTTATAGTCTTCTAAAAATTCGTCATAGTTTTCTTCGTCTTGGTTATCTTTTATATATAATGTTATTTTTGTTCCAACGCTTTCCTTTTGTATTTCTTCTATATAATATCCCTCTGCTCCTAAAGATGTCCATTTATATGCAGTGTTTTCTCCAACTTTTTTACTTTCTACTTCAATTTTTTTAGCTACCATAAAGGCCGAATAAAATCCAACACCAAATTGACCTATAATATCTATATCTTCCTTTTTTTCATTATTATTTTTAAATGCAAATGAACCACTTCTAGCTATTGTTCCTAAGTTATTTTCTAGTTCTTGTTTGTTCATTCCACATCCATTATCTTCAATACTTAATGTTCTTTCTTTTTTATTTATATTTAATTTTATTTCTAAATCATTTCTATATATGTTTAAATTATTATCTGTAAGTGATTGGTAATATAATTTATCCATTGCATCACTCGCATTTGATATAAGTTCTCTTAAAAATATTTCTTTATTTGTATATATTGAATTTATCATTAAATCTAATAGTCTTTTTGATTCTGCTTTAAATTGTTTAGTTTCCATTTTTACCAACATTCCTTTCTTTTAAGACATAAAATATGATTAACAATATTGTATTTTACAATTTTTTAAGTATATTCATCCTCTTTTATTCTATTAAAACCGGTTCTTTTAGGAACTATTGGTACCTAAAAAGAACCGGTCCTAAAATTTAAATTTTAATAATTTCTATATTGATTTTTATCTGCTCTTTCGTCATATTTTCTATCATATTGTTCATTTTGAAAAAACCAATCTGTTTTTTTGTCTTTAGGATCTCTTTTTCTAATTTTTGTTACTAGTAAATCAAAAAATACGCAAAATGCAAGTATTAGTCCGAAGACCTGATACCATAGCATTTTGTAATATTCCCATTGGAACTGTTTCACCTGATAATATTGATGGTAAAGCATTTGTTACTATGTATCCTCCAAAGTAATATCCATATGATATTAAATAAATTACTCCACCTACAAAATTTCTTCTTAATACTAGAATCATACATAATATTGTTACAAATAGTAGTATTATTTCAAATGTAAAATTAAATGCTATAAACCCTCCAAATGAATTTCCATATTGTGCCTGAAAAGCTACAATAACTCTAAATATCCAAAACATTGCCATAAACATTACAAGTAACCATGACGACAAATTTTTCATTTTTTTCATCTCTTTTCTTTTTTATTTTAGTTTAATTAAAAAATAAAACTTAGACGACTTGATCATCGCCTAAGTTTTTATTACTCATCGCTATCAACGAAATCAAATTCATCTTTGAATTTTTCTTTAAAAATGTTAAATACTTTCATTAATGTATCTTCATTTTCAACACTAACATAAGACTCTTGATCGCTGTCTTCTTCTGAATCTTCTAATTTTAGTATTACTACTTCTCCGTCATCTTCTTCTCCTTCTTCTAGTACTGGTAGTAAAACTACATATTGTTCATCTTCAAAATCTATTAAATCTAAGAATTCAAATTTTACTTCTTTTCCTTCCTCGTCATTTAAAGTTATGATATTGTCTAGTTCTTCTCCTCCAAAATTTTCTTCCATAATTTCTCCTTTCAATTTTTTATTACTTTTAATTTTAAAAACTTTTGTATCATGAATTTTTTTGTCTTTCTATATAAGTTTCTAATATATATACTGCAGATATAGTATCAACTATATTTCTTTTTTTATGCTTATTTATATTTAAAAAATTCATTGTTTTGTGTGCTGCAACTGTTGTAAGCCTTTCATCTATATAGTCAATTTTTATTTTATTATATTTACATTTTAGTTTGTGTATAAATTTTTCTGTAAGCTCTGCTCTTTCAGATTTTGTTCCATTCATATTATATGGCATTCCAACTACTATTGTATTTATTTCATAAATTCCAAGTAATTCATCAATTTTTTTTAAAATTAATCTGTCACTTCCTTGTGAATGTAAAGTTTCTAATCCTTGTGCTGTAATTCCTAGTTCATCTGTTATTGCAAAGCCTGTCCTACTATCACCATAGTCGATGCTTAATATTCTCATTGTTTATCAATTCCTATATAATATTTTACTAATTTTTCTAAAAGCTCGTCTCTTTCTATACATCTAATTTTGTTTCTAGCATCATTATGGCTTGTAATATATGTTGGGTCACCTGATAAAATATATCCAACAATTTGATTTATAGGATTATATCCTTTTTCTACCAATGCTTCGTAAACTTCCTTTAGTACAACTTTGGTATCTATATCCTTATTTTTTTCTACTTTAAAAAACATTGTTTTATCTAAATCCATATTGTTCCTCCTTTATATGTTATTTATTTGGCTTTCTTCACTAGATGCTTCATCTAAATGTTTTTCCATTTTCTTTAATACTTCTTCTATTCCTGTGCCTTTATAATATGTTGCAACAACAAAGTTTAGTGATGGTGTAACTTCTATTTCTTCTAACTTTTTCTTTTTGCGTTTCTTTTTCTTTTCATCTACTTCAACATCTTTAACTTCAAAATTATTTTTTAAAGATATTTTTAATTTTTCTGTAGATTCTTTAATTTGATTTATAAAATCTGCTACACTTTCTGCTTCAACTCCAGAAAATACAATTACAAATTTTGGTCCCATATATCTTACAAATATGTATTTTTCTGCTATATTTTGTTGAACATTTTTACTAACTTCTGTTATAACTCTATTTCCCAGTTCTCTTGATAATTTATTGATATCTTCTATATTTGAAACTCTAAACATACATATTGCTGATGTTGTGTATTGGTCGATAATTTTTTTTCCTTCTCCATAAAGGTATTCTGCAGAATTTAGACCAGTAAATAAGTCTGTTCTTACTATATTTTCTAATATTTTTTGGTAATCTACAGCTTTTAATACAGATACAATATTTTCTTTTACTGTTTCAAATACTGTTGTGTCTATATTATCAAAATCATGTGGTATTCCACTTTCTATTATCCAATAGCCTATATATACATTATCTATATATAATGGGAAAAAGATTGCTGATTTTGCTCTATCAAATTCCTTTTCTTGGTATGGAAGCCTTTCGCCCTCATTATTTATTGTTATATATTTAGGGCTAGCTGTTGTTATACTATCCCTAAATATATCTACTTCATGTAATTTACTTAAAGTATCCCAATGTGTTGTGCTAACATTTGATGCTTTTACAATATAGTCTGTACCGTCAAATACAACAATTGTAGAATATTTTACTTGATATTTTTCTATAATTATATCATTTATTGCTTTTATTTTTTTATCAACACTCAAGTCGCTTCCTGTTATACTCATAAAATCCTGTAATATATTTAAATTAGTAAATCTTTTGCTTTGAGTTTGAAACGATTGGATTCTTTTGTATAAAGACAAATTATAAATCCCTAATGCAAGTACTGTAAAAACTAATACTATAACCACTATTACTAACAAGATTTGTCCCTCCATTTTCATTCTTTTAATATCTAGTTCTCATGTTATTTAATGTGTCATTCATTCCTGATGAGAATGAGTTTGAGTATTGGTATCCACCTTTTGAACCTTTTTTACTCTTTTTATTTCCAACACTACTGTTTGGTAGTAATGGATAAATTACTTCACCTAATGATGTAAGTTTTGCTTTCATTTCCTTTGGGTAACCATTTAGTTTTATTTCGCATTCTATTAATCCCTCAAGATATCTTGCATATACATCTTCATCAAATGGTATTTGAGCTACAACTCTTACTGTATTTCTATCAAATAGTTCTGTCATAAATGACATTTCTGGGTCATTATAATTTGACATTCCTCCGACTATATTTTTCCCACTTACTCCTCTTACTCTTAAAAGTTTATTTAAAATTATTCTTATTTTGCTTTCTTGCAAAGCATTTTTTATTTTTAACTCTCTTAAAAATTCTGTTAAAGGTTGAATTGTAAGTACATCCATTGATTGGATTAAGTAAATTTCTTGTGCTTTGTCAAAATATTCTATTGGGGTTTCAAAATCACAATCTATTAATACAAGTGAATGATTTTTTACTAATGTTTCCATTATAGGATGCGAATTTTTTATTTCATCACTTTTGCTTGGTATATTTGTATAAACTGTTAAATTACTATTTACTTTTATACCATTTGCTCTACCTTTTATTAATTCTCCTAGCGATGCAACCGCTGTTCTTCTTAAGTCTTCATCATTTTTTGTATATATGTAATAAGCATTTTTGTTTTGTGTTGCATCTAATATTGCTGTATTTATTCCCATTGAAGACAATATTTGAGCTACATTATTTACAATAAATGATGTTCCATTTTTGCTCGTTCCAACAAATACAGCAACTTTTTTATCTCCTGTTAGTAAATTTTCAAATTCGCCATCATCAAATTTGTTGTCATATTTTTTTAGTTCATTATTTGTATATACATCTGTTCTGTAATTTAAATTATTACTTCTTGCTGATTTTACATCATTAGTTCTTTGATCGTAATCCTCGTATTCATCTTCATCATCTTCTTCATAATCTGAATAATCGCTATCTTGATTAGAATATTTATTATAGTTATTTGAATTAAAATCGTAGTCATCTTCCTCGTCATCTTCTTCTTCATCAAATCCCGGAAGCATTGAAACTTCTTCTGTTTCTTCTTGTGCAGGAACCGTTTTACTAGATTTTATTTTTCTTTTTTCCACTGGTTTTACTGGTTCTTCTTCATCTTCATAATCATCATCAAATCCTGGCAAAAAAGTATCTTCTGGTTCTTTTTCCTCTACTACGTTCTTTTTTGGTCTTCCTCTTCTTTTCTTTTCAACTTTTTCAGGCTGAATTTCTTGCTCTGGTTCTACATTTTTTCTTGGTCTTCCTCTTCTAGCTTTTGGTTTTTCTTGTACTATGTCATCAACTTCTATTACATCATCATCGTTTTCATCATCTTCGTCATCTAAAATATCTTCAAATTGGATATTTTTCTTTTTATCTATATTCAAATGAATATTTTCTTTCATTTTTGAAGGAACAACAACAGGTTTTGACATCATAGCATTATTTTCTAAATCCAAAAGCTTTTCACTTGTACCTTTTTTCCCTCTTTTAGTAGTTTTTCCTTTTGTTTGATTTTTTTGTACTTCTGGTACTTTTCCATTTGGATATGCTAATTTTCTATATTCTTGTGATGTTTCAGTTAGTACTTCTCTTACATTTGGTGGTAATACTGCAATTATAACTTTTAATTGTTCTTTATTATATTGTGAAACTATGTTTTTAAAGCTTTCTGCATATTTTTCCTCATTGTTTCCTAGTCTTCTGAAATGTCTTAATATATTTTGCATTTCTACTTCGCTAACATCACTATCATTTTCTTTTTCATAGCCTACATTTTCAGAATCTATTTTATAGTATAATTTAGCTTCTTTTTTAGAACGAGGTTTATTTATTAATCTACATACTTCTTCTGTGCTTCTGTCTTTTCCAATTATCGCATTATATATTCCTATTCCAAATAATTTTACTAATATATCTTCTGATTTTGTTCTTCTTTCTGAGCAAATTAAAATAATAGGAATATCACTTCCATCACTTGCGACTGCTTCATCACTAATGTTGTCTAGTCTGTCGAATATAAATTTATCTTTTTGCTCTAAGCTTGTACTTGTAAATTCTTCCAAGTCTTCACTTATTACAACCCTATCATAATTTTTATTTCTTTGTAATTCTTTTAATATCGCATTAAAGTAGTATACATTTTTGTATGATATTATCTCTTTATATTGTTTTTGATACTTTTTAACAATAGATGTTGAAATATTTTCATCATTTACTGCAAATAAAACTTTCATTAGTTTTTACTCCCTTCCAAATTTTACAACTATAGTAAATATAAGTGGTAATACCTGACATATTATTGCAAGTGTTACAAAAGTTACCATTAAAGCTAAACCTTTTTCATTTGCCTCTAAGTGTCTAATTCCAAGAACATATTGATTTATAGCTCCTATAATTATTCCTAAAAAACAAAATGGAATACTATATATTTGAACTTTGTGTAATATGTATGCTGTAAGTCCATATGCTTTTGAACCATATGAATCTTGATAATCTTCAACTGATTTTAATTCTTTTTCTTTTAATTCAACAAGTGTACTTTCTGTTTGATTTGAAATAACTCCTTCTGATTCGCTTCTAACTTTATTTTCTATGCTATTGTCTTTTTTGTTAGATTCACTATTTGATGAAGTATTTTGTAAATTATTTACACTTACTGCATATGATTTATTAAATGTAAATGTTACAGTAGATGCTATCATCATGAAAGCAATTATTACTATTATTGTAATATTTTTTTTCATTTATTTTCCCCCTCTAAGACTATATTAATTCCTATTTTTTTTACCCTTATATCATACAATACAATGAAAAAAATAGCAAGAAGTTTTTGAAAAAAACTCAAAAACTTTGCTTTTTTCTCATTATATTTTTTATAGTTTTTCGTATAAATATTTCATATATTTGTAAACAGAATTTCCCCAATTTGTATCTGTAGCGTATTTTTTATTTACACCAAATATAGTACTTCCATTATAGTATTTTCCAGATGCTGTTTGTCCATCATATATCTTAGTTCCAGCGGGATTTATGTAATATTTTACAAGTACTCTTGCAATTAAATCTATAGATTCTGAATAGTTAGAAAAAGTATAAGCTCCATTATATGGATTTGAATCATATGCTCCATAGCCAAATAAATTATATTTATTTTTGGCAAGTTTTGATGTTCCCCAAGCACTTTCATGTATACCAATTGCAGCAACAAACATTCCATTTATATTATACTCATCTTCTATATAGTAAAAATAATCTGAGTTATCCTGAAATATTTTATTTACATCTTTTTTATCTGTTAGTGCCATTTTAAATTGTTCTGCTGTAAAACCAGATGGTGTATTTACATTTATTTCTTCAGATATTTTTACTCCAGAACCACTTTCTAAACTGCTTTTTGTCTCTTCTTTTTTTGGTTCTACATATATTTTAGTTCCTATATCTATTATCTTATTTATTGAAGATTTTGTAACAACACAACCTATTTGTTCTTCTGATATAACATTTCCTTCATCATCAAAGATTTTTTTCATCTTTATAGCTTGTATTCCATTTCTTCCTTCTTGAGAAACTTTGGTTGTTCCCACATATAGCTCTTCATTATTTCTATATTTAGTTATATATTCTAGTTCTTCTTCTCTTTCATATATTTCTTCTTTTCCACTAGAATCTTTCGTATTTTTTTTAATTATTTCATCTAAATCTACTGGCTTTGCATCACTTATTTTTAACTCAACTTTTGGAATTTCTTCCTCAGCTATAGCATATATAGCTTTATTTGATGCCAATTTTATGTATAGCAAAATAATAAGTAATGTAATACATGCTAAAGCTAGTATTATTTTGCTTATTCTCTTTTTTTCTTTTGCACTCATAATAATCACCTAAAGGTATTGTAAACTTTTGTCTAATTTTTGTCAATAGAAAAAAATAGTAGCTTTTTATGTTTAAAACTCTTCTTATTAAACTATTTTGTTTAATAAGAAGAGTTTTTATATTTTTGCTACTATTTTTTATTCTGCAGAAGTTGATCCGCTTTGTGTATTTTCATTATATGTTAATCCATATAATGAATATAGCCATTTCATGTAGTTAAATGGTACTATTCTTCTTGGCATTCCATAATCTACTCCATTTGTTTCTACAGTAACAGTGGAAATTTTCACATCTGTAACAGGTGTTGAAACTTCTGATGATGCAGAACTACTTGATTTTTCACTATCTGAATCTGATTCTTGAGCTTTACATTCTACATTTGCTATTTCTTTTACAACATCCATTCCTTCTATTACTTTACCAAATCCTGCGTAATATCCACTTAAATTTGTATGGTCATTAGTTGTCATTATAAAGAATTGAGAATTTGCAGAATCATATGATTCTGAAGTTAAAGTTGATGAATAAGAAGTATAATCTCCTCTTGCCATTGCTATTGTTCCTTCTTCAAGGTTTAATGTATTTTTATTAAATCCATTAGCCATAAATTCACCTTTTATACTGTAAGCATCAGTACTTTTTGCTTCTGTTCCATCTGTATATTTATAAGTTTTGCTTTCATCACCGTCATTATATAAATCTGAAAATTTTGGTGAACCAGTTCCATCTCCTGATGGATCTCCACCTTGAATCATAAAGTCTTTTACAACTCTATGGAATTTTAATCCATTATAAAATCCATTATTTGCAAGTTTTATAAAGTTTGCTACTGTTTCTGGTGCCATATCTGGATATAATTCGATTTTTATTGTACCAAAGTTTTCTACTTCCATTGTTACTACTGGATTTGGAATATTTACAGTTTTCTTTTTATAATATCCATAAAATACTCCACCTAATATTACTATTATTAAAATTAATGCTACTACCCAACATATGGTTTTTATTTTTTTGCTCATTTTTTCCTCCTTCATTCGGGGCTTTTCCCTCTAAATTAATACGAAAGCTATTTTACACTTAATTTACTATATTGTCAAATAAAAATTGTTCTTGCATTCTTTTTAAAGAATTTCTTATATTTCTCGCTCTTACTTCTCCAATACCTTCTACATTATCTAGTTCTTCGATACTTGCATCTATAATATGCTGAAAAGATTTAAAGCTTTTTGCCAAATTTTCTACAATTGTAGCTGGCATTCTTGGAATCTTGCTTAATATTCTATATCCTTTAGTATATACATATGCTTCGTCGAAATCTGAAAATATGTCATATCCAAGTATCTTGGCAATATTTTGCTCCTTTAAAAGATCTTCATAAGATAAATTAGCAATTTTCTCCATTATTTCTTTTGGATTTTTGTCTTCTACCATTAAATAATCTTTTATTATTAGTTCTTCTTCTTTTTCAATTCCACCAATTAATTGCTCTAACTGCATATCTACAAGTCTTCCATCATCACCTAATTCTGCAATTTGTTTTTCTATTTCATCAACAATTTGCATAACCATTTCTGCTCTTTGCAGAACACTTAAAACATTTTCTAATGTTACTATATCATTAAATTCATATTCATTTAAAATATTTAATTTGCTATCAAAAACTTTTTTATATTTTTCTAAAGTTTGAATTGCTTGATTTGCTTTGTTTAATACAACCTCTGTGTCCTCTAATATATATCTTTCATTTTCAATAAATACTGTTATTATATTTCTTCTTTGAGAAATACTAATTACTAGTTCTCCTGTTTGTTTTGCTGTTCTCTCAGCAGTTCTATGTCTTGTACCTGTTTCAACTGTCGGAATGCCACTAGATGGTATAAGTTCTGCATTTGCAAATAATATTTTTTTCATATCTGCACTTAAAACTATTGCACCATCCATTTTTGCAAGCTCATATAATTTAGAAGAAGTATAATCTTCATTTATAAAAAAGCCTCCATCAACTAATTGTTTTATGTATTCTTCATTATCAGTAAAAAGTAATAAAGCTCCCGTTCTTGCTTTTAATATATTTTCCAGTCCATCTCTTATTGGCGTTCCTGGAGCTATTTTTTTTAAAATATTTGTTATTTTGTCTTCACTTTTTTGTCTCAATTTTAGCTTCACTCCTTTTTAGCTTAATTCTACAATTGCATGTAAAATACTATCATCTTGACTTTTTATTGTTATTACATATTTGCCATCTATATTAGAATAATAACATTTTACTTTATCCCCTAGTAATATTTGATGTTTGTACATTATTCTTACTTTGTTTTTTTCATTAGATAAATATTCTTTTTCAGGTAAAGCTTCATAGGCTAATTTTAAGTAATTTAAATTGTGCATATGTTTATTTACATCTATGTCTGCTCTTTTTACATCATATTCTATAAAATCATTTAATAGTGATAATTCTATTATTTTTTCTATTTCTATCTCTTCAAATACTCTTGTACTTTCTGGTTTATAGAGATTTATTATATCATCTGTTATTTTTGAAATTCTATTTGTTTGCAAATCAAATAAAATCCATTTAGATGTTGCAAATGCAACCAAATCTCCGTTTTCAAAAACTTCAAAATCACGATATGTGTAAAAAGGCTTTTTTTCAATAGGCCTTGCCCATGTTTTTACTTTTAGTATGCTTCCATAATTAGGTCTTTTTAAAATTTGCAATTTCCAATCCATTAAAAGCCATACTTTTTTCTTGGTGTTTATATCATTTACGCCATATCCAACAGTGTCTGAATGTGCACTTGCAACTTCTTCTAATATGCTAAGCATTCCGTAATTTGACATTTTGTTATCTAGACCTATGTCTTTTATTCCTACGTAATATTCTCTTTCAAATTTCATCAAGTTACCTCTTTTTCTATGTTACTATTTTTTATCATTTTTAGTGTTTTGTCACTTTTGATACTTTATCATTTTTAATGTTTTATCACATTTGAGCATTATTTTTCTACGTATCCAGGTTTTTCTAGTAATCTAAACATATTTCTTTTATATTCTTCTACTCCTGGTTGATTGAATGGATTTACTTTTAATATACTACCTGACATTGCACATGCAAGCTCGAAAAAGTAAATTAATCCTCCAATATTTTCTTCATCTAATTTTTCCATTTTAAATAATATATTTGGAACTTCTCCTGCAACATGTGCCTCTATTGTTCCTTCCATTGCTTTTTTGTTAACAAAATCTAAATCTTTTCCTGCTAAATAATTTAATCCATCTAAATTGTCATCATCTGCGTTAATTGTTATGTTTGATTTAGGTGATTCTATACTTAGTACTGTTTCGAATAAATTTCTCAATCCTTGTTGCATATATTGTCCCATTGAGTGTAAATCTGTTGTTAAGTCTATTCCTGCTGGGAATATTCCCTCTTCATCTTTTCCTTCACTCTCTCCAAATAATTGTTTTAGCCATTCTGTCATATAATGCATTTTTGGTTCATAATTTGCAAATACTTCTGTTGTTTTACCATCTTTATATAAAATATTTCTAATTACTGCATATTGATAACATTCATTATATTTTAATTCTTCATCATTTAAGTTATCTTGTGCAAGTTTTGCACCTTTCATCAATTTATCTATGTCCATTCCTGCAACAGCTATTGGTAATAATCCAACTGGTGTTAATACAGAAAATCTTCCACCTACATTATCTGGAATTACAAATGTTTCATAACCTTCTTCTTCAGATAATTTTTTTAGTGCTCCTTTTTCTTTATCTGTTGTAACATAAATTCTACTTCTTGCTTCATCAATTCCATATTTGTTTTCTAATATTTCTCTAAAAATTCTAAATGCAATTGCAGGTTCTGTTGTTGTTCCAGATTTAGATATTACGTTTATTGAAAAATCTTTATCTCCTATTACTTCTATTAAATCATTTATATAATTTGGGCTTAAATTATTTCCTGCAAATAATACAAGTGTATGTTTTCTTTGTTTTAATGTTTGCATACTATAAAATGAGCTACTTAATGCCTCTATTACAGCTCTTGCGCCTAAGTATGATCCACCAATTCCTATTACTAGCAATATATCTGAATCTTTATTTATTCTTTTTGCTGCTGTTTGAATTCTTTTAAACTCTTTTTTATCATAATTTGTTGGAAGCTCTAACCATCCAACAAAGTCATCCTCTTTTGATGCTCTTCTATGTAAGTCTTTATGTATATTTTCTACTTGTTCTTTATATTTCATTATTTCCTTTTTATCTATTCCAGCTTTTTCAAAATCAATCTTTAATTCCATAAACATATACCTTCTTTCTTTTTTTGTTTATTTTATCGCAATTATTCAATTTGTGCAACATCTTTTTTGGGTTTTTAGATAAAAAAAAATATGATATATGTTTTTTCAAACAATATATCATATTTCGATATTATTCAGCTTTTTTTGCTTCTACCTTTTCTTCTACTACTGGGTAAACACTAACTTTTTTCTTGTTTCTACCCTTTCTTTCAAATTTGACTGTTCCGTCAACTAAAGCAAATAATGTGTCATCGCTTCCGATTCCAACATTTGTTCCTGGATATATTTTTGTTCCTCTTTGTCTTACAAGAATGTTACCTGCTAAAACAAATTGTCCATCAGCTCTTTTTACACCTAGACGCTTTGATTCACTATCTCTACCATTTCTTGTACTACCTTGACCAACGTGATGTGCCATTTTTTTCAACTCCTTCCAGTTTATATTTTTATATCTCTTTTATTAATTTCTATTTTATTATTATGCTTCTACTTTTGTTGCAGTTTCTTTTTTAGCTTCTGCTTTTTTTGCAGATGTTTTGATTGATGTTATTTCAACTTTTGTGTATGGTTGTCTGTGTCCTTGTTTTGTTCTCTCGTTCTTTTTAGCTTTCATTTTGAATACTATTATTTTTTTACCTTTTCCGTGAGAAACTACTTTTCCTTCAACCTTTACACCTTTAACATAAGGATTTCCTACTTGTACTTTTCCGTCATCTGATACCATTACTACTTTGTCAAATGCTACTTTTTTTCCTTCTTCAGCATCTAATTTTTCGAAAAATACTACATCTCCTTCTGCTACTTTGTATTGTCTTCCACAGCTTTCAATTATTGCGTACATTTTAAATGCACCTCCCTTATTCGTATACTCGCTAATCCTCAAAAAAGGTAGTTACTTAGGTTTGTAACATTTAGTTACCTTGATTAAGCGGATTACAGTTAACTATTATACTATATATGTTTTTGCTTGTCAATCGTTTTTTTCAACTTTTTTCTTGCTTACATTTATATCTCCAAATAAACCACTTTGATCAGTTTCTATTTTATTTCTCCTAGAAAGTTCAAGAAGACCAGAAAAAGCTGTTACAACTTCTTGCCTATTATGTTTTTGAATTGAAAATAATTTATTAAATACAAAGCTTTTGTTTTTTATCAATTCCTTAAACATCTCTTTTACCTTACTTACAACTGTATAAGTATCTGTTAAAGCTATTTTTTCAATATTTTTTGCATTTAAATTTATTTTTTCTTGATTTTTGTTCCATAATTTTTCATATAAATCTGGTATAATATTTTTTTCATAGCTTACTTCTAATTGCATCTTTGGAAGTTCTATATTTTCTGGTGCTTTATAAAATCTTTTAGAGTTTTCTTCAAAATTTTTTTTAATTTTTTCTGATATTTCTTTATACTTTTTATATTCTATAATCCTTCTTATTAACTCATCTTCTGAAATTTCTTCTGATTCTTCTTGTTTATTTGGAAGTAATTTTTTTGATTTTATATAAAGGAGAGTAGATGCAAGTGTTAAAAATTCACTTGCAACCTCTAAATTTAGTTCTTGTGCTCTATCTAGGAATTCGATATATTGGTCTGTTATTTCATCTAATTTTATTTCATATATACTCATTTTATTTTTTTCTATTAAGTTACACAATAAATCTAATGGTCCTTCAAAGTTTTCTAGTTTTATTGCATATTTTTTTGTTTCTAAAGCAAGTATATTTGACATTTTTCTCTCCTTCTTTTTAATATTAAAATTTTAATTATTCTTCTTTTTTTAGTATTTTCTTTTTGGCTTTCTTTATTCTTTTGTTCCTTCAGTATTTTCTTCTTTATCTTCTTTGCTTTCCTCAATTTCTTTATTCTCTGTATTTTCTGTTTCTTCTACATTTTCTGCTCTTTTTTCTCTTAATTCATTCATCATTAAATTTATTCTACCTTGGTTATCTATTTCAATTACTTTTACAGTAACCTTTTCACCAACTTTGATATAATCTTCTACTCTTCTTATATGTTCTTTTGCAATTTTAGATATATGAAGTAGTCCTTCTTTTCCGTTTCCTAAATCTACAAAAGCTCCATAAGAAGTAATTCTTGTAACTGCACCATAATAGATTCCACCAACTTCTATTTCACGAACTATATCTTCTATCATATCTAAGGCATCATATGCTTTTTCACTATTTTGACCATAAATATAAACTTGTCCATCTTCTTCTATATCTATTTTTACACCTGTTTCATCTATAATTTTATTTATTACTTTTCCACCAGAACCAATTACATCTTTTATTTTTTCTGGTTTAATTTTTGTTGTTATTATTTTTGGTGCATATTCAGATATTTCTTTTCTTGGTTCACTTAAAACTGGTAACATTATATCATTTAAAATATACATACGGGCTTTATGAGTTCTTTCAAAAGCTTCTTTTATTATGTCATATGATAATCCATCTACTTTTATGTCTACTTGTATTGCTGTTATTCCTTTTTCTGTTCCACCAACTTTAAAATCCATGTCTCCAAAGAAATCTTCAATTCCTTGAATATCTGTCATCATAACATAATTATCCGGATTTTCTGGATCTGTTATTAAACCTGTAGAAATTCCTGCAACTGGTCTTTTTATAGGAACACCTGCATCCATTAATGATAATGTACTTGCACATATACTTCCTTGTGATGTTGAACCATTAGATGATAATATTTCAGATACAACTCTTATACTATATGGGAATTCTTCTACAGATGGTAATACAGGAACTAGAGCTTTTTCAGCTAATGCACCATGACCTATTTCACGTCTTCCTGGTCCACGAGATGTTCTTGCTTCTCCAACTGAATATGCAGGGAAATTATATTGGTGCATATATCTTTTTGATTTTTCTAAATCAATTCCATCTAATTCTTGTTCTTCACTTACCATTCCTAGTGTTGTAATTGACATAACTTGTGTCAAGCCCCTTGTAAACATTGCACTTCCATGTACTCTTGGAAGTAATCCAACTTCACATGAAAGTGGTCTTATTTCATCTAAATTTCTTCCATCAACACGTTTGTGTTCATAGAAAATCATATCTCTTACAACTTTTTTCTCTAATTTATATAAAGCCTCAGAAATTGCAGATTTATCCTCTTCAAACTTATCTTCTCCAAATTTTTCTTTGTATTCTTCATTTACTTTTTCAGATAATTTATCAATATTGTTATCTCTTACTTGTTTATCTCTTTCAGTTACCGCTGTTTTCATTTCGTCTTTGTAGTTTTCTGATAAATAATCATATATTTCTGGTATAACTGCAAATGATTTATATTCAAATTTTTGTTTTCCAATTTCTTCTTTAATTTTTGAAATAAATTCACATAATTTTTTTATTTCTACATGAGCTGTTTTTATTGCCTCTAACATTTTTTCATCTGATACTTCATTAGCACCTGCTTCTATCATTGCTATTTTGTCATGTGTTCCTGCAACTGTTAGAGTTAAATCACTATGTTCTCTTTGTTCAACTGTTGGGTTTATTACAATCTCATCATTTACTAAACCTACATTTACAGCTGCTGTTGGTCCTCCAAATGGAATATCTGATATTGAAAGTGCACAAGATGCACCAATCATTGCTGCAACTTCTGGTGAGTTATCTTGTTCTACTGATAAAACTGTGCATACAACTACAACATCGTTTCTAAAATCTTTTGGGAATAAAGGTCTTAAAGGTCTATCTATTGCTCTTGATGTTAAAATTGCTTTATCTGTTGGTTTTCCTTCTCTTTTTGTGAATGATCCTGGTATTTTTCCTACTGAATATAATTTTTCTTCAAAATCTACTGATAATGGGAAAAAGTCTATTCCTTCTTTTGGTTCTTTTGATGCTGTTACATTTACCATAACAACAGTGTCTCCATATCTTACTAAAACACTTCCATTGGCTAATGCTGCCATTTTTCCTGTTTCTATTGTTAATTTTCTTCCTGCTAGTTCTGTTTCATAAACTTTAAACATAAAATTTCTCCTTTTTTATATTATTTTTTACACCCTTTTTATTATTTTTAGTTTATTATTAGTATGTAACCTCTATAATATGCTTTTACTTTAAGCACATTATACAAGCTACACTTAACTAATATATAAACTTTAAAAATAAGAGGGCAAATTTTTGTTGCCCCCCCTTTGTATAATTATTTTCTTAATCCTAATTTTGCAACTATTTCTCTATATCTGTTTATATCTTTTTTAGCTAAATAGTTTAATAGATTTCTTCTTTTTCCAACCATTTTTAAAAGTCCTCTTCTTGAATGGTTATCTTTTTTATGAACTTTTAAGTGTTCTGTTAGTTCATTGATTCTTTCTGTTAAAAGAGCGATTTGTACTTCTGGTGAACCAGTATCTTTTTCGTCTCTTTTATATTTTTCAATTATTTCAGCTTTTGCTTCTTTAGAAATCATTTTTTTACACCTCCTATTTTTCTTTTCTCCTTAAACCTGGTTTAAAATCGGGTGTCTTAATTATTTAACTAAGTTTAAGGAATTTTTTACATGTGTTATTTTACAACATTTTGTGAGTTTTGGCAAGGGGTTTGAGAAATTTTTTTAACAAATGCAAAAAAGGCAACTCATATTTATGAATCGCCTTTTTTAATTTAACATTCAACTATTTAGCAGTTATTCTTTTCTTAATACATGTTTTAACTCTTTCAGTCTCTTCATTTAGACTCATTCCCGTACAATCAATCATTTCAATTGGATTTTTTATATTCCATCTATACATTTCTGCATATACTTTTTTATATAATTCATTATACTCATATGGTCTAGAATCGTTAGTGTCTATTACAACATTTTTATTACGAAGTTCCACTTCTATTTTCGAGTTATCAATAAGAAATATTACAAATTTCGGCATAATCGATTTTAAATATTCCTTATATTTTTCAATTCGTTCATCCATTGTTAATTTTTCATCATATACAATGTATTTACGAATTTCTTCGGATTGATCTAAGCATACCAAACCTTGCCTTATAAGTTCTGTTACTACTGAAGTTTTACCCACTCCATCTACACCTTCTAATATTGCTTTACTAAATGTAACTTTTTTTATATTTTCATCTAGGTACAATATATTGTTAGTAACATCTACAATTCCAGTTATACAAAATTTCTTAGTAGTTTTTATAATAGTAAGACCATTGCAATATCTCTCTACTACAAATTTTCTACCGCCATCGTTTTCCATATATTGACAAACATTCACTCCTCTTTTTGCATTTTTATATACGCCAATTTTTGTACAAAACTGTAAATGTGACTGAAGATTTTTGTTATTTGTAACAACATATCTTTTTAAATAAGCAATGTTTGTTAGCCAATCTTTCATAACTGGTACGACATTTTCTTTATAATATATAAAGTCAATTGTAATTCCATTTTTCATGCAGATTCTTTTTGTGTTTTCAATAGCATACAAAACTTCAAACTGCTTGGTATTATTGCTATTAGATTTGTCGTAAAATATTACTATTTTCTTTTTCAAGTTTGCAGCAGTTGTTAATTCTACCGCTGTTTCTATTGAAAAGTTTGAATTGATTATGCAACAGAAAATATCAGAATTTAAAATTTCTTTTGTTTTCTTCTCTGTAATCTTTTCAATTCCTTCTTCTTCGTTATGAAAAAAAGGACCTGCATATAATATTGGATATTCCTTTAGTTCCGTTGGTTCAGTGATAGAGGTGAGTTCTTCAGTGACCTTTAAAAGTCTTAACCGCCAGTTTTCAGTTGTTTTTTGAGAACCTTCGCCCTCGGAGTTTTTAGAAACAATATTTAAGTTCCCTGAAAAATAAATTTTTGTCATTTTATAGTTCTCCTTTTTTAATATTAACTTCAGATATTATCTGTAGTTTTGAAAATTCAACATTTTCTTTCGGTATTTACTGTTAATAATTATACAGTTTTTTTATATTATGTCAAGTTATCGTTTTATATTTTTTTCGTTTTTTACTTTTCTTATAATTTCTAATATTTAATGTTTTCAAAAAATAGGTGTACTTTAACACCTATTCCTTTATGTTTATTTTTCTTTTATATTCTCATACCACTTTGCAAATTCTTCCATTGCCTGAAATGAACCACCTATCTTTTTTCTATTTTCTCTTTCATTTGAATCCATTTCTGCTAATGTTTTGTCAAAACCATTAGGCTTAAAAATATACCATAAATCTGACCATTTTTCTTCTCTGTCTACTCCTTGAATTTTATTTGATAAATTTCCGTGGATGTTTACCATAAAAATAATGTATTTCTTTTCCATCATGATATGCTAAGCACTCATTAAATGCACATTTTCTATTTTGTTTATCTTCCATTAATTTTAAAATTCCTTGTATTCCTATTGTATCTAGGGAAAAGTTTACAAATGCTCTTGGAAAACCATTTAGCTCATCAATTCTAAAGTCTGTATCTAGTGCAATACAAGGTCTTTTTACTATTTCATAGGCTTGTTTCACTTTAGCCGTTGCTATTTCCTTTATATCATCACTCCTAGGTTCATCTAATTCATAATTGAATGTTTTAAATTTTAAATTTTGAAAATATTTTTCAGCCGATTTTATTTTTCCATGATTATGCGTCACAAAAATAATCTCTTTCTCCATATAAAACCCCCCTATATATATCTAATAATCCAATACATAACTACTCCAAAAGCCGTGGCAATTCCATTTATAATAACATAACGTTTCATACTAGTATTAGATTTTTTCTTCATAAATATATTAATAGGAATTAATACACATATATATAATATTAATAATATAATACCCAACATCATATTAAAACCAGCATCTGATTCTGGCACATCATAGCTACTACCTTTAGGTTGATTACTTAAGAAAGCATAAATAAGCCACCAAAATATTGTATCTATATAACCAATTGCAATATTGTAAATAGTTGAAAGTGCAAGCATTATCTTTGTTTTTATTTTTTTATCAAATTTTACAAATCCGATTATTAATACTACTATTAAAAAACTTATATATATTGCACTTAATTCAAAAAAAGACATTTTTATTCCTCCATATCGTGTTTAATTAACAGTATATATAACTTATATCACAAATTTCTATGTCAAGCAATATTTTATAAAAAATTGTAAATTATCACTCTTTTACTATTTATCAATAGAAAAATAGTAAACTATCATAATTAAAGAGATTACTAATCCAATATAAAATTCTGGAAAAGCAAATTTTATACTATTATAAATACTCATTTTCCCCGTTATATTCATTATGTGCCAAGTAAAGAATTGATATATTTCTGAAACTACAATTCCAACTGTTCCTAATGCCCCCAATATTTTATTTATCTTTTTATTTTTAAATGATGCCCATACACCTATAACAAATAATACTACTGATATAATTCCTATTGGGTTAATCAAGTTAATCAATCCACTAATTTCCTGTACGCCTTTCATTCCTCCATATTGATTTAATAACATTGGCGACAAACTAATTAAGAATGCTATTGTTAATTTAATTTTCTTTTTCATAAAATCTCCATTTCTAACTATTATTTTCTAATAAGTTATTATTTTTTATTATCTGCCATTCTTTCTTCCAATATATATAGTAACCACTATTATCATCAGACTTATAAATATAGAAATTTTAACAATATCATTATAATTGAATTTATGATGTTTGCTTAAATATTGCTCTATATAATAAGACTTTTCATTTAAATACAAATTAGTAGATTTAATTGAATTATCATTATAATGTAAAGAAAGAACTGAATAATCATTTACCCCTGCACCACTAATTTCAATTTTCCTTACATCTTTTAAATTTTCAATTTTTATATTATCTTTTTGTAAGTTTTCTTCAATAATAGCTATATTGGTTTTATCAACATTTAATTCATAGTTTACTCCCTAAAAAGTAACACAAAAATCAATACCACAAATAATAATAGGAGAAATAATCAATATTATTTTTATAAAATTTAAAAATCTCTTTCCTTTCATAAAACAAAACTCACTTTCAAATTTTTCTTTTCTACTCAACTATTAAATTGTAATTTATCTTTTAGAATATTTCTTTAAAAATTCTTCTAATTCTGTTTCGCTGTTAAAAATTGTTTCAAAGATATTATACAATGTATCAGTAGCATCATACTCACCTATTGCAATTAAATAAGCTCAAAACTATTTCACTCTTTAAATCCAGCGTTTCAAATTCCTTTTGCTTTTCTTCTGGAGTTTGATTTTTATTTCCATATCCCCAATTATCTTCATTTTTTAAAAAGCAATAATAAGAAATTTTGTATTTATCAAATAAATCACATATTTTTAATATATTTTCTTTATTTCTAGCTCTTCCTGCTATAAAAAATTCATTTTTATTTTCCATAATCATTCTCCCTTAAAAATTACTATTTGTATTTAACTTTACTTTGTTAATTTATAACTTTGTTCTATTAATTCTTTTACTAAATTCTCATCCACTTTTTCATCTATAATAATTGTATTCCAATGTTCCTTATTCATGTGATATGCTGGTATTATATAATCATAAGT